>JAYWEH010000289.1:0-43033 GCA_043780025.1 Deltaproteobacteria bacterium
TTCCAACGCTTCATGTTGGCCTTGGCGCCCTCTTCGATGAATCGCTTGACGACGGCACGCAGGCCTTCGAGCTGGACGGGCTGAATGTAACGGCCGAGCTCCTGCGCCGTCATGCGGATTTGCTGCGCCATGTCCGGTGGCATCGGCGTGTTCGGCGCCGCCAACATCACGCCCGCGAAGAGCATGATGGTGAGCTCTGCCTGAGTCGGGAACAGCGTCCGGATGTAGTGTTCACCGCGATACGACGCGAGGTGCTTGCCACAGATGAAGGTCAGCTCCAGCGGCTGGAAACCCGTGAGCACGGTCTGCCCCGCAATTGAGGCCGGCGGCAACATAGGCACCGCCATTACCGATCCCGGCACCTCGCCGCGCACGTACAGCTCCGGGGCGTGGACGCCGAGGACCTTGGCGGCCCAGAAGAACGTCTTGGCAAAGGTCACCGTCGAGTTGTTCGGATCTTGCAGCCAGCGTCTATCTAGCTCGGGCAGCTGCTTCTTGGCCTTCAACATCGCGATCTTTGCCTGCAGCGCGGCGGGCGTGATCATCTCGAACATCTTTGAGATGTAAACGTTCTCGTCCGAGTGGAGCAGATGACGAGACCAGATTTCGTTGGTCAGCCTCCCGCGCACCTGAGGCAAGCCCTTGACGCGGTGTTGTTCGTAGAGCGCGCGCTCCTCGGCCGTGGCCTGTTGCATGAACACCAGCGCCGCCGCGGCGCACCACGCCTCGTCTAGTGCACGCTTCTTGGAATAGAGCCGATACAGCGCACGATACGGCGAAACCGAAAGCGGCTTCTGCTCGAGCAACACTCGCTGCTCCGCGATGGCTTCATCGTTCTGCTCCGCCATCTCGTACAACTCGGACAGGATCACGCGTTCCTGCGTTTCCTCGGGGCGCAGCGCCGAGGCCATCTTGAAGGCCTCTAGCGCCGGCTGCACGTTGGATAGTCGATCGCGATAGATCAAGCCGAGCTGGTGCCACAGGTTGAACTCGAGGTCGATTTTTCCCTTGCCGGCAACGCGGTGGATCATCTTGCGATACTGGCGCTCGAGCTGCTTCCAGTTGCGTTCCGCCGTCAGGATCTTGTTGATGCGTTCGAAGGCCTCGAGGAAGTCGGGCGCCAGATCGAGCGTCTCGTTGAACAACTCGACGGCACGCTCCATGTCCTGGATCTTGTCGCGATAAAGCTGCGCCATCGTGTAGGAATAGCGGGCTTTCTTCGCCGGATCCTGCTCGAGTTCCATGATCGCCGAGAGGGTATCGACCATCCGGCTCCAGTCGCCGGACTCCTGATAAAACGCGAGCAATTTGTGCAGGAGGACGTGGTCCTGCGGGCGAATTTCGCGCGCTTCTTCCAAGGCAAGGATGGCTTTTGCCACGTCTTTTTGCTTGTCGCCCCACACGTCGGCGATGCTGACGAGGATGTGCAAACGCTCTTCGTCGTTGAGCACCTGCTCGAGCACCCGGCGCTTGAACGCCGCCACGTCCACCCAGGCCCTTTCGGCGGTGTAGATCTCGATCATCGCGTCGAGGCTCGGCCGATGGCCGTAGTCCAGGCTGAGCGCCTTCTCGAAATTGTTAATCGCCTGCTTGCTCTGCTCCTGAGCTTGCTTGATTCGGCCAAGCCGGTAGTAGACCTCAGTCCTCTCCTCGGACTCGTCGTCACCGAGGGCGGTGAGAACCTTCTGGTAATTGCTGAGCGCACTCGGCCAATCCTGCAGCTGGAAGCACACGGCAGCTAGGCCACGCACTGTCTCGGCGTCGGTGACGTCCATTTGGTGCGCAGCCTGGTAGGCCTTCAGAGCCTCCGCGTGGTTGCCCCGCGCCGCCTGAATCTTGCCGAGCTGCCGATTGAGCACAAGTTGCTCTGTCTTCTCTCGGCCCTTGCCCTTGCGCACCAGCATTTCCGCCAGTGGCGCAGCGTCGTTCCAGCGCTCGGTCGCGACGTAGTCGTCGACCAAGGGTGCCGCTGCGTCCTCGCATTCCTTGTCGCTCTGGATAGCCCGCTCGTAGGCGTTGATAGCCGCAGCGTGTTCCCCGAGCATCTGATCCTGAACTTTGCCGAGTTCGACCAAGAGCCGAGCCTTCGCGCGCGAGCTCTCGGTGCACTTCTGCTCCTGCTCCAGGTACCGCGCGACGCTGTCCCAATCGGCGTCCTCCTGAGCGATGCTGCGGAGCGCGGACAAGCTCGGCAGGTGCTTCGGATCGAGATCCAGCGCCAGTTCGAAGCGTTCGCGGGCTTGCGAACGATCCGACAACTTTTCGTCGAGCGCCTTGCCGATGCGGTAGTACATGTCGACGCGTTGGGCACCGTCCGCGGTGAGATCGGCGACACGTACCATCACGTCGATACTGCGCGCGGTATCCCCCTGCTTTTCGTGCAAGCGAGCCAACGCTTCGAGCGCCGGCAGCCGGGCATCATCGAGATCCACGATGCTCTGGTACGCGTCGATGGCGCGGTCCAGGTCCTCGAGCTCGTCGGAGTGCACTCGAGCAATCTGTTCGTAGAGGTCCACCTTGACCGCGACGTCAGCCACTTCACCGATATGGCGCTCGCAGGTGCTGACGAATTCGTTCCAGCGCTTGAGCCGGCGGTAGCAACGTTCCAGACCTTCGTACGCCTGCACCTCGGAGGGATCGATCTCGAGCACGCGCTCGAGTTTCTCCGCCGCAACGTCGGCCTTCAGGAACTGTTCCTCTTGAATGCGCGCGATCCTGAGCAGCACGTCCACACGCGCGCGCTCTGTGTCGACCACGTCGAGCTGGCGGTCCAGCACTGAAACGAGCTCGGACCAATTCTGGGCTTTTTCGTAGACCCGCTGCAGGCCACGCAGCGCGAGCAGGCTGCGCGCATCGTACGCGACAACTGCGCGATAGACCTCGCCGGCCTTGTCCCAGGCTTCCAGCCGCGTTTCGTACAGTTCGCCGAGCCGCAGCTGCACCTGCGCGATTTGTGCGGGTTCCCGCAGCGCCTTGACCTTGCGGTTCAGGATCTCGGCCAGGTCCTGGTTGTCGCCCGTCTCTCCATAGATGCGCTCGAGCGCTTCCAGGGCCGGCATGTGATAGGCGTCGATCTCCAGAGCACGGCGGAAGAAGCTCACGCCCTGCTCGCGATCCTGCATGTGCTTTTCGACCAGCTGCCCGAGGTCGACCAGGATCATCTTCCGATCGTCGTTCTGGACGGCGACCTTCAGAGCCTGGTGCAGCGTGTCCGACATCTTTTGCCACTGAGCGCTCTGGCGATAGATGTGCGCCATCTGCCGGAGCACCTGAGCATTGTGCGGATCGAGCTGGGTGATCTGCGCGTAATAGGGTTGCGCGTACTCCGGACGCCCCAGGTTCTCGCCGTACCACTTGCCCAAACGCAGGCAGAGGCGGATCTTGTCCTTGTCCTCCGTCTGCTGCTGCAGCCATTCGTTGGCGGTGGTGATGAGCTCTCCCCAGCGTTGAGTGCTCTGCGCCATGCGCTCGAGATACGCCGCGGTTGCGTCGTCCGCAAAGTCCTCCGCAAACGCGCTCACCAAGGCATCGAAAGCCTGGTTTTGATCACCCAGGTGTTTCTCGAACACCCCCGCGATACGGCGCAGGAGGTCGCTGCGATCCGGCGTCTCCGTCGTGGCATCCAGGCGCGCGAGGTAACATTCGACTAGTTGTTCCCAGCGTTCCGCCTGCGTGTGGAGTTTCTCCAGCTCCTGGAAGGCGAACACGTGAGTGGGATCGATGGCGAGAATGCGGTTGAAGACGTCGACTGCGCGATCGTACTCCCCGACGTCCTCCCGCCAGATCGTCGCTGCTTCGAGCAACTCTCTGATCTTGTCCGCCGCTTCGGGCACGGCCGCGGCCCGGCGCAGCTTGATGTCCACCACCTCGGGCCAGCTGGGCCCGGCTCGATAGATCGCTTCGAGCTCCGCCATGGCTTCGAGATCGGCAGGCTCGACTTCGAGCAGCCGGCGCCAGGCGTCCGCGGCTTCTTCGGGTTGGCCGAGGGTCTGCCCGTACAGCTTGGCGAGCTCTCGGTAGACCTCACGCAGCTCCTCCGGATCGAGCCGATCGGCAGCGCGATCGACGTACTGGTGCAACGCCGTTACGAGTTCGGCGTGTTCACTCTTTTCCCGGTGCAGCTTGCAAACGGCGCGCAGCGCCGCGATGTTCGAAAAATCGATATCGAGAACGCGCTGCCAGGCACTGAGCGCTTCCTGGTGCCGGCCCAGCGCGTCGGTGAACAGACGCGCTCGACGGGTCAAGGCGTTGACGCGCGCGTCGTCCTCCAGCGCCACGTCGTAGAGTCGCTCGAGGAGATCGGCCAGCTCGGCCCATTGCGAAAGCTTCTCGTATAGCTTGGCCAGCGCATCGAGCGCTTCGGCATCTTCCCCGCGCAGATCGAGGACGCGCTTCCAGCCTTCGATGGCGTCCGCATCTCGGCCCAGATGTTCAGAAGCCAGCGTCGCCAATTTGGCCCTAATTTCGGCCTGTTCGACGTCACCGAGTGCGCCTTCCAGCTGGCGCTTGTAAACCTCTTCGAGCTTCTCCCACTCCTGCCGCGCTTCGTAGATGCGCACGAGCGCCGAAGTCGCTTCGGTGTCGTTCGGCTCGAGCTCGTCAAAGATCAGCCTGTAAGCACGCAGCGCCGGCTCGTTCTGAGCGAGCTGCTCCTCGTAGACGCGGCCGAGCCTCTGATAGAGCTCCACGCGCTGGTGACGATCTTCGGCTGTCGCCGCTCTTTGTTCGAGCACGCCCGCGAGCTCTGCCCATTGCTCCAGGGCAACGTAGATTCGGTCGAGGTTCCCGAGGGCGAACGGTTCGCCGGGAGAAACCGTGAGGACGTAGCGATACGACTCCTCGGCCTTCTCCACATCGGCTAGCTCTTCCTCGAAGACTCGAGCCAAACTGCGGCCGATGTGCGCCTGGACGTGAGGCTCCGCTCCCTCGATGCTCATCACGTCCGCGTAGGTGTTGGCGAGCTCTTCCCAGCCACCTTCGAAGCTCGTGGCGAGGCGCTCCATCTCCTCGCGCACTCGTTCGTTCAGAGGTTGCTCGTGCAACGCTCTCGCAAACACCCCGAACGCGCGCGTCGTATCCGCGAGACGCTCTTCACAATCTGCGGCGATCCGCAGAAACATCTCGAGCCGTTCTTCGGGCTTTCTTAGCTCGCTCAGCTCGGCTTCGTGCACCTGGATGAGGCGTTCCCACTCTCCGCCGGCTTCGTAGAGCGGCGCGAGCACGCGCGCGATCTCGATGCGCTTCTTGCCGTCCGCGAACATTTGTTCGAGGGCCGCGCGCGCCTGAGCGTGCTCCGGCGCGGAGCTCAAGACCTCGTCGTAGGCTCGAACGGCTTGATCGTAGTCGCTCAAGTTGAGCTGATAGACCTGTCCCAGCCGGTATTTCGAATCCAGGATCTCGTCCGGCGTCTGCGCGATCGCAGCCTCACGTTTCAAGACCTCCGCGAGCTCGTCATAGCGCTGAGCGCGCGCGAACAAACGACCGAGGGCACGAATCGCGCCCTGGTTTTCGGCGTCTACCGCCAGCACGTTACGGTACTGGGAAACCGCCTTGTCGACGTCCGCGAGCTGGACCTCGTGAATTTGCGCCACGCGCAAGCCCAGGTCCACCAGGCGTTCGGGCGCTTCGCCCAACGATTCGAGCTCGCTCTCATACAGCTGGGCGACCGCGGCCCATTGCGCCGTGGCGCTCGCCAATCGCTCGAGAGCGCCGAGGGACTCCTCGTTCCGGCTGTCGACCTTGACCGCGCGAGCGTACCAATCGAACGCGCCCGCCGGGTCTCCGATGCGCTCCTCGTGCAACGCCGCGATGCGATGCAAGAGCTCGACGCGCTGGAACGGGTCGTCTGTCATGCGCGCTTGCACGCCAAGCGCACTGACGAGCTTCTCCCACTCGGCCATCGCATCGTAGACGGGCTCGAGCGCCTGCGCTGCGAGCAGCGCGCGAGGCCCGGTTCCGTCCTTGATGCCTTCGAGCGCCTTCAACGTCGGCGGGTGATCCGCCTGCACGTTGAGCACGTCGCGATAGAGCTCCACCGCGTGATCGACATCGTCCAGTCGCTTCTCGTAGAGCTCTGCGATGCGATATTGATAGCTGACGGCTTCGGCGGGGTCCTGGGTGAGCTCCGCTTCGTGGCTCAACACTGTGAGGAGCTCGGCCCACTCTTCTGCGGTCTGATACAGAACGTCCAGACGCCCGAGAGCTGCCAGGTCGTCTGGATCGAGCTCTAGCACCTTCTGGTAGGTGTCGATGGCGCGCGGCACGTCTTCGAGCTCGCGCTCGTAGACCGCGCCCATCTGGTAGAAGATCGCCTTCTTCTCGTCGGCGGAGTGGACCAGGTCCACCTTCTTCTGTTGAGCTGCGAGCAAGGCCTCCCACTTGGACAGGTCGAGGTAGAGCTTGATCAGCGCATCCAGTCCGCGCAGATCGTCCGGTTCGAGCTCCAGCACCGCCTCGTACACGGCGATGGCCGCCTCGGGCCGGGCCAGCACCTCTTCCTCGAGCAGCGCTGCCTGATACAAGGCAGCTTTCTGATCCGATGGCTCCTCGAGTACCTTGCTCTTCTGCTGCAGGATCGCGGACAGCTCAGCGTAGCGCTCCGCGGTCTGGAACAGATTTTCTAGCGCGCCGATCGCCTCGAGATCGCGCGGAGCAACCTCCAGGACCTTGCGATAGAGCTCCGTGGCGCGGTCAACATCGCCCACCTGGGTCTGCACGACACGAGCGGCCGATGCGTACAGCTGAGCAACCAGATCCGGTTCCTGCTGAGCGCGCGCTAGGTCCTCGTACACCTGAGCGAGTTGGTTGAAGCGCCCACTCACCCGCGCAAGCCGATCCAATCCCTCAATCGTCGTTTCGTCAAGGGGCTCGATCGCGAGCGCCCGCGCATACGTAAGGAACGCCTTCTCGACGTTACTCGCGACGTCTTCGTACAAGCTGGCGATGCGGTGCAGGAGCTCGACCTTGCGGGCGTTGTCTTCGGCCCAGCGCGCTTGGACCTCGTACACGCCGACGAGCTTTTCGTAGTCCCCTTGCTGCTGATACAGCGGCTCCAGAATCTCGGAGATACCGAGCTCGTATTCGCCGCGTGCGAGTCGCTCTAGCGCCCCGAGCGCACCTTGATCGTAGGCATCTCGCTCGAGCACTTCGCGATAGGTCTCGATAGCGCGGTCGACCTGACCGAGCTCGTTTTCGAACAACGCACCGAGCCGCAACATCAGCGTGCGCTGCTTCTCTTCGGTGTCGGCCAGTTTGAGCCGAGTCTCCAGGTTGTCACCGAGCTCTCGCCAGAGCTGGCCGCGCGAGTACAAGCCATCGAGCGCGCTCAACGCGGCGTCGCTCGTGGGATCAATCGCGAGCACTTCTCGATAGGCCAGGATGGCATCGTCAGGTCTACCGAGCTTCTCCTCGTAGACGCTGGCGAGCTGGGCGTGCAGGCGCGTGGAGTCTTCCTCGGCCTCGGACAGATCGATGCGCCGGCGAAAAACTGAAATCAGATCTTCCCAGCGCTTAGCGCCGCGATAGAGCGAGTCGATAGCTTCGAGCGCCTCGACGTCGCTCGGGTCCATCTCCAGGAGCCGCTCATAGTTTTCGGCTGCGGCGGACACGTTCCCGAGCCGCTCTTCGTTCCGAGCGGCGCGCAAGCGATACGCCCTCGACAACTCGCTCGGCCCCAAACGATCGGCCACCTCGTGATAGAGCTGGCCAAGCTGCTGCCAGAGATTGGCGGCTTGGGCAAGGCGTTCCAGCTCGATCACCGTCGGTTCGAGGCTGGGGTCGATCACCAGCGCCTTGGCATGCGCGTCGAACGCCCTCGGCAAATCGTCGAGGCGTTGCTCCGCGATTTCGGCGACCTTTGCGTATAGCTCAACCTGGCGCTCAGTCTCCTCGGCACATTGCGCGAGAATCTCGGAAGCGTGAATTAACCGATCCCAATCGGCGAGCACGAGATAGATAGCCTCGAGGACCTCGGCGGCGGGCCCCCTCAGCTCTGCATCCGAAAGCCACGCCTCGAGCGCCGCTCGCGCACCCTCGTGGCTCGGCGATAGCGTCAGGACCTCACGATAGGTGCCGAGCGCGCGTGCGTTGTCGTTGAGATAGCGCCGCTGGGCCTCCGCGAGTCGAAATTTGAGATCGACGACGTCCTGCTCAGGCAGCTCGAGCTCCAACCGGCGCTCGATGATCTCCGAGTAGCGCGCCCAATCGCGCGTCTCGAAATACAAACGATCGAGCGCTGACAGCGCGGTCCGATCGAGCGGATCATGAACCAACGCGGTCTGGTAACTGTCGATCGCCGACTCGCGATCGCCGAGCTTGGTCTCCTGGAGACCGGCGATTTCGAGGGCGATTTCTCGGCTTTCGTCCGGCGTCTCCGCGAGCGCGCTGCGGCGCGAATACACCTCGAGCAGGTCGGTATAGCGCTCCGTCTGCACGTACAACGCCTCGAGGGCGCGCAGCGCGTCGATATTGTCCGGGTGCGCCTCGGACACGGCGCGATATTCGAGGAGCGCGTCTTCCACGTTGCCCATGCGCTCGACGTGAACCCGCCCGAGCAGCAGGCGGAGGGCCGCGACACCTTGATATTCGCCCCGCGCTTCGCAAGTGTCGATGGCCACTCGATAAGACGCGATGAGCCCCTGAAAGTCCTGAGTAACCTCCGCGAGCCGTTCGACGTCCGCCTGAGCCTTCAAATCCGTCGGGCTGAGCTCAAATGCCGCTCGGGCACATTGGAATGCCCGTGCCGGTTCCTTCAGACGGCCTTCATAGAGGTCGACCAACTGCCGCAAGATCGCCAGGCGGTCGCCTTCATCTTCGGTGTGGGCGAGCGTGATCTCGAGGACACCGGCGAGGCCCTTCGGGTTGTTCGCGCTCGTGTAGATCGGAATGAGCCGCAGAGCGGCTTCCCGATGGGTCGCGTCGAGCGATAGGATCTTCTCGTAGGCTCGCGCCGCGCGATCGGGCTTGTCACGCTGCTTCTCCCACAGCTCCGCGATCTTGCGCAGCATAGCGACGCGCTCGGTGGTGCTCTCGGCTCGCGCTTCGCTGCTCTCCAGCACGCGAATGAACTCGTCCCAGCGCCCGGAGGCGGCATAGAACTCGTCCAGATCATCCCAGCGACCCAGGGCGACATAGCGCTTCTTGAGCTGCTCCTGGGCGCGGCGATTGTCGGGCTCCAAGACCACGAGGGCCTTGTAGACATCAATGGCGCGGTCTTCGTCCTTGAGTCGATCGCCAACGACCTGACCTAGCTTGGTCAGGAGCTGGATGCGCTCAGCGGTGTCTGCACCGTCTGCCAGGGCTTGCAGGACGTCTGCGAGCCTCTCGTAATCGCGGTCACGCTCGAACAGCTTGGACAGCTCGTTCAGCGCGTCGCGATCACCCGGGTCATTGGCAACGACCTCTTCCCACAATCCGATGCAGACCGCGGGTTTCTTTATGCGTTCCGTCGCGAGCAATGCGATCTCTTTGAACATCGCCGCCCGGGCGTGTTCGGAGTCGAGCTCCAGCGCTTCCGCCCGGCGAAGCTTGACGAGCTTCTCCCAGTCGCGCCGCTTCTCATACATCTGCCGCAGGTATTCGCGCGCGCTCGCGTGGCTCGGATCGAGGGCGAAGATCTTCTCGTTAGCCTTGACGGCCTCCGCCTGATTCATGAACTTGTTGGCGTACAAGTCGGCGGCGCGCGCGTACAAGGTGACCCGCTCTTCGGTGTCGGGCACGGAATCACCGAGCTGCACCAAGGTCTTCACGACCTCGTGCACACGATTCTGACTCTCCTGCTTCGCCAGTTGCTCGCGCAGCTCCGCGATCACGGACGTGTCGACTTCAGCCTGAGCCGGCAACGCAGATCCGGGCGCCTCGCTCTCACGGCGCGCGGGCACCTCGCTCGCCGCGCGCACCGGCACTTCGCTGACGCGCGATTCGGGGACCTCGGCCGGAGCGGACACGAGGGCGGGCTCCTCCTCAGCTCGGCCCTGGCTACCGGAAGGGGGCAAACTGCTGGTCGCGTCTTCCGCGCTCTCTTTGAGTTCCGGCTTGGGCGCCATCGAGGCTCCGTTTTGGGGCCGAGCGGACAGGCGTGAAGGAAACACGCTGGCGCGCAGGGCCGTATGTTGTGGGGCGACTTCTGCTAGGCGCGCATAGTAGCCGCGGGCGCGTTCTTGATCGCCGAGCTGGTGAGCCGCCACAGATGCTGCGTTGGCCCAGAAAAAGGCCGCGCGCATACCGTCCACGCGGGACCCGAGCTCGTCTGCGATCCCGACCACCTTGGACCAATCGCCAAAGTGCGTTCCGTATACCTCTCGAAGCAGCGCGAACGCCGCCTCGTTATGAGGTTGCTGGTTCAACGTGTGCTGTACGAACTCAGCCGCGAACTCGGGCTTCTTGTGGCGCAAACCCCAGCGCGAGCCGAAACGAAGCGCCAGCTCCGCGCGGCGATCCGGATCCTCGATTGCACCGAGCAGCCCTCGCTGCAGTTCGAGCACCGACGCCTCGCGCGCCTGTCCAACCAAGAGCCCTTCGTACAGGGTCGCCGCGTCATCGCGAGTCGGGTCAGCGGCGTACGCCTCTTGAAGCAGAGCCTCCGACTGATCAGGCGCCAGGCGGCGGGCCATGCGAGCCGCCCGAACGAGCGAGCGCGAGCGCTCCGTGGGGGCTGCGCTCTCGGCGTCCTGGCGGATCTCCAGCAGGCGCTCGCTCCAATTTTCGGGCTCGGCGCGCAGATCTCGAAGCCGTTCACCGGCCTCGTCCGAGCCGGCGATCTCGATCGCGCGCTGGTAGGCCTGGCTGGCCACCTCCAGCTCGCCTTGATCGGTCGCAACGTCGCCCAGCTCGAGCAACAGCTTGGCCGCTTCGTCCTGGCTCTGGGCGCGCTGGATCTGGAGCTCGAGTAGGCGCCGCACCATCGGCAGCTTGCCCAGCTCCCAATAGATGGCCCGCGCCTCGGCCAGCGCTTCGGTAAGACTCGAATCGAGCTTGAAGGCGTCCTGAAAGTGCTTGAGCGCGCGAGCGCCCTGCAAGAAGTGCCCGCTGAGAGCGCGCGCTAGCCTTAGATGAAGCCGCGCTTGCGCCGGAGCGTCCACCTCGCGCGAGATGGCGTCCTGCAGCGTTTCGACCAACCCCTGCCAGTCGTGACAGCGTTCCAGCTGTTGGAGACGATCGTCCAGATCCATGTTACCTCGGTTTGGGGAATGGCCTTCCGGAAGGCTCATGCAGGGCTCCTGCGAACCGACCGCGATCGTCAGGAAGTCCGAGGTTGGATACCCGCTCTCGGGGCCTCCTCCGAGCCACGCGGAGGCAAAAAGCCCCGAGGCGCGCTGCCTCGTCGCTCGGGCGATTAGGTTCGGGAGTCACCCCGGACACGTTGTTCTCGCTCCGCGGGCAAGCAGTGCCCGATATTCGGCCAATTGGCCAATGTCAAAGGACGCCACCCAGCTTTTGAACCAAGTCATTGCTGGTAGCGCATTGATCCTTGAGTTTCTTGGCAGCATCCGCGCTCTTACACGCCCGCTTGTTGAACGACTTGAGCAGCCGCAGCGCCTTCTCCTTCTGTGGTGGCTTCATTACGGCGTACGTGCTTCCAAGATTAAAGGCAATTTCCGGATGGTTAGCACCACCGATGTCATTGGCCTTCTCCAGGTCCGCGAGGCGAGCCGAGTCGTCACCCTTGGCTTGGTGCACGTTGGAGAGCAACGTGTACACGCCGTATAGCGAATTTGCGGTCTTTTCGTTGGGTGGGATGATGCGCGAGGCCTCTTGCAACACCTTTTCGGCCTCGTCGTAGAGCCGTAGAGAAAGGTAGACCTCCCCGAGCGCAGGATAGAAGTACGGAATGGTCGGGTCGAGCTCGATGGCCTTCGTGTAGTTCTGCAAGGCCCCTTGCTCGTCTTCGGTCCAGAGCAGCGACGTGCCGAGCCAGAAATAGCACTCCGCATAGTTCGCATCTTTCTCGATGCAATCCTTCAGAGGCTTCTTGGCCTCTTCGTAGGCGTCCTTGTTGCCGCCCTCCGCGATCTTCACGAGCGCGAACCCGCGATAGTAGTGGTAGTTCGCGAAGTCAGGCGCCACCTGAGAAGCCCGCGACAGCGTCGAGGCCATCTTGTCCCACTCTTCCTGCTTCTGGTACGCGTTAGCTAACTTCCAGAATATCCGGTGGTTGCTGGGGTCGAGACGAGTCGCCTCTTCATAGTCCTTGATCGCGCCTGCGACATTGACCTTCACGGCCTGATCGCCCTTGTTGGCAAGGTTGATCGCTTCGATATGATCTCGGCTGCAGCCGATCGACAGCGAGCTGAGAGGCAATAGCGCCGCCAGGAGCCCCGGCAGTGCCAAGGAAGGCGCTGCCTTTGAGGAAACCGCCCTCGACGGGTCAGCCATAGACATGGTCTTTCGCCCGCAATATCCGACCTCAGTCATCACTCTTACTCCTCGACACGAAACACGAAAATCCCGGGTCCGCCGCCGCCGCTGGGTCCCTTCGGCACCCCAGCCGCGCTTAAGCCTCAACCACGCTGAAGACTGGGCACGCCAAGATCGAGCCGAACCCCATCAGTGGAGAGCTGGGTGGAGGGCTCTCTGGACGTTCACCTTCGTCATGCCAGCGCATCCGCGCACGCCTGCACGTCGCGCCGCAACCAGCTCGGAAAAGTGGCGCCAATAGCTCGCATCAGCCACGGCAAAACAATACTCAGACTGCCTTTACGAAGTAAAGCTGTCTAAGCCGGCTGGCTCCAATTTCGCAGCAGCGAAGGGCTGGGCTCACCGCTCATCGGCTCACATCCGAGCGCGCTCGTGCGCGTGGACGCAGCGCGCGACGCCGGTCAGCGCATGCAGGACGCCTCAGCTCGTGAGCAACGCCGCTTCGATGCCTCGTCAAGGGGCGGAGCCCGCAAAGCTCAGGGAACCGCAAGTCGCCGCAAACGGAGCGCTGCGCACCGGCCCGTCGGCAATGACGGCCCGCAGAGCAAGCAACGACTACTCCGGCGAGCGTGCAACGCTCGCCGGTGGCGTGGCTCAGCCTCAGCCAGGCTGAAGCATGATCGGGTACTGGACGGTGACGATACCGCCCTCGGGCTTTGGAAAGCTCAACCCGTAGAAAGCCTTCACCACACACCCCACCACGTTCGAATCCGGCAGGTCGGAGCCACCATTCGACACGTTCGAAACCGCGCCATCACGGCCGATCACGAAGCGCACCGTCACGCGGCCCTCGAGATTCGGGTTACGACCCAGACCCTGCTCGTAGCAGAGGCGGAACCGCCCGTAGTTTTGACGCACGATACGTCGGATCACTTCGGGCGGCAAACGACCGCTCACCTGCGTCGTGCCCATGCGCACCTGAGGCGTCTTGGTCCGGTGGGAGCCCGTCAAACGACCGTGGCCGGACCCAAAGCCCTGCCCGGTGCCAGTACCCGCGCCGTGCCCCATGGTGCCGATATTGCCGAGGCCGATACCTTCACCGCGACCGCCGCCGCCTTCGCCGATACCGGAAAGACCGAGGCCGCCTGATCCAAAGGCGTCGCCGATCTCGTCACCCCACATGTTGCCCATCGCGCTGACCTCGTCGGTCCCGAGCGAAGTGTCACGACCCCAGGGGGCGGTCGGCGCGTTCGGATCACCAGCGGCGCCCGTGTTCAAGAGACCGATCATCCCGAACTCCATCGCCTCGCGCAAAGCGGCTTGCCGCGCGATGTGTGGATCCTGGTTGTCTTGGGGACCCTGCACTGCGTAGCGCTTGTTGGTCTCCTTGCTGGTCTCTTTGCCCATCGAACCCTCCTCGCCCTTTGCGCGAGTACCGGTTCCACCTTCCTTGTTGTCGGCGTCGGCTTCGGAGACTTGCTCCGTTTCCTCTTCTTCGAGCTCCCGTTCAGCAGCCGCGTTCAAGTACTGCTGAATCAGATAGAGCTGATCCTGATCGATGCCTTCGTTATCGGACAGACCGAGCGGAGGAACGAAGAACGCCATGGCCGCGACCAAGCCGCCCACGGAGAGCATGGATAGGCCGAAATAGGCCATTACGTTCCAATCGACACCGCCAGCGAGGCCGTGCGCGATGGGCTTGCCCGCATTGACGGCAGCGACCTGAAACACGATGTCGCCAAGTTGCACACGAGCTTTGGTGCCGACGCTGAGCGGCAACTGATGGGCACCGGGCAGCTCACTGCAGGGCTGCGCCTGACGCCGCGCCTGATCCAGAGAAATCCGGCCGCCATCTGCTGTTTCGATCTCCCCTGTGGCGTGCGGCGGAATCACGACCGCAATCGTGGACTGATCGCCCACCACCACTGGAACGCGCGCCGCGCCCAGCTTCTCGGCGGGGATGAAGAAGTCGCAGGTGAACGCTTTGCTCTGTTCCTCGCCGACGTAGAAATTCCGAGGCGGAGAAAGGTGCGCGACGTGCAGCACGTTCGTGCCCCACAGAATCATGACCTCCGCAACTTGGACGTGCGGTAGCTCGACTTCGTCCGGCACGACGTCCGGGCCACTCTTCACCATCGCATAGGTGTAGTTGCCCGAGCCGCCCTGCCCGTGACCACCCTGCCCGTGCCCGGCATGCCCACCGTGAGCGTGACCCGCGTGACCGTAACCACCGCGTGGTTGCGACGCATAGGCTTGAGCCGGCAGCGGAGCTGGAACCGGCAGCGCCTGGGGAGCGGCAGCATATGGCGCTTGAGGCACCCCGGCCCCACCCACCATGGTGCCGTGAGAATTGAACGCCGGGTCCTGGTGTTCAAAGCCCGACTGCTGCGCGGGGAACTCAGGAGCGCCTCCGCCAAAACCCTGCATCGGTGGACCCGAGAAGTGCGCCGGCTCTCCAGCGTACTGCGGCTGATCGGCAGCTCGTGCCACCGCGGCACCCAGCGCTTGGCGTGCGTCGAAACGACCGCCCGCGTCCGCTTCCACGTTCTCGAGAATCAGCTGCGTATTGCCGATGTCGATGCGATCGCCCACGCGCAAGCGGCACTTGTTGATGCGCTCGCCGTTCACATACGTGCCGGGATCATTGCCAAGGTCGATCAGCGTGATCTCCGAGGGGCTCGCGACCTCGATGACCGCGTGCATCCGCGATGCCGCCGGGTCATCGACTCGAAGGTGGCTCTTCGGGTCACGACCCACCTTGACGATGTCGTGGGTCACCGAGTCTCGGCTGATGAGCTGCCCCCCTTGGTAGGTGGCGAACGTTACGACGGCCTTTGCCATACTTTTTGGAATTCCTAGCGGCTAACGGACACTACCAACTCTCGGTAGGATTCGTGGGATGTCGATGGGGCGCCTCGGGGGAGGCCATGGTAACGCCGTACGAGAACACCTCAAATGCGGAGTGGCTACAGTGCATCGCGCGGCTCTCGAGCTGGCTGCATTGGAGCTGGCTGCATTGGAAACAGCCCTGGCTCGCTACGATGAACTGGCGACCACTCACAGATTTTCGACCGACTTGAGCATCTCTGGAACGAAGGTGATTCGAGGCCTGATCAACGTCGTACGAGCCGCTGCCTTGCGCACGCGGATTGTCGCATCATTGGGGCCGAAACCGCCAGCATTCAAAGGGTCATCGTCGAAAGAATAGCCGTAGCCGTCGTCCGACTTCGTCTCCTGAATCTGCGCGCCGGCCACACCGGTGAACAGCAATGCGCTGACTCCCCATAACGCAGCGCCCAATAGAACAACCGTGAGCGGCCGTGCACTGACTCGGATTCGTTTCTGGATAGAGCTCATGACACCTCGAACGTTGTTGGAGGACACCTGGAGAATTCCGCCCGCGAGCGCTTTGTGATGGCGCACCCTGCACCCTGCGCGGTCTCAATGCAGTCCGTTGCACCGAGTGCCACCACCGCGGTATTCCAGTAAAATTGTACACGCTGCGGGCCGAGTCCGTCAACTCTCAAACTCTCACCCGCAGCATGTGTTCGCCGTACGCTAGCGCGCTTCATCTTCCCGGTACGCTCTGGCATCGCTTCCGGAGCGCGATTTCCATGCCCATTTGAACCGCATCGAATCTGGTCAGGAGCGCCCGATTCGAAACGTGTCTCATCGCCGGTCAGACCTCTATGCATTTTCGAAAAGGGCACACCTAAAGTTAGTCGAACGCGATCGCCAAAAAAGTACGCCGCAGAGCGTCAGGGCGTCCCTGCCGCTGCCGGCGCCGCCGCCCCGTCGGCGGCCTGCTTCTGCTCCGCCTCTTTCGCCTTCTTCTCGATCTCTTCCTGTTCCTTCTGCAGCTGCTCGCCCTCTTCGATAAACTTGATCGTGTCCTCGATGTCTTTGGCGCGTTCGCCGGAGCGCTTGATGGCCTCCGCGTAGGCTGCCTGGCCCTTCGCCTTTGCGATGAACTCGCGATACTTTGCCACGGCGGACTTGAGTGCGGGCACACTCTTGCTGGAGTCGCCACCCTTGGCTTCGTACTCTTGCGTCAGAATCGCCTCGTTGTAATAGGCCTCCGCGCGTCCCTCATCGAGCTGCTTACACTCGGCCAGATGCTTGCGCGCCTCGGCCAACACCGTGTCGTAATTGGAATCGTTGATCTCACCGCGTAGCGCCAGCGCCAGCCCCAAATGCGCCTCGTAGTCCTTGGGCTCGAGCCTCAATGCATCACGATAAGCCTTGTCGGCTTCTTCGAAACCTCTGAACGACAGGCTCACGGCCGCGTAGTTCATGTGCGCCTCAAAGAAGTTGGGGTCCAACTTGCGCGCGCGACCGAAGCTCTTCACCGCGCCGTTGTAGTCGCGCAGCTCGACCTGAATTAGTCCGGCCGTATTGTGCAGAGCCGCGTAGTTCGGATCCTTCTGAACGCCTTGGCTCGCAACTAGCCCGGCCAATTCGAGCTGCTGGCGATTAATCTTGGTCCGCTCCGCGCCCGCAACCACCAGACCTCTGCGCCGACCGGCAGGCTTTTCACCCGCGTTTCGCCGCGCCTGCTCCATGTAATAGATGGCAAGCTGATTCATCGCCGGCATGAAGCTGTCGTCGATGGCCAAGGCCCGCTGGATGTTTTTCTTTGCGCGTTCGAGGTCGTTTGGACCGTCATCGTCCTTGACCTCGTTGCCGCGCTCCATCTGTAGCGCGGCGACGCTCACGAGTGCCTCGACGTTCTGAAACTTCGCGTCCCGGATGATCTGCTCCAGGCTACCGATGGCGCTGTCGATGTTGCCGCTCTTCTTGTAATCAAACAGCGCCATCTGAGTGCGCGCGCGGTGAAAGCCCTGCCCGGCTTTGGCAGCGGCCTGGAACTGCGAAACGGCTTCCTCTTCCTGCCCGCAGCGCATGTGAGACAGCCCGGCGTTGTACAGAGCTTCCGGCAAAGGCTTGCCGGAGTCTGATTGCTGCTGCTTCGAGGCGGCCACGAACGCCTCCGCCGACGCCTTGCAGCTCGCCGGCGACCAATCGTACGCGCGGTCGTGTTTGATGAACGCCGCCAGGGCTTGCTTGTACCCCTGAGCGGCCTCTTTGCTGATGTCCGCGCCACTCGTGCTCTTCGCGCCCGAGCGCTTGCCTTCGGGCAGCGTGGACTTTCCACCCGCCGCGGCTGCGCCGCAGCCGCTCGAGAAAGCAACGTTCAGCCCAGCAACAACGCCCAGCAGGGCAACCGTCTTCAACGACATTCCGATCTCGCTCCTGGTCCTCATGGGTTGCTCGCCGTCTTCTTGGAGTCCTTGGCCTCTGCCTTCTTAGGCTCCTTTTTGGCCGGTTCTTCCTCGGGAGCACGCAGCACCGGCTCACCGCCGAGCTGCAGCGGATACGGCCGTTCTGCGAGGACACGGTTGACGCGATTCGGGTCACCCTTGAACTCGTCCACCAAGTGGAACTCGCTCTTGTAGTTCTCCGCCAGCCACTTCTCGCACGAGCGGCTGAACTCGTCGAAGTACTGGTATTTGACCGAGTAGCCGAGGCAGAGGATGAACGCCCCCTTGGCGCGTTCCTTCTGAGGCTCCGACGCTTCGTCGAGCGACGCGTAGTAGGCCTGGCTGAGCATGATGTCCTTTTTCATCGCCGTCGGGATCGGCGCTGCGCGAAACTCGTCGACGAATTGGCCCCAGATGGAGCCCACTCGTGAGCCCGCAGCGATAACCCACTGCGGCGGCGGCTCAGGCTGGAGATCGAGGATCTTCTTGTACTCGAGCTCGGTCTCGCCCAAGAGCGGACGCTTTTTCTCAATCCAAGCCTTCACCTTCGTGTTGATGTGCTGCTTCACGTCATCCGGGCTACCGGTCCCCTTGTAGTTGGGGAATTTCAACGCATTCAGCTTGTCGCGCTTCTTCTCGGCGAAATAGAAGGTGGCTTCACCGATCGCGGTCAGCGCCTTGCCCAAACGGCGAATCTTGGCGGCTTCGTCTTCGCCTTCGATACTGTTGATGGCCTGCGCTGCCTTCGCCGGGTCCTTCCAGTATCCGACGACCTTGGCATATTCGTTCTGCGCCTTGTCCCGCTCGAGCTTCTGATTGGCGAGGCCGAGCAACGCGTGGGCTTGCACCTTCACGTCCAAAGTCGCCTCATCGTCGATGAGCTTCATCGCGGCGCCGAGGCGATCGGCCACCTCTTTCCACTCTTCCTTTTCGGCGTAGTGAGCGGCCACCGCGAAGGCGATTTGCGCCGCCTGCTTGGGCTTGCGCCGACCGAAGTTCTGGTTGAAGGACTTCGCAGCCGCAATCGCCTCTTCGTCACGGCCGAGCCCTAGGTTCAGCACCACGGAGTCGCTGATTGCCTTGTCGGCGTTTTCGCCCCTGTAGTCCGTCTCTTCCGCGTACCGCATATAGTACCCGGCAGCGACGTCGTACACAGCGATGGCCTGGTAGTTTCCGCCGATCTCGTAGATGGCTTTCTTCGCCAGGTCGGTCTCGTGGAGGTTGTACGTCGGCGTCAGCAGCAGCTTCTTTACGGCGATCGACTTCGCGAGCAGGCGACCCGCTTGGTAGGCTTGCGCGGCGTTGTAGAGCACCTCATCCATGCGCCCGCACTGCGAGGCTTCACCCTTCGACAGCGGCCCTTCGCCGTAATCGCGCCACAGAGCGATGTAGGCATCGCCGCCCTTCTTGTAAAGCTCGAGGGCGTCCCCACCGGTCTGCCCGCTATCTGCGAGCTGCACAGTCTTCTCCGCCGCCAGACGCCGGATGTCGCACTGGATGCGGCTGAGCAGATCGCAGTTTTCCTTCTCCTCGGCGTATTTTTCCGCGGAGCAGAACGTCTCGATGAACTTCGGAACGTCTTTCGCCATTTCCTCGAAGCAGCTCGGCTTCGGCGGTTCACTCTTGCCACCGATGACGTTCAGCGATTCCAGATACAGCTGACCTGCATAGACGGCGGCGTCCTTGTCCGAGTAGTTCAGCGCGATGTCGCGGAAGGCGATAGCCGCCTCAGCCCAATGCTGGGCCTCGTAATAGGTGCGCGCACGGGCGTACTTGACGTCGACGTACTGCTCCTCCGCCTGCTTGTTGCCGGCGGGGGGCTGGATGTAACAGACGTAGCGATTGAAGGCGCCAATCATGCCCTTCTGCATGGGCGTGAGCTCCTTCGGCTTGAACTTCTCCCACTCGCTGCCCTTGGCCTCCTTGCCGCCAACATCATCGCGAGTCGGCGCGAGCCCTTTGCCCTTCCTGTCCGATTCGCCTTTGTGGAGCTGGTCGTACATCTTCTGGTAGCAGAGCACGGCCGCGTAGGCCGCTTCGGGAGCCGTCTCGCTCTTCGGATTCTCGTCCACGACAGCGTCGAACGCGGGCCCGCAGTCCTCCCAGCGCTGCTGCACGTACAGGAGGTCGGCCATGGCGTAACGAATCTTGTAGATATTCGGCCAGTCCTCTTTGACGATGCGCGGAAACGTGAACTTCTCAAACTCCGCCTGGGTGAAGTTATCCACGACCTTCCCATACAGGTAGGCCGCGAGATCCATCGTCTTCGGATCGTTGGTACCGCGGGTGCCTCCCGAACCCACCGACTCGAGATGCCAGCTCATGGCCGTTTCTGCCAGGAGCTCCGCCGTGCGGTTGCTGCAGTTCAGCTTGGCTTCCTCCGCGTGCTCTTCCTTGTTGAAGCGTTCGTAAACGCCGACCATGCTGTCGAGTTCGCGCCGGATTGCCACCTTGTCGGAGGCCGAAATCGCCTGGATAGCCTGCGAGATGAAGACCTGGTATTCGCAGAACTGGTCGCCCTTGTCGCGCGCCATCAGGTCGCGATAGAGCGCGATCGCTTCCTCGTAATGACCTGTGTCGTAGTAAGAGATGCCGAGGTCCCGCATCATCTGCAGAGTCGCCTCCTGGCCACCTCCCGTATCGCCGCTCAGCGGGCGGAAAAAGTTGTACGCTTTGCTCGGTTTGCCCGCGACCGCGTAAACCGGAATGATGTCGCGCCGGGCTGACTTACGGATCAACTTTGCGCTCGGCAGGTCCTCGAATTTGTTGGCGTATTCGATGACGTTCTTGAACTCCTGGATGGCTTGCGCATATTCGCCGCTATTCCAGTAGACGTAGCCGAGCTTGTAGAGCGCGTAGCCGTAGACCTTGTTCTGAGGGGGCTTGTACTTGGTGACCTCTTTATAGGCGCTTTCGGCCAAGCTCCACTTCGACGGATCACCCATCGCTTCAACGAAGAACAACTCGCCGAAGGCGAGGTAAGCGTTCGGAACGTACGGTGAGTTCGGCGAACGCTCGATCAGCTCGAGATACACATTGCGAGCGCGATCGAGGTCCTTGTTTTGCTCGTACTCGTACGCGAGGTAATAAAGGATCTCGTCGATCTTCGAGTAGTCCGGATAGTCCTTCTTCATCCGGGTGTAGTATTTGATCGCGTTTTCGCGCGACTTGCCCACGATTTGATGCGCGGCAATGGCTTCACGCTTGGCCGCGTCGTACTTGGCCTTCTGTTTCGCGTTCTTCGCCTCTTCAGCGTCGATGTCGGCCTTGATCTTGTCGCGCGTGGCCGCGGATTCGAGCTCCACGTAACCCTCCGCCAGGCGGCGCACCAATTGCGCGCGATCCGGCGAGCGACGGGGCGTGCTCTTGTACAAGAGCTCGAGGCCCGAGATCTCGGTGATGAGCAACTTGCGCCCGCGCGCTTGCAAGCGGGTGGTGCGCAGGTCGCGTTGACCGGCGGACATCTCTTCCGGCGCCTGTTTCTTGTCTAACCCGTCTTTTTGGGCCTTTTTCTCCCGCGGCGGCGGTGCGCTCTTGAACGCTGCCGCGCGACGGCCACCGACCTCGAACTTGGTCGGCCCTGCCGGGCAGGCTTCGACGGCGCCGTACGCTTCTTCTGGGAGACACTCCGGATTGAGGCGCTCCAGACCCGCTCCGAGCGCGGGGCGGCCTGCGATGCTCGCCCCGAGGAGGGCAGCCACCATCAGCCATGGCCTCACGGTGCGCGCGCTACGCACGCCCAAGCCGAGGTGTTCAACGCCGAAACCCACGCGAGCACTGGGCCCGCGGCAAATGCTTTGCAGCCGCATGATAAATGTCACCTTCCGCACGCTGACTCCACCACCTGACGATAGAAGCCCAGCTCGTCACGCCAATATTCACCATCGAACGGCCAGAGCATGTGCTCCTCGTCCGGGCTCACTCGGCCGAATATCTGGGCTTCCTGTTGAGTAACCTGACCCGCTTGAGTGGCTTGATCCAACTCGTTGCGTTGCGCCGCCGTGATGTCGATGAGGATCTTCTGGCCGTTGCGCAGATGTTCGGCGAGATCATCGAGGTTGCGTTGATAGCGGGATCGCGCGAGATCGCCGGCATCTTCCACGGCGAGCTCACGCGCCGCTTTCAGCACTTCCTGGACCTGCGTTCCGAGCCCAGATGACTTGAAACCGGCCGAAGACTGCTGGAAGCGCGCCATCTCCTCGTCGAGTACGCGCACGTATTCGATCCCGCGCAAGAGCTGGCGATCGGACATCGATGCTTCGACGATACCGGAGATGCTGGGCGGCAAATCCGCCGTACCATCACGCACGCTGAGCAGGAACTTGAAAAATGGTTCGGTCTGGTTTTCGCCCTTGAAGCGCACCATGACCTTCTGCAACTCCGCCTGGATCGGCACGTAGCGCTTGTTAAAGCGCGCAACGATCGTCGTGGCTGCTTCGTAGTTGCAGTTGGAGAAGTAGATCACCGCCTTCAAGATGTCCGCTTCGGGGTAAAACGACCCCGGGAAATACGGCGACTGGATCGTGTGAATGTTGCCGAGAGCCTTGGGGTACTGGCCTGCCATGAAGTAGGCCCACGACTCCTCGAACAGGGCGTCCAGCCAGTGTTCGCTGGACGATTCGATCTGATTCCAGTGTTTGACCGCGGCGCTCAGCTTGCGCTCATCCACGCTCGGCGCGTTTGTTTCAGCGTCCAGACGGATCGACGCTGAATAATACGTGCGGGCCATCGACAAGAACGCCAGATCGCGGATGCGCCCTTCATCTTCCACGCCCTCGACGCCGTCGTCCGCCGCAGATTCGATGCGTTGGAACGCTTGCACCGCGGGTACCGACTTCTTGAGCTGCACATAGCTCGTGCCCGCGAAGAACTGCGCGTGAATATAGTACTGGCTGTTCTTGTCGACCTTGTTGAACAGCCGGATCGCCTCTTCGAACTGCCGGTTGCGGTACTTGTACCGACCGAGCATGTAGTTGAGCTGGTAGTACAGGTCCTTCTGCTTGTCGTTGTTGAAGCTCGCGATCTCTGTGTCGCGATAACGACCAACGTGCTCGATAATGTCCGCGGGCTCCGGCAGCTGCGTCGCCAACTTCGCGAGCCAGAGCAACGTCTCGTTGAACTTCTTGTGGCTGCGATTGGAGGCGATGAAACCGAACAAGGCGTAGCTCGCCTGATACAGCTTCATCCGATACAGCGAGATCGACAGGAAATACTGCGCGAGTTGCTTGTTCCCGTCGTCATCGTCGGTTTCGCCTGCGACCACGCCGTACAGCGCTAGCGCCGCTTGTTCCCATTTTTGTGCGTCAAACAGGGCCTTGGCGGCTCGCGCACCTTCGGACATTTGCCCCGCCTCTACGACTGGGCCGGCGGCGGGTTCCTCGTCGACCTCCTCGTCTTCCTCATCGAGGTCGATCACGCCTTGAGCATACGCTCTACCCTCATCGAGCCCGGCACTGCAAAGCACGAGACTGGAGCTCAACACACCCACGCCAAGCCAACGCTTAGGCAACATTCGTCCTCACTTTCGGTGTCACTACTCTTCCACCGCTGCTAACGCCACTCGACCGATCCACATCAACACCCGTCCACACCAACCACGCCGACAAACTCCCGAAGCGATTCGCGACCAAAGTCATCGCCTATCGGGCCCGGCTCCGCGCACCACATGCGGGACGCCAAGGAGTGATACGGCACCGGGATCCCTGCATGCGCCCACTCGAGAGAGCAGCGCGTCCGGCGGACCACCGACCGTGACACGACACTGAAACGCGATAGAAAGCCCAATCGGAATCGACAGATAGAACTGCAAACCGGTGGGTCGATGTTAGATATCTCCAACTCGGGTTGTCAAGGTGACATCCAGGAATCGGAATGGCCTGCCGAGACAGCTGTCGGCGCATTGGGCGCCGACCTTTGGGCTGGGCGCAAGGCCTCGATGGCTGGGGATCTATGTAGGGAAATCGCCGACTCGCACCACGTCGTCGATTGCCGCAGATGGATCTCCGAGCAGACGTGCGATAGCGCAGCGCACCAATCGCTGCGTCATGCGCTGGCCGCCCATGGAACCAAGCCCGGGGCAACGTTGTGAAAAGAGTGCTCGGAAGGCTAGACGAAGCTTCCATTCTGCGCGCGTGAGCGTGCTATATGAACCGCCCAATGCGTCGCGCCAAACACGAAAGCTCTGTTCCTTTCCGAGTTGCCGGTCTGTCCCTCGCCGCTTTGCTCAGCCTGGCATGCGACAGCGGGGGCGTCGGCGATCCCTGCACGCCAGAAGACGAGTTTTTTGACGATTTCTCAGGCTTTTCGCTGCTCGAAGTCAACGTCGAGAGCCGCTCGTTTCAATGTGAGACCCGCGTGTGTCTGGTGAACAAGTTCCAGGGGCGAGTGAGCTGCCCCTACGGCACCAACGGGGATCCGAGCGCCAGCGTAGACCCGACCGAGTCCGCCGTGGACCACAATCTTCCCTGCGAAGTTCCCGGGTTCGGCGGCTTCGTGCAGGTGCCCGTGCTGCCCCAACGCGTGGCGCGGCCCCCAAGCCAAGCGGTGTATTGCTCGTGTCGTTGCGGCGGCGCGGATCCCAACGCGCGCTACTGCGAGTGCCCGAGCGGATTTCAGTGCACGGAAATCGTCGCGGATCAGGGCGCGGGCCAGGCTCAGCTCGCGGGCTCGTATTGCATCCGCAACGGCTCCGACGTCGTCGACACCGGCGAGGTGAGCGGTCAGACCTGTAGCGTCGGTTCGGACGACCTGACTTGCGGCACCCCCCCGGATACTAACGTTCAATGAATTGTTCGCTCGGGCGTAGCCGTTGGCCGCGCCCGAACGACCTCGGACGAGCGTGAACGGTGGCGGCGGTGCTCGGCAAGGTGAGCTCGGGCGCCGCGCCGAAGCGGCCGTCGCGGAGCATCTGGAGGCCCAAGGCTTTGTTATCGTGGCTCGCAACCTGCGGTTGGGCCATTGGGAGCTCGACATCGTCGCGCGCAAGCAAGAGCTCATCGTGGTCGTGGAGGTCCGGACACGAGGAGCAGGCTCGTGGACGACTGGCTTTGGAAGCCTCGATTTCGCGAAGCGCGAACGGATCCGTCGAGCCGGCCAGCGGCTCTGGCGCAAGCGCTATGCACGGGATCTCAGCGCTGCCCGCCTGCGCTTCGACGCCGCCAGCGTTCACTTCGACGGAGAGAGCACGAGGATTGAATACGTCCCGGCAGCGTTTTGAGTGCGCTCGGTCGCCGGCTCCCATTGGTGCGGCGGGATCCGGCGTTGGACGAGGGACTCGATCGGGCCTCGTTTTCATGCTCGCCACCTGCATCACAGGCTGCGGGGCCTTGAAGCGCGTGCATGAATGCGAACAGGTCGCGGAGTCCATCAACACCGAGATGGCGGAAATCCGCTTTCAGCTTCCCGATGCTGGCGTCGAAGCCCCCGCGTACACCGAAATCGCGGCCGTCTACGATCGCTTGAGCCAGCGTGTGTCGGCGATCGCGGCTCGGGATACGGCGCTCGCCCGCACACTGGTGAGCTACAAGGACGTCCTCGAGCGAGCGGCGCAGCACAGCCGCGCCTACGCAGAGGAGCTCGCTCAACCAGCGCCCTCCAAGCAGGAGCGGAAGGAGCGCGAAGGTCGCCTGAAACGGATCCGGACCATGGCCAAGAACGATCTCGTGCGAGAGGCGTCGGTCGTCCGCAAACTGAATGCTCTATGCCACCAGGAATGAGCCGCGAGCGAAAGCCCGGGGCGGTGTGCCGAGCCATCGCGCATTCAAATATCGCACTGGCCAAATACTGGGGCAAATCGGACCCTGCGCTCAATCTTCCTGCCGTTCCGAGCCTGTCACTCACGCTCGCCGCCCTCTCCACTACAACCTCCGTTCAGTTCGATCCGACGCTCGAACAGGACGAGTTCTGCCTAAATGGGCTACTCGCTGACCGAGTGGCATCGGAGCGCGTCGTTCGGTTGCTCGATCGCGTGCGCGCCTGGTCCGGCTCGAACTGGTTCGCGCGGGTGGATTCGCAGAATGATTTTCCGACGGCTTCAGGCCTCGCATCCAGCGCGTCCGGCTTCGCGGCACTGGCCGTCGCGAGCGCCAACGCGGCCGCCCTCGATTGTTCTCCCCGAGAGCTGAGCGACTTGGCGCGGTCGGCCTCAGTGTCCGCCGCACGCTCCATCTTCGGCGGGTTCGTGAGCCTCGCGGCGGGCGCGGCAGCTGCCGAACCCGTGCAGGTGGCAGCGAGCGCAGATCGCTTGACGCTGCTCGTGGCCGTTACCGATCCCAGTCCCAAACTCGTGGGCTCCACCGACGGCATGTTGCACACCCAGTCCACGAGCCCCTATTTCGCGAGCTGGGTCGGTACCGCCCCGCGCGTGTACGCGGAGCTGCGTGGCGCGCTCATGAGTGGCGATTTTCAGTGCCTCGGCGAAGCCATGGAGCACAGCACGCTCTTGATGCACGCTTCCATGTTCGCGGCTCGGCCGGCCCTGATTTACTTTCGCCCCGCCACTCTGGCCCTGATTGAATGTGTGCGCGAGCAGCGCAAGGCCGGCAACTTTGCTTTCTTCACGATCGACGCGGGAGCTCATGTCAAGGTTCTGACGTTCCGAGAAGAGGCCGCAGAGATCGCGGGAGCGCTCGCCCTCGTGCCCGGCGTTCACCGCGTGATCGAAAGTGGGATCGGCAGCGCCGCACGGGAGTTGGGGCCGACGTGAAAGCGAGCGCACCCGGCAAGCTGCTGCTATCGGGGGCGTACAGCGTGCTCGAAGGAGCCGAGGCGATAGTCACCGCGGTCGATCGCTATGTGCTCTGCGACAGCGAGCGTCCAGCGGAACGCGTCACGCCCGAGGTATTGGCGGCGCTCGGGCCGTCTCCCGCGCCCTATTTTGACGCTTCCGCGCTGCGCGCCGAGAATAGAAAGCTTGGACTCGGCTCTAGCGCCGCGATTCTCGTCGCTTCACTGGCAGCGCTTCACGAGCGTGTCGAGGAACCAGAAGCGCTGCGTCGCTCGATCGAGTCCGTAGCGGTCGCGGCGCACCGGCGCGCCCAAGGCGGCGGCAGCGGGGTCGACGTGCTCGCCAGCGTGTGGGGTGGAACGGCAATCGTGCGGCGCACACCGGACACCTTGCTGCTGCGCAGGAGCGTGCCCTTACCGGGGGATCTGGTCGTCGAAGCGTGGGCTGCTGACGTGTCCGCCTCCACTCCCCTCTTGCTCGCGCGGGTCGCGGCATTTCGCGAGCGCGAGCCGGCACGCCACGCCCAGGTGATGGCCGAGCTACACGCTTCGGCGACGCGCGCGGCTCGCGCGTTGGAAGCGAGCCAGTCACGCGGGATCATCGCTGAAATGAACGCGCAGCGGCAGTGGCTCAGCGCGCTCGGCGCGGGCGCCGAAGTCTCCATCGTCACCGATCAAGTCCACGCGCTCGCGGCTTCCGCGTCCTCGTGCGAAGCCGCCGTATTGCCGTCCGGTGCGGGCGGGGGTGATATCGTCTTGTGGGTGTCGTCCTTGCCATCGCCCCCGGAGTTCCGAAGCCTCGCTGCCCAACTGGGCCACGAGCTCGTGCCTCTCGGGCTCGGCGCGCGTGGGGTCGAACAGCTCCCCGCGGAAAGGGTCTCTCAGCGTGGCGCGTGAATCGCGGATCCCCGGTTTCTATCGGCTGTCGCTCGCCGAGCGACGGCGCGCAGTGTGCGAAGTGAGCGAAGTCGATTTCGACGAACTCGTCGAAGGTCTGGAACGCGGCGGGCTCGATCCCGCGTTGGCGGACAAGATCGTGGAAAACGTGCTCGGCACCTACGGGCTGCCGTTCGGAATCGCGCTCAATGCGCGACTGAACGGACAAGATCGCCTCATGCCCATGGTCGTCGAAGAGCCCAGTGTGATCGCCGCGACCTCCAACGCCTCGCGCATGGTCAGGAACCAGGGAGGATTTCAGGCCCAAGTCGGCCCATCGCTCATGACGGCGCAGGTCCAGCTCACCGAGGTCTCGAACGGCGACCTCGCGCGTGAGCGCATCTTGGCGCGCGAAATGGACTTGCTCGCCCTCGGCGCTCAGGCGGTGCCCGGCCTGGTCGCGCGCGGAGGCGGACCCAAGAGCCTCGAGGTCCGGGACCTCGGCGAGGGCATGCTCGTCGTTCACGTGTACCTCGATTGCAAAGACGCTATGGGAGCAAACCTTGCCAACAGCGTCGCTGAAGCGGTGGGACCCGAGATTGCGCGCATCGCGCCAGGGCGCCTGGGTCTGCGTATCTTGTCGAACCTTTGCGACCGAAGGTTGGTGCGGGTGACCTGCTGGGCGAGCGGGGAAGATCTGCGCGTACGTCCGGATGACGCCCGAGCCGCCGAAGTGAGCGGCGATGACGTCATCGAGCGCGTGGTGCAAGCGTCCTTGTTCGCCGAGCGCGATCCGTATCGTGCTGCCACCCACAACAAGGGCATCATGAACGGCGTCGATTCGGTGGTCCTCGCCACGGGCAACGACTACCGAGCGGTGGAAGCCGGCGCGCACGCGTTTGCGGCGCGTTCGGGCGCGTACAAGCCGCTCGCCGTATGGCGCCGCGATGGAGATCGGCTGCGTGGTGAGCTCGAAATGCCGCTGGCCCTGGGCATCGTCGGAGGCACTCTACGCATCCACCCCACGGCGCGACTGGCGCTGAAGCTCGCGCGAGTAACGTCCGCAGACGACCTCGCTATGCTAGCCGCGAGCGCGGGGCTCGGCTCCAACCTCTCCGCGCTACGGGCCCTGGCAACCGAGGGAATTCAGCGCGGACACATGTCGCTGCACGCGCGCTCCGTCGCGGCCGCCGCGGGCGCCACTCATGATGAGGTAGCTCGCGTCGCGAGCGCGCTTTCAGCCCTCGGGACCTTCGACATTGCGGCGGCCCGCCGCGTCCTCGCGGAACTTCGAGGCGCATGAGCGAGGAGGCCGCGGCTCGACGGAAACACGCGCGGGTGCAGCCGGCACGCGGCGCGAAGCACGCGCGCCCGGCTGGTCTGGTTCTGGGTGTCCTGATCTGGGCGGGCTGCGCCGGAGCGCCCGGTACCGCCCGGGTCTTCGACGGGCGACTGGTGGAGGGTCGCTATGTCGAGCCGGAGGCCTACGCGGCGTTCACGCGCGGCAGCTACCTGGCGGCGCGCGGCGACGCGCGAGGCGCCGAGGAGGCATTTCGTGAGGCCGCCCGCAGCGATCCGCATAGTCCAGCCACCTGGACGCAACTGGGAATGTTGGCATGCCGCTCGAGCCTCGCTCACGCGTTGAGGCTGTTCGACTCCGCTCACGCCGCCTCGGACGAGTACGCTTCCGGCTGGTCCGAACGAGCACGCTGCCTGCAGCAACACGGCCAGCGTGACGAGGCGACCCGAGCGGCGCGGCGCGCGTTGCACGCTGATCCCTCGAGCCGAGACGCCAATCTCCTTGTCGCTGACCTGCACGCGGAGAGCGGCAAACCCGAACTCGCTCGCACGTGGCTGCTCGCCTGGGCGCTGTTCAGTCCAGAAACAGCCATGGCCGGACCTGATTTCGAGCAGCGAGCCACACGCCTCAGGGATTCGGCCTTGATCGCTCTAGCGGCCAAGCCCGATCCCGGCAGCGACCGACCTAACGAATACGCGATTCGGGCAACGGACAGCTCTCCGCGCACCGTCGCGATCGATCAACCGCGCTTGTCCGCTGAACGAGCCAAGCTGCTCCTAGCGGCAAACCCCGATGACGCCGACGCGCTGGTGCTCGGTCTAATTTCAGCCGCCCTGCTCGGCGATGGCGACCAGCTTCGCATCTTCATGCGAGGAGCACGGGACACGCTCAGCCCGGTGTCACATCTCGGAGCCGCGTTTGCGGAGCTCTTGCGCTGGTATGTGAGCGACGCGGCAGCAACCACCTGGGCGGACGCGCAGCGTCGAACGGGCGCTCAGAAGAGCGGCGGACCTTGACGCTCAAGGCTGCGTCGTTCGCGCAGCCTCGAGCGCCGCGTCGTACTCGGCCTGCGAAAACTCGAGCGCGAACGAGAGGTCCTCTGTCACTCCCGTTTGGATCTCGATCTTCTGTTCGCTGATCTTGCCGATCGCCACCGCGTAAGCCGTGACCTTGACGGTGCCCGCGGGAATACCGGTGATCTCGAAGCGGCCGTCCAGCCCGGTCACGCGATACGTGGGATAGTTCAAGACGAACACCTCCGCGCGCATGTATTCCCGAGTCTCCTCAGCCAAAAGGTACTTACCGGGCCGTGGCGCATACAGCGGCACCGGCCCGCCCCGTGGCATAGCCACTCTGAGCGCATAGCTCGGCGGGCCCAATAGACGCGGCATATAGGGCTGAGAATCGAGATTGAAGACTTCGAGGTGCTGGCCGAAAGCCATCGCCACGACGTTTCGATCGAAGGCGCAGCCCTCGATCTCCACGCGAACCTCGTCAACGGACGGGCGCACGTAGCCCGCATACTCAGTGACCGTCACCAATACGTCCCCGAGCGTTCGCTCCGGCCCCTGCCGGTACAGCTTGCGGTAATGGTCCCGGGCGCGCGGGCAGCCTTCGCGCGGCAGCTTCTCCGCTCGCTCAGTCACGAAGGGAGGCGAGTCACCGGTGATGGTGACGACACCGCGCACGGCTCCTACCGGTCCCGAATAAACGGGCAAACCTTTGGGATTCACCGCCTTCTCGACCTCGTCGCGAGCTCGTTGGGCCGCTTCTTCTACCGAGCTTGGATTGGTTTGATTGGGTGCGCCACTCGTGCCCGGTGGCGTGGACGGCGCGGGTTCGTCGCGGCATCCCGCGAGCCCGAGAAAGAGCGCGCTGCTCCAGGTCGTCAACCGGCGAAAAAGCGGCTCGGAGGTCACCACTTGACCTTAGGCAAACTAAGGCGATTCAATCAAGCATGGCGCTTTCGGTCCGCGCGATCCGGTTCTGGCTCTCTCACGCACTGGCGGTCGCTGCGAGTGCGTGCGCGGTGGATTCCCCCGCGAGCGGCGAGGAACGCCTGGCCCAGTCCGAGCCCGGCCCAGTTCCGGTGGGAACGCTGGCGCGGGCTCCGCACTACGAGATGCTGGTGTCCTTGGCGGAGGACTGCGAGGTCGACGCAACCGAACAGCGGGCGGACGTGAGCCGCGTGGGCGTCGAAGTTTCCATTTGGGGACGCGGTGATTTGCAAGTCGTGGCGAACCCGTACTACGCGCTGATGCTCGACGCGGAAGGATACGTCTACGAGGCGGTCGTCGCAGGCTGCGAACCGCGGCTCAGCGCTCAACTGCTCGCGCGAGGCGAGAGCGCAAAGGGCTGGATCTCCTTCGACGTCCCAAGTGACAAGCGAGGGCTGACCCTCACCTATTTGCCCCGTCTCACCTCTGGGGAGATCGAGGAGCTATCATTTCAGACTGGGCGCTGAACCGCCTAAAGCAGACCTGAGGGCTCAGGGCACGACCTGCGACAAGGCATCAGGTAACGCTGACGCTGCGAAGGTCAACGCATGCGTCGGGAACAATCCGAGCAGCACTACACCCACCCCCGCAATCAAGAGCGCGGCGTTAACCAAAGCGGAGCGCATGGGAACGGCCACCGGCGAGCCCGCGACGGGTTCACGCATGTACATGTAGACCATGACTCGCAGGTAGTAGTAGGCGCCCACCGCACTGTTGAGCAGGCCGATCACAGTGAGCCAATACAAGCCGGCGTCGATGGCCGCGCTGAACACGTAGAGCTTACCGAAAAAGCCGGCGGCGGGCGGCACGCCGGCGAGCGACAACAAGAAAACTGAAAACGCCAACGCCGCAGCGGGATGCCGCCGCCCTACGCCCGCGAGGTCTTCGTAACTCACCGCTTCACGACCCTTGCTCCCGCACAGGATCAAGGTTCCAAACGCGCCCGCGGTCGAGACCGTGTAGGTGAGCATGTAGAACGCAACCGAGGGCTCGGCCTGTGCCGAGCCGATCGTTGCCGCGACTCCAACCAGCGCATAGCCAGCGTGCGCGATCGACGAGTAGGCCAACATGCGCTTTACCGAATCCTGTCGGCCCGCAACAAAGTTGCCGAGGATCATCGAGGCGATCGCCAACGCCGCGATAATCGGCGGCCAGCCCGAGCCCCAGCTCGACAACCGAGCATCACCGAAGCTCACCACCAGTACCCGCATCAAGATCGCAAAAGCAGCGCTCTTGAGGGCCACCGCCATATAGGCAGTCGTCGGGGTGGGGGCCCCTTCGTAAGCGTCAGGGGTCCACATGTGGAAGGGAACCGCCCCGACCTTGAATGCCAAGCCCACAATCGAGAGCACCATTCCGATCAACACGAGCGGCGCACTGACGAGGCTGCCAGTCGTGCCTATGCCGCGAATGGCCTCGCCGATTCCTGCCAAATCGGTGCGACCAGTGGCACCGTAGAGCAACCCAGCGCCGAACAACTGCAAAGCGGCGGCGAAGCTCCCGAGCAGAAAGTACTTGAGCGCCGCTTCGCTGGCCTTGAGGCTGCCGCGTCGCAGCGCGATCATGCAATATACACCCAGCGACATCGTCTCGAGCCCGACGAACAGACTCAGCAGATCTCCCGCAGCAGACAGCGCGATGGCCCCCACCGTGGCCCACAAGACGAGCGGAAAAAATTCGCTGCGATCGATGTCGTGTTCCGGAAGGTAGCCGCCCGCGAGCAACGCGGACAGGGCGCCACCGAGACACACGACGAACGAGAAGAAGAGCGAGAAGCGATCGACGATGAAGTACGGCGCCACGGCGTCGAGGCCATCGAGCTTTTCTGGCCCGACGAGCCACACAGCGATGCTCAGGATAGCGCCGCTGAACAACACGACGGAGCTGCCCAATGCAAGCTCCGGGGCGCGTCCTGCGCCAGCGTCAGTGACGACACCGTTAGCGTTGATACCGCTCTCGGAGGCGGGCTTGCCGAGCGCTTCGGCCAACATCAAAAGCAGCGCGCCACCAGCCACCACGAGTAGTGGCGAGAGCGCAAACCACAAGCTCATGGCTCCTCCTGGACTTGTTGAGCCACCGTCGGCTCGGCCTCGGCCGGCTCCGCTGCGCCGGCTGGCTCGGGGTAACCCACCTCACTCGGCCCGCTCTTGCGCGGCCTCAAGACCGCCTCGCTCTGACCGCGGTGCTCTTGGTAGGCAATGCGCCCCTCGACATAGCGCCCCACGACCGCCGTGACGCTTTCGTGCATCGGCTCGAGAAACACGTTCGGAAAAAGCCCGAGCACGAACACCAGCACTGCCAGGGGCGCGAGCGCCATCGATTCCCGCGGCGTCAGATCCTGGAGTGACTTATTCTTGGGATTGTCGAGCGGACCAAAAAACACCTTTTGGACCACTGACAACATGTAGACAGCCGCCAAGATCACTCCGAACGCGGCAACCGCCGCCTGGCTCGTAGCCCAGCGACCCAGCGGCTGCGACACGATTGTGCCCATGATCACCATAAACTCTCCGACGAAACCGTTGGTACCGGGCACCCCGATGCTGGCCATCGTGAAGAGAACGAACATCGCGGCGTAGACGGGCATCACCTTTGCAAGCCCACCGTACTCGGACGCCAAGCGCGTGTGCCGGCGGTCGTAGATGACTCCCACGAGGATGAAGAGTGCGCCGGTCGACACGCCGTGATTGACCATTTGCAGGATGGCGCCTTCGATACCGGCCTGCGTCGCGCTGAACAGCCCGAGCATCACGAAGCCGAGGTGAGCCACTGATGAGTAGGCCACCAGCCGTTTGATGTCCTTCTGGCGCCAGGCGCACAACGCGCCGTAGATGACGCCGCCGAGCAGCGCCACCCAGGCCAAGGTCGCCCCCGCTTGCCATGCCGGCCCTTCGAACATCCCCATGCAGAAGCGCAGGTAGCCGTAGGTCCCGAGCTTGAGCAGCACTGCGGCCAGAATCACCGATCCCCCCGTGGGGGCTTGAACGTGTGCATCCGGCAACCAGGTGTGGAAAGGCCACATCGGTACCTTGATTAGGAACGCGGTCGTGAAACCGGCGAAGCACAACCAAGCCGCCGGCTCGGTCAAGACGAGGCGCCGCAACGCGAGGTAGTCGAAGCTGTAGTAGCCCTCGAGCTGCTTGAAGCTCCAGACCATGTACAGGATGGCTGCCAGCATCAACATGCTGCCGGCCATCGTGTAGAGGAAGAACTTGTAGGCGGCCTTGATCCTCTCGGTACCACCCCACACGCCAATGATGAGAATCATCGGCACGAGCATCAGCTCCCAGAACAGGTAGAACAGGAACAGATCCAAGGCGACGAAGGCGCCGAGCATCGCTCCGTGCAAAAGCAGGAACGAGAAACACAGCTCCTTCGTGCGGCGCTGGATCGATCCGAAGCTGACGTAGAGTGCGAGCGGACTCGACAGCGTGGTCAGCAGAATGAGCCAGAAGCTCAGCCCGTCCACCGCCACGTGGTAGCGAATGCCGAAACTCGGCAGCCACTCCGCGATGTATTGATGGTGCCAGCCATCGCTCATGGGCGTGCGCAGCAGCAACAGGGAGGCGAGGAAATCACCCGCCAGCACCAGCAAGCTGAAACGCTTCAACAAACGCGGGGATTGCCGGGGCAGGAACAACACCGCGGTCGCGCCCAGAATCGGCAGGAACACAATTAGATTGAGCAGGTGAGGCCACTCGCTCGGCGCAGGCTCCGCCGGCTCACCTCCAGGCCACATGCCGCGCACCAGCGCGAGCGCCAACACCCCGACGAGCCCGAGCGCAAACCGCTCGAGCCGCCCCTCGCGACGGGGGATCAGAGCGCCGACGACAAAGGCGGCCACGTACGGCCAGAGTTCAATCAACGTTTGTGCGAGCCGATTCATGGTGCGTCACCTGGCCGAGCAGCTTGGCCCATCGCTACCGCGCCGGAGGCGGCGCGGCGCTGGGATTTCCCTCCCGACGAAGCGCTCGCGACCGAGCCGTCACGCTTTGGACGCTCGACTTTGAAGACCCCGGCCCGCGTTCGTCCGAAGGCATTTTTGACCTGCAAGCGAATATCTTTCGCTACGCCCTCGGACAAACTGAGGGTGATCTCCGCGAGGTCGCCGAAATCTTCGGTATCGAAACTGCCGTCGCCGTCCGCGTCCCAACGGTAGGAATAGCCAAGGCCGGGCGCTGCCTGAACGGTGTACTGCCCCGTCTCGTTGTCGCCCGAGATCACCACTCGGGGCTGCGGCACCGTCACGAACCACCCCACCGCAAAAAGCCCGACCACCATGACAGCCGAATACGCCTGAGCGTGACCGGTTTGGAAGAGACGCAGCAGATGCCCCCAGACGCTGACGAGCAGCGCGGTCAGGCGAGCCAGGATCCCGTCCACGACCCAGCGGTCGATCCACACCGCTGCCTCTGCAAGCGCCTCGAGGCTGCCCACGATCAGCTCGTCATAGAGCTCGTCGATGCGCCACTTCTCGACCAAGAACTGATGCAGAGCTGGAAAACGCTCTGCAAGTGATCGAGCGGGGGCCCCCGCCTTCTTCACGTAGATAAAAAATGCGAGCCCCGAACCGATCAGGAATGCCAACACGCCGGGCACCAAGAGCGGCAGCATCAACGCGTGATCGGGGTCCTTGTGCGCAAGCCGGGCTGGATCGACGCTGCTATTGAACACCGGCTCGAGCCAGTGTTCGAGCGGCACGATGTGCAGCGGATGCGCGTTCAGGAAACCGCCGAACGCCGCCAGTACGGCCAACACGACGAGTGGCAACGTCATCTGCCACGGGGACTCGTGTGGCTCCGGCCCGAGCAAGGGCTCCCCATGCGGGGTATGCCCGTGGTCATCGTGATGATGATCACCGTGTGCAGGCTTGAAGCCGGCCACGATCTTCCAACCCTTGAAGTCCCCCTGGAAGATCAAGAAGTACAGGCGGAACATGTAGAAGGCCGTCATCACGGCGCCGGCGACACCGGCGGCGAAGAGCAACGTGCCCGCTATCTCCGGCCAAACGAAACCGGTCGGCGAGGCCGACACCACCGAACGCGTAAACGCGCTGTACAGGATCTCGTCCTTGGAGAAGAACCCGCTGGTCAAGGGCAAGCCAGCGATCGCCAACACCGAGACCAGAAACGTGATGTGCGTGAGCGGAAGGTACTTCCTCAACCCACCCATGTTGTTCACGTCTTGCGATGCATCGGTGTCGTGGATGCGCGCGTGCATCGCGTGAATGACCGAGCCGGCGCCGAGGAACAGGCAGGCCTTGAAGAAAGCGTGCGTGAGCACGTGAAAGAAGCCGGCTGTGAAGGCCCCGACGCCCACGCCGAGGAACATGTAGCCGAGCTGGCTCACCGTGGAGTAGGCGAGCACCTTCTTGATGTCCCGCTGCACTAGCGCGATGGTGGCGGCAAACAACGCCGTCAGCACGCCGATGGAGGCGACGATCAGCATTACCGCGGGGCTCATGGTGAAGACGCCCGCCAGGCGGCAAACCAGATACACACCGGCCGTCACCATGGTGGCCGCGTGGATCAGAGCGCTGACGGGCGTGGGACCTGCCATGGCGTCGGGCAACCAGGTGTAGAGCGGGATTTGGGCGCTCTTGCCGGCGCAACCGAGAAACAGGGCCAACCCGACCAACGTGGCCGCGGTCACAGAGCGGGGTTGGACGATCCAGTCCGGGAACAGGGGCGCAAAGAGTTGCCCGTCCCAGACTCGAATCTCGGTCATCAGCCCGGACGAGCCGGCTGAAATGCCATCCCAATCCAGCGCGCCGGTGTAGCGAAGCAAGAGGGCCATCGCCACGAGCAGACCAAAGTCGCCGACCCGATTGACGATGAACGCCTTCTTGCCTGCGCTCGCGTTGGCCTCCTGATCGAACCAAAATCCGATCAAGAGGTAGCTGCACAGACCCACGCCTTCCCAGCCGACGAACAAGATCGGCAAGCTGTGGCCCAGGATGAGCACCAGCATCGAGAAGATGAACAGGTTCAGATACGCGAAGAAGCGGTGATATCCCGGGTCGTCCTTCATGTACGCGGAGGAGTACAGGTGGATCAGGAAACCCACGCCCGTCACGATCAGCGACATGGTGGAGTTCAAGGCATCAACCGAGAACGCCACTTCCAGCCGCAGCATGTTCGGCGGCGCTCCAGCGTTGACGAGGCTCGCCTCGCCTGCCCGCGACAGGCCGAGCCATTCCCAGCCTCGCCAGATGAACCGCGCGGCGTCTTCGCCGCCGGACTGCACACGCGCGAGCATCACAAAGGTGATCAGGCTGCCGATGAAAGCAATACCGAGCGCGGAAAGCGCCATCAGGCGTACGGCTTCCTTGCCGAGCCGCTTGCCGAAGACACCGTTCACGAAGGCGCCGAGCAACGGCATGCCCAAGATCACGAGCAACAACGCGAAGTCGTCGGCCGGAAAGATCCTCTGCAAAGCTTCCATCTAGGCCCGGTCCCTTGTGCCGATCAGTTCAGCAAGATATCCGAAGAGCACGCAGTAGTTTCCGAAGGCGGGTGCGGTCAATGCCGCATCAAATCCGCTTCGTCCGTGTACACGGTCGATTTCAAACGGTAGTAGGACAACACGATCGCCAGCCCCACCGCGACCTCCGCGGCCGCGACCGCGATGATGAAGAACGCGAACACCTGACCGTTCATGTTCTGCCCGTGAACGCGGTTGAATGCGACGAGCAGCAAATTCACCGAGTTCAACATCAACTCGATGCTCATCAGCTGAACCAGGACGTTCCGGCGAACCAGGAACCCCACGCCGCCGATCGTAAAGATCAGCGACGCGAGCAGCACGTAGTTGTCCAGAGTATCGCTGAGCGAGCTCATTCTGCGCCTTCCGTTCCGAGCGGGCGCCCGGCGTCTCTCGGCAGCACCGGGCCCGCGAACATATCGCGGGGATTCCGCAGAACCTTCTTGCGCCGCACCGCGCCTTGCCGGCTGCGCGCGACCGCGATAGCGCCCACTACCGCCACGATGAGCAGCGCCGTCGCCAGCTCGAACACGAAGAGCCCACTCGAAAACATCAAGGTCCCAACGGCCTCGGCGCTGCCGTGCCCGGGCTCGACAGGACCGAGCGATGTGGGTTTCCCCCGCTGGCTACCCAGCGAGATCAGGCACAAGAGGCTGCTCAATGCGAAAAGGCCGCCGCCTAACAGGCGGCTAGCGCCCGTCTTGCCCGAACGGGCTGGGGCTCGCGCGTCAGCGCCGAGCAGCATCAAGACGAATACGAACAGCACCACGACGGCGCCGGCATAAACGATCAGCTGAATGGCGGTGAGGAACTCCGCGCGCAATTTCAAGAACAGACCGGCGATGCCAAAAATGGTCGTGAGCAGGCCAATGGCGCCGCGAATCGGATTCTGAGCAGCCACCGTGCAGATCGCCCCTGTCAGGCAGGCGATCGCGCACAACGCAAAAAGCAGATTGCCGGCGGTCATAGGGTCAACTTGCCTGTCTGCTGAGAGCCCCGATTCAGCACGTAATCGTCGAAATTTTCCCGGTACTTACGGACGAACGCTAACACCGGTTGGGCGGCGCCGTCACCGAACGCGCAAATCGTATTGCCGGTGATGTTCGATGCGATCTCGTGCACTTGATCGAGCTCGGCCATTGTTGCCGTCCCCTCGACCACTTTGTCCAGGATGCGCTCAATCCAACCACATCCCTCTCGGCACGGCGTGCACTGCCCGCAGGACTCGTGCTTGTAGAATCGCATCAAGTTGTGCAACGCGATCACGGGGTCGGCCGCGTCGCTCAGGACGATGGCACAACACGTTCCGAGCATGCTCCCAACGCTGCGGAAGGTGTCGACGCCGAGCGGAAGGTCGAGAATAGATTTACCGTTGTAGGGCTCGAATTTGGGGTTGCCGGGGACGTTGACGAGCTCGTCCGCCAGGTGCACGGGGCACGAAGACCCGCCCGGAATGACCCCGAGCAAGGCTCGATCACCCTCGATGCCACCACCGAGATCGTAAATCAGCTCGCGCAGCGTCAACCCCACGGCGGCCTCGTAGATCCCGGGCCGCTTGACGTGACCGGATACGCCGAACAGGCGCACGCCGCCGTCGTTCCATGCGTGCAGCTCGCTCAGGCGGCTGAAAGCGTCGCAGCCGAGCTGAAAAGCGGTCGGCATGATCGCCACTGTCTCCACGTTGTTGACCGTGGTGGGGCAGCCAAACGCGCCAGCTTGCGCGGGAAAGGGCGGCTTGAGCCGCGGCTCGCCACGGCGGCCCTCGAGCGAGTTCAACAAGGCCGTTTCCTCCCCGCAGATGTACGCCCCCGCTCCCGTGTGCACGTAAATCTCTACGGGGTAGTTATTGCCGAACGGAGTCGGCCCCAAATAGCCCTTGGCGCGCGCCTCGCGAATGGCGCCCCACAGCCGGGACTTGGACAGATGCAGCTCGTCCCGCACGTAGATGTAACAGGCGTGCGCACCAATGGCGTAGCAACCGATGATGCAGCCCTCGATCACGGAGTGAGGGTTCTGCTCCATGATCGTACGATCCTTGAAGGTTCCCGGCTCCCCCTCGTCCGCGTTGATCACGAGATAGTGAGGCTTGTTGCCCGGCTTGGGCATGAAGCTCCACTTGGTGCCACAGTCGAACCCTGCGCCGCCGCGGCCGCGCACATGGGCCTTCTTGGCCTCGTCGACCACGGCCTCGCGCGTCATCGAGAGGACACGCCGAACGGGCCGATATCCGCCCTGGGCCTCGTAGGCCTGCAGGGAATAGCCGTCGGGCCTGCCGTAGTTCTTTGTGAGGTAGTCGGTGCGCTTGAGCATTGAATAGCCTCGACCGCGCTAGCCTTGAGCGCTCGTCCGCCCGCGCGGCGCAGCCGCGAGGTGGTCGAGAATTTGGTCGACCTTCTGGGGCGTCAACGTTTCATAGTAGGTCTGGTCGACCTGCATCATCGGTGCGGTACCACACGAAGCCAGGCACTCGGCGGTGCGAAGCGTGAACTGACCATCGGGGGTTGTTTGTCCAACGCCAATACCAAGGCGCTTTTGGCAATGCTCGAGAATCTGGTCGCTCCCTCGCAGCGCGCACGACAGCGTACGGCAGACCCAGATCTGGTGTTTGCCCGGCGGATGCTCGTTGAACAGTGAATAGAAGGTGACGACGCCCTTCACGTGCGCTGTGCTCAGCTCGAGGCGCGTTGCGACAAATTGGATGGCCTCCGCGGAGAGCCAGTTCGCGTTCGCGCGCTGACACAGGTGCAACACGGGGATGCACGCAGCCATCTTGTTCGGGTAGCGCGCGAGGATGTCTGCAAATTCGCGCTCCTGCTCCTCACTTAGAACGAAAGCCATGCATTTCTGGGGGTGCGGGTGCGGGACGGAAGCGGGCGGTCCCGTTTTCAGGCGGGAAACAAGCTGCGAGCGAGGTCTTCGAGACCCGGGGGCGGAGGGCTCCAGGCCCGCGAGCGAGCGCACCCTAGTGAGCTGTAAAGCAGAGTGTCAAGGGCACCTCCGGCCGCAGCAGCAATCCAGCCTGCCGAGCGTTTGCCGTCAACCCAGGCCAGACAGCCGCAGCCGCGGAACAAAAGATCTTGGGCGGCGGACCTGGCTTTGTTTTGGCCTGCCCCGGCAATCGAGGATACGCTGAGGATCCACCGATGGCCTCCGTGTTTTGCCCTAACTGCGGCACGCAGAACGACAGCTCGGCAATGCCGTGCAAGAACTGCGGCTTCAAGCTGAGCGGTGTCTCCGCGCCGAAGTTCAAAGGCACGATGATGCTCAACTCCGATCAGTCCGTGCAGGATCTGATTGAAGAGCACAAAAAAAAGCTTCAGGAGGGCTCTGCGGCGTCCGGGTCCGACGAGCCTCCAGAGCAGGCTCCCGCGCCCGGTAGCCCTGCTCAGGGTCCGTCAGGCACGCGAATTTCGGCAGCGCCTGGCGCGCCGCGCGGCATCAGCGAACCACCCCGTGCGGCGCCCAAAGCCAAGCGTATGGGGGCGACGATGTTGGGCGTGGCGCCGCAGGTCGGCGGCGTCACCCCACCCAAACCGGCTGTTCCCCAGGTCGCCAAGACGGAGCAACCCTTCGGAGCAGTGAATGCGCCAGCTCCGCCCGGGGCTCGGCCGGTCCAGCCACGCGCGGCAGCTGGGTTAGCGCGGACCATGGCCCTGCCGGGTGCCCCTGCACCTCCGCCCGCAACCCTCGATCCGACTCCGCTGGCCGGTCCCGCTGCGACTCGGCCGCTGCCCCGCACGGATGAGCCCGCGGCTCCCGCCGCCCCCATCGCCGCTGCGCCTCATCCGCGGCAGAACTTTGGAACGGTTCCGCTGCCTCTCGCCGACACTGCGGCGGTTTCGGTAGAGCGCGCCCCGGCGCCCCCCGCCCCAGCGGCTTCGTCCGACGTGGCCACGGCACTCGAGCCATTGCCGGGAAACGGGACGTGGTCCCCCAGCGAATCGGCGGCACTGGCGGAACCGCGAGGCCTCAAGCCGTGGGAGATCTTCCTAATCGTGGCGACCTGCGGGCTCTATGGCGTAGTCCTATTGGTGATGCGGCGCCGCCCGCCCGCACCCCGCGCCTGACTCGACCTCAGCGAGTGCCTCGATTCTATCGAATCGACGCCAGCTTCACTGGAGCCGACGACTACGTATTGAATCGGAAGTGCATGACGTCCCCGTCTTGCACGACGTAGGCCTTGCCTTCGATGCGGGCTTTGCCGGCCTCGCGACACTTCGCCTCGGTGCGGAAGTGCAGAAGGTCCTTCCAGTCGATAACCTCTGCCTTGATAAATCCGCGCTCGAAATCCGTGTGAATCACCCCGGCTGCCTGCGGTGCGGTCCAGCCCTTGGGAATGGTCCAGGCGCGGCACTCCTTTTCACCCGCGGTAAGGTAGGTGATGAGCCCGAGGAGCGCGTAACCGCTGCGAATGACCTGGTTGAGGCCGGCCTCCTCGAGCCCGGCGCCCGCGAGGAACTCGGGACGATCTTCCGGATCGAGCTCGGCGATCTGCGCCTCCAGCCGCGCGCAGATGGGCACAACCAGAGCGCCTTCTTTTTCGGCGAGCTGTTTCAGCGCCGACAGATGAGGGTTCTGGCCGAGCGCCGACAGCGACGCCTCGTCGACGTTGGCCACATAGAACATGCGCTTGTGCGTCAGGAGCTGTAGCTCGCGCAGTGCGTCCTCTTCGGTTTGACCTTCGGCGCTGAAGGTGGCTGCGGTCTTCCCCACGTCGAGATGAGCGGCCAAACGCTCACACATGTCGGCCACGGCGCGCTCCACGGCCTGGCCGCCTTTGGCGACCTTGCGGGCCTTTTCGAGCCGCTTGTTGACGGATTCGATATCGCGCAGGATGAGCTCGGTGAGAATGGTCTGCACGTCGGAGACCGGATCGACCTTGCCTTCGACGTGGGTGATGTTGTCGTCCACGAAGCAACGGACCACGTGACAGATGGCATCCACCTCGCGAATGTTCGCAAGGAACTGGTTACCGAGCCCCTCCCCTTTCGATGCGCCACGCACCAGTCCTGCGATGTCGACGAACTTCAGCGAGGCAGGGACCTTGTTCTGCGTCTCGTACAACACCGCCAGCTGATCGAGCCGTTCATCGGGGACCGATACGATGCCGACGTTCGGCTCAACGGTGCAGAAAGGGAAATTGGCCGCCTCGGCCTTGGCCGACGACAGAGAATTGAAGAGCGTGCTCTTGCCGACGTTGGGCAGGCCGACGATGCCACACGAAAAACCCATGATTGTCCGATCAACTTTCTAGATTCCGCCGCGACGCCGAACCTCGCTGGGGTCACGGTGCCTTCGTCACAGCGGCCCGCCATCCGAGGCCCGGTATCAGGGCGCGCCGCCCGAGGCCGGAGACAGGGGAGACCCACTGCCGAACCACACACCACCGGGTGGTGGGGCGCCGAGAATGCGACCGACCGAACACTTTGTCCAGCCCCCACGGGGAGCCCGCCGACCTTTTCCGCGGCGGGTCAACCTCTCGCAGCGACTGCGAAGCGCAAGAAGTTTTCGATCACCTGCGCGCCGCGCGGTGTGTCGCGCGCATCACGTAAGAATGCTGCTGAATCGAGACCTTCCGCGACTAACGCTTCCTTTCGGGCTTCCAGATATTGCCGCATCACGGCCGCATCAATTTCGGGATGAAACTGCACCCCCCACGCCCGCGGTCCAAACCGAACGGCCGCGCGCGGCTCTAGCGCGGTGAAGCCGAGCAACTCTGCTGTGTCGGGCAGTTCGACCACGGAGTCCATGTGGCTCGAGCTCACGAGCCAACTGCCCCGCTCGCCGAACACCGGATCGGTGCTGGTCAACGTAAAATCTACGGTGCCTATTTCGCGGCCTCGCGGGTTCTTCGTCACGCGTCCCCCCAACGCCTCTGCCATGAGCTGGTGACCAAAGCAGATCCCGAGCAGCGGAACCTCGGCGTGTACGAGCTCCCGGAGTCGCTCCGCAGTTCGCCGTATCCACGGTGCCGCTTCCGTAACACTCGACGCGGACCCGGTGACGATCACGCCCACAGCGTCGGTAAGCTCGGGTAG
>JAYWEH010000290.1:0-4562 GCA_043780025.1 Deltaproteobacteria bacterium
GGCAAGATCGAGCCCTGGGTCGACAACCTCGACGGCATCCGCCGCCGCAAGCGCGCCGAACGCATCATGGCCGACCTGATCGACGGCAACCTCGACACCGCCACCGCCGCGCAACTCCTGCGCAACGTCGTCGCCCGCCAAAAAGGCGGCTGGCTCGCCAAGGACTTCACCCACTTCTTCAGCCGCAGCGAAGCGCAGCGCTGAGCCGCGCTGGCGCTCGAGATATCCAACGACGCGCTTCGCGAGCGAGGCAATCCTGCCACACGCAAAAAGGAGCTTGACTATTGATAATAAAAACCATAATCAATTGACACGGGCACCGCATGGGGCTTTTGCCGCTGCCGGTGCCTGAGAGACCAGAGGCTCGAGTGCCCCGCGTCTAGGGTGATGGGTGTCGCCGTGGTGGCGATGCCGACGTTATTCACGGCGCGCGCGCTCTTGCTGCCGGCCCCGATGGGTCTTCAGGCAGCCCGAGATCTGGCAACTCCGGATTCGCAGCAACCGCGCTCATTAGCCAACTGCGAGGTAAAGCCATGGTGCATGAGTCCATCGTCAGCTGCGTCGGGCAAACGCCGCTGGTCCATCTTCAGCGTCTATTCCCGTTTGATGGGATTTCGGTGATTGCCAAGCTCGAGTTATTGAACCCAGGCGGGAGCGTCAAAGACAGACCCGCGCGCTTCATCGTGGAACGAGGCTTGCGCTCGGGCACTCTGTCCAGCCGCACGCCGCTCGTAGAGAGCTCATCGGGCAACCTCGGCATTGCACTGGCCATGATAGCTCGCGCCTACGGCATGCGTTTTACGTGCGTGGTCGATCCGAAAATTTCCCCGGCAAACCTGCGGATCCTGCGCGCGTTGGAGGCCAACATCGACATGGTCCACGAACGCGACGAGCAGGGTGGATACCTCGGCACCCGCATTCGCCGAGTGCAACAACTCGTCGCCGAAACTCCGCGGATGGTCTGGATCAATCAGTACGCCAACGAGTTGAACTGGCGCGCGCACTACGAGGGCGAGGGAGAAGAAATCGCTCGGGATATAGGGCGGCCCATCGACGTGCTGGTGATAGCGGTCAGCACCACCGGCACGATCCTGGGGCTGGCTCGCCGCCTGCGCCAACACAGCCCAAACATGCGCATCGTTGCGGTCGACGCCGTCGGCTCGGTAATCTTCGGCGGCGCACCGGGGCGGCGTGAGCTGCCGGGCATGGGCGCGAGCCGCGTGCCCGAGCTGTTGTGCCGCGATGAGATTGATGAGGTGATCTTGGTCGGAGATCGGCAATCCGTTCAGGGCTGTCGCGCGTTGGTCACACACGAAGGCATTTTTGCCGGCGGTTCATCCGGAGCCGTGGTTGCGGCGATTCGGCGGCTGGTCCCGCGTCTAGCTCGCCCTTCCACGGTCGTGACGGTTCTGGCGGACCGGGGTGACCGCTACCTCGACATGGTCTACGACCACACCTGGGTCGAGAGCCTCGAAGGCATGGCGACCGAGCTCCGGCCCATGCTGCGCGGGCGAACCCGCGCGAACCATGGCCGCGGCGGCGTAGTCGAAGGCGGCGCCCATGCTTGAGCGAGGCATCTTGTACCTGAGCCGTGGGGACATCCAACAGCTCGGACGGAGCCGGCCGGAACTCTACGTCCAGGCGGTCGAGGACGCGCTGCGGCTCCACGCACGGCGAGCCTTCGTGCAGCCGCTCAAGCCATACCTGCGCTGGCGCGGCGACGAGAACCACGTTGCCGATCGGATCATCGCCATGCCGGCTTACATCGGCGGAGATCGGCCCGCTGCCGGTCTCAAGTGGATCGGCAGCAAGCATGATAACCCCAAGCTGCGTGGTATCGAGCGGGCGAGCGCGCTGACTATTCTGAACGACGTCGACACGCACTTCCCCATCGCCATCCTGGAGGGCGGGCTGATCAGCAATTACAGGACTGCGGCGGTCACGACGGTGGCCGCGCGCTACCTGGCCCGAACCGGCTTCGTCAGCCTAGCCTGCATCGGCTCGGGGCCCATCGGGCAGATGCAAGTGAGCATGCTCCTCGGGCACTTTCCCCAACTCAGGCATGTATTTCTATTCGATCTCGACCGTGCTGCCGCAACGCGACATGCCGCCGCCCTCGAGAGCAGCGCACCGCACGTCACCGTTACGCTGACCCAGAGCGCCGAAGCGGCAGTCCAGAGTGCCGAGGTGGTGGTCACCGCAACGGTCGCGCAGCGGCCCTATCTGCCGTTCGAGTGGATCCAGCGTGGAACGTTCGTGAGCAACGTCTCGATCATGGATGTGGAGCCCGACGTATTCTTGAAGGTCGAGAAGCTGGTGGTGGATGACTGGGATCAGTGCAACCGAGAGAAGAAGGTCATTCACCAACTCGTCGAAGCAGGCCTGTTCCGGCGCCAGCAGCTGCACGCTGAGCTCGGCGAGGTGGTGACGGGCCAGCGCCCGGGCCGCGAAAGCGCCGACGAGATCATCTTGCTCAATCCGATGGGCATGGCCATCGAAGACATCGCATGCGCCCGGTCCGTCTACAACGCCGCCCTGGACGAAGGAGTGGGAACATGGCTCTCGCGTTGAGTGCGCACACCCCGGGTGCGGCTCAGCCAGACGCGGCAGCCACGGCGCGTAGCGTGGACGGCGTCATCCAGGGTCGCTTGCTGGCGACGTTCGTGCGCGAGCTAGGGGGTGTCGCTGCGGTGTCGCGCGCGGAGGACTCCGACGCTCATCGCGAGCTTTCGGCCCACGGTCGCCCCCTCTGCATCGAATTGCCTGGCACGCAGCGCCGCCTGCTGACGGCGCTTTCGCGTTCGTCACCGAGCGGACACCATGATTTTGCGGGGCCGATCCTCGTGAGAGAGGGCAGCGGCGAGGGCCGACTTCTAGCCAGACCCATCGAGCTGGCGGACGTCTTGCTGGCAGAAATGGCCGTCCGCGAGGGCGATCACGGCCCCGCCGCGGAGCGCCGCTATGCCCGCCTGCGCGCGGACCTGTGTGCCAGCTTCGACAACACGCACGCGTTTGCAGAAGCACGCCACGACACGGCGCCCTGGCCGAGCGAGCGTGGCGCGCGGCGTTTCATCGCAGCCGAGCAGTCTCTGGTGTTCGGTCACCCATTTCATCCGGCGCCCAAGAGCGGGGATCTCTCCGGACGAACCGCTGCGGAGCCCTACCGACCGGAGCTCGGGGCCCGCTTTCAGCTCGAGTACTTCGCGTTTACGCCCGAGCTCCTCCTGGAGGATACGCTGGGCGACGAGCAGCTCATCGATCCAGAAGCTCGACGAGCAGCGGCGCGAGACTTGCCCGCAGCGGCTCGGCATTGGCCGCTGTTGCCGGTTCACCCGTGGCAGGCGGAGCGCGTTCGGGAGCAACCTCATGTGGCGGAGCTCATTCGCAAAGGTCAGCTCATCCCGCTCGGTCGCCAGGGCGAGGAGGTTTATCCGACATCGTCAGTGCGGACGGTCTACGCACCCGAGCAGGATCTGTTCATCAAACTGCCGCTCGACGCGCGCATCACGAATTTCGTCCGCAACAACCCGCTCGAACACCTGGAGCGCAGCCTGACGGCGAGCCGAGTTCTCACGCGGATTCTGAACGAGAGCAGCACCGAGCCACTCGTGATCCTGCCGGAGCTCGGCTACCGGAGCTTGCGTTCGCCGGAATGGCCGAGCGGCGAGGACCGCGCAGCGAGCGTCGCTGTGCTCTTTCGCCGTGGTCTGCGCAGGAGCAATCCGTCAGCCCCGGTCGTCGTTGCCGCGCTGCTCGAACCCAAGTTGCCAGGGGGAGACGCTGCCGTCGCCGAGGTCCTGTGGTCCGCGGCGCGTGCAGCAGGAAGGCCGGTGACCGCGGCGCTGATCGGAGACTGGGTCGCTCGTTATTGCGAGGCCGCGCTGGTGCCCATCTTGGCCTTGTTTGCGCGATACGGCGTGAGCCTTGAGGCGCACGTTCAGAATTCCCTGATTGTGCTGGATGACGGCTGGCCGAAGCGGCTCGTCGTGCGCGACCTCGAAGGCACGAGCATGGGCCGCGCGCGGGCGCAACGAGAGCGGACCTTGCTCGATCTCGTTCCCAGAACCAGCGGCATCTGGGTTGACGATGACGAGGCCTGGCAGCGGCTTTTGTATTACGTCATCGTGAATCACTTCGCGCACCTGCTGGCAACGCTGGCGGCGTATGGCCCTGCGGAGGAGTGGCAGCTCTGGCAGGTGGTGCGCGGCGCGCTGCAGGATGCGGTCGTGCTCCGGGACGAACAGGGAACGCGCTGCGTTGAGGAGTTGCTGACCCGCCCAGAGCTGCCCGCCAAGGCCAACTGGCTGAGTGCATTGCGGGGCCGCTCGGAGAAGCCCTCGTACGTGATGATCGCAAATCCACTGGCTGAGGATGAGTCGTGGCTCTGAGACCTGACGCGGACGCTTTCGATCCCATCGTCTTGCAGCTGGCGGGCAGACGCCAGGAGCCCGTTTGCGCGTATATCTATGACCTGCGCGCCTTGCGCCAGTGGACGAAACAGCTCGTGGGCTGCCTGCCGAGCGGCTGCCGGCTGTTCTACGCCATGAAAGCCAATGCGGATC
>JAYWEH010000291.1:0-10857 GCA_043780025.1 Deltaproteobacteria bacterium
GACTGGCCATGGTCTCGGGCGTCTTCAGCGCCGCGAGGCCACTTCTTTCTTGCGCTTGGGCGTCGTGTCCAGGCCGAGCTGGCGCGCCTTGTCGTACGCTAGGTGCCGCAGCGTTGCGCTGACTTCGCCGAGCCCGAGCGCCTCTGCGACCGCCTCGAACACTCGACGGTCCTCTTCGCTCGCTCGCACGTAGACGCGGCCCGCGTCCTTCGATCCTGCGCGTGGCATGCCCTGATTGTACGCGTACAGAAGGCGTGCGCAACCGGAAAGGACGCGTCTATTGTGCGTGCGGCAGTCGACGCGTAATTTCGGGCAGTTAGGTAACGTTCTGGAGCTATCTGGAACCCGGGCGAGATGGGGCCGCGTACTTTGATCGCAGCTTCACCACGTTCCCGTTCCTTCTCTCAGACCACGAGCCTGACCAATCGAAGTCGAGAGATATTCCCAGCTTCCGGTCGCCGTCGGTGTACTCGACTCGCTTTGGCGGACAGAGGATGTTGTTCTGCGTGTAGACGACATCGCCATATGACACATGATCGAGGGTCCGGACCGGCCTGTCCCAATTGCAAAAGAACTTCCAACCAGACCGAAGTGTGAGGACCGCGCAGTCGGGGACGCCTTGGAGATTCTCACCAAAACCAAAGCCTATGTCCTCGTGTCCCCCGAGCTGATCGCCGATGCGGGCGAGCTTCGCGATGCCGCTTCCCTGGGGTATCTCTCGCTTTCCGAATGCAACGTCCGCAAGCCAAGTCGGTGGGCGCCATCCGTCTAGACGTTCCTTCTGCAAGACGGCGTGACTGAGAATCATCTTGTAGACGCAGCGCTGAATACGTGGGCCATCAACAACCAACCGAGTGTACGCCGGCCACTTGCGCGCAATTCTCTTCCTCACCTTCATGAGGCGCTCGCATTCGCGAATCGAATTGAATAGGTCGATCAACGCCTGGTCGAGCGGCGAAAGTTCCTGGTTGTGCTTTCGGCAAAGGCACTTCGTCACGAGGTCATTGATGTGGCGCATACCTGGCGTCATTGCGCTCGGGAGGGGGCCTGCCACGTTGACGGTCTCCGCCAAGAACACTCCCCGACTGAAGTAGTGCTCCCGACTCATTGGGCCCTCACAGGCGGACACCTCCCGGGCCCAGCACTTTGAGTAAGACGATGGAGTCATTGGATCTGACATAAACTCCCCCGGTGCTATCGACGGAGCCGTTTGGCGGCCGCCGCTACTGCGGGCGCGATCGGCATTGCGTCGCCCACGAACGCCCAAAGTCCGCTGTGACGCGCTCTGCCTTATCCCACGCAGCGCGTCGACCCATGGTGCCCCTCTCGCAACGGGTCGCCAGATCAAGCGCTTCGCGGAGCGTCTTGCCGATCGCTTCCAGGCGATTGATCCGTTCGCCACGCAAGCGCAGCGGGATGGCGGCCAATTCGGCGCGGTAGAGCGCGCGGGTGATGCCCAGGAGATCCCGCACGGTTGCTTGAGGGAAAGGGGCCGTGGGTGTCCGCCGGCACATGTCGTCCATGCCATCCTTTGCCCCCATCCGCGGATGGGATCACCCGGACCGGCCCATCCGTTGCCGGTAAAATCGGCCGGGATCCCAGAGGGGTGGACCCGGGACGGTACAGTGTACGGTAACCTACCGGCTAGCCGTCACCTGGTATCCAGCTGCTGGTATCGGATCCCTTAATATTGCTGGTCATTTAGCGCACGACTTGAAGCCGCTATCGTTCGATATCGGGTCAGCTATGCTTGTCAGTGCATCAGCTGTGTGTGCATTCAGTTGCGCAACCATATGAATTAGTCATATTAATCGCTGGCTCGCTTGTGCACTTTGCACAGCAAGCAGGGAAGGCAAGGGAAGGCGCAATGGAATCACTATCAGTCCGACCGCTCGCCCACGCATTTGTCGACGGGGACGAGATTGACGAACTGGACGATGAACCCGCCGCTCCTCGCGCTGGACAACGGAGTCGGATCGAGGAGCTTCGAAATTTGCTGCTAGTTCTCCGAGCGGCTGCAGCAGACGGTTCACGCGACCAATTCTGCCATGCATTTGCTGAAGCAAGGCGAGTCCTCGAACTGGAGGACCGCGAATTGGCGGAGACGTTCCAAATGAGCCGACCAACTGTTGGGCGTTGGGCTCGCGGCGAGTCTGCTCCGCATCAAGTCGGCCGAAAGCCCATGCTAGATGCGCTTGCCAGGCGCGCTCAGGCCAAGCTGAGGATCCTCGCGCCGGGCACGTCAAGCAGCGCCGCGCTCGCCTAGGCGTGAAAATTCGCCACGCTCGACATTCTCGTCGTACTATCCGACGACATGTCGGGGCGTGGCGAGGTCGTCTTCTCGTGGTTTACAGATCTCAACGCAGCCGTGCTTGCGCATGAGTGGCATCTCAACTTTGCCGCGGGAAACAGCTACGTGTTTCCCCGCACTCGAGAAGAATTTTTTCAGCTCGTAGATAGTGGCCAAGTCGTTGTCGCCAGGTGCGGAGACGAAATCCTTGGCATGGCCTACTACTGCCTCGATGGAGCCGATTGGGAAGTCGGGGGTCTCATGGTTTCGCCCAAAGCGCGCGGGTGTGGGATCGGGCAAACACTAGTTCGCGTGACTCTTGGCCACCTATTGTTTCAGGAGGATCCACTGCACTACAGACGCAGAGTCATTGCGCACGTGCACGCAGAGAATCCCGAGCCGCGGCCCATCTTCGAAAAATCGCTCGGGTTCAAGAAAATCGACACGGTGACTCTGACTAAAGAACAAGCCCGCGGATTGAAAGCAAACACGGCTGGCGAGGTCATTGGTGACGTGTACGCGATCAACAGCATCGAGCCGATCACCAGCATGCTGGTGTGGTCCACCGCGTGGAACGACAAGCTCAAGGACGGCGGCCCCGCACGTATCAACTTTGGACAACTGTATTCAATGGAGCACTGGAAGGCAGCGTTCAAGGACTACTGCTCGCGGTATCCAACAGCGCTGCCGCGTTCCGGAAGTCCATCAAAAGGTTGTTGAGTAAAGACGAAGCCAGCGCCCCAAGGACACGCGCTGCCAGAAGCACCCTCTCAGCCTGTACCAGCGGCTCGGTGGGCGTGTCCATACCACGCGCCGCGCGCGGTCGACGCGCACGATGACGTGGGCGAACAACTCGTCCCCTACGCCAAAGGTTTCGGCGTCTTCAGGCTCAACCTCGATTCGAATCAGTGAGTTCATGCCAGCGCTTTGAGTTCTCGCACGGCCATAAGCGTCTCAGAGATGGCTACGCGGGTGCCATCGTCAGCTGTCGCCAATCACAGTGCCTGTATCGCAGCTGACGACCTACTCTGCGCGATCCACAGTCGCTCTACAGTCGGCAAGATCTTCTGCGCGATAACCATCGCAACGCCACGCACATCGCCATGCTGCCGATCGAGCCGCCGGATGACTTCCCGAGCCTCTTCGACGGGTACTTCCTTGTCGATGAGCTCGAAGTTGCGGCTAGTCTTGAGCGTAAACCCGCCCTTGCCGTCGCGCTTGATGCCCAGACGGTATGCGCGTTGCTGCAAATGCGCAGCGCACTGCCGCCGATAGTCGACGTAGATCACGTCTTCTTCTGACAGGTCGACGAGCAACTGCTCCGTTGCGGACAGGACTTCGTCCTCCGCGTCGACATACGCGCCCATCTTAGGGCCCCATTTGTATCCCGCGGCCTTCTCGCGCAGAATCTTGGCGCCGCTCATTTGGTCTTCGAGTTCGTTCAGTGCTCCCCATAGCCGGATCCAAAAAAGGTCGAGGTCATCTCTCTCGGGTTCGGTGTTCTCCCAAGCAGCCAGGCGTGTGAGGCGATGAAGGGAGTCGATCCAGCGGGTAAGACGCTCTCTTCTTGAGGGCTGCACGCCGGAATCGACGACCAACGCGCGATAGTCGCCCGGAGACAGGTTCCAGGAATTCTCCCCCTTGACGAACTCGGTTGAGCCGCACGCGACGCATGGCTGCATATTGCTCGTGGCGAGCACGTGGCAGCTCCCACACAACCACGGGTCAAAGGCGACAGACATCCGATCTCATTATCCCCTTGATGTCGATCCTTCAAGATCCCGACGCGCGCGATCTCCGCGGCGAGCAGCTGGCGATCGAAAAATCAAAGCGCAGTATGCGTGAGTTCGCCTATCCGTTGCACGCGCACCCTGGCGGCTGATGGCAATCCTTCTCCTTGGCAATGCAGGAGTTGCCGCAGACTTTGCCCTTCGTGCACACCTTGCAGCAGGTCATCGGGGTCTCTGACGCTGATTCGGGCGTTGGCTCAGGACTGACCCCAAGGCTCGCCGTAGCCGTGGCGAGCACAATGCCGAGCACCGACGCGCAGATCCTGAATGCTGTCCTCATGATGAACCCTCCCGCTTGAGGTACGGGCGACCCGCGCAACCCGATAGATCTCCGCGTTCAGCGCCCCAAAGGAGCACAGGTGAGCAACTGTGAGGTCTGATTCAGCGGGTGACACATGGCTTCACCAGGCGTACGCTCGCCCGTTGATGCTTTGCTCGATACAGAGGGGAACCCGGCATGACTCGACCCATGGTCCTTGCGCTCGTTACGTGCGGTTGCGTCATTGGTTGCGGCGATGACGGTGGCCAAGCGGGCAGCGGCGTAGCGGGCACCTCGGGGGTTGGTGCGCAGGCTGCGCAGGAGCCCAGCAATTCGCAGGACGGCGCTGGCGGGGTGGCGTCACCAGTCGCGAACGACAATTCGTCGGGTGCCGGCGGCAGATCGGATAACGAGGGCGGAATGTCAGGTCTTCTTGACCCTGGCGAGGTGGTCCCTCGCGGTGGAACCGGTGGTCAGTCAGACGATGGGGAAGGCGGCGGTGCTGGTAGCGCCGGAGAAGGCGGCGGTAGCGGTCTCGGCGGCAACGCTGGCGCAGACGTCTCTGGGGGGACCGGCGGCGCGTTCTCGGGAGCTGCCGGGAGTGGCGAGCCAGAACCGCCCCAATGTCTCGCTGCGGGAACTCCGGGCTGCGGCGTGGCTGGGGAGTGCTGCGCCGACTCGATGTGCATCACCGACGGGGTAGAAGTCGCATGCGCCGCGCTTTGCGAGGCCGGCGATCAATGCGTCAGCGGTTGCTGCGCGCCGGTAGACGAGACCAATTCTGTTTGCGCGCCTGCGAATTTCTGCCCTCCACCAGTTCAGACGTGCGTTCTGGACGCGGAGTGCTCGACGGGATGCTGCTTCCCCGCCGATGCCGAAACGTCCGTTTGCAGCCCGCCAACCCTGTGCGAACCGCCCCCATCCGTCGGATGCGCCGAGCTAGTGCTTCTGGCAAACGATGGCACTTTTCTGGGTGAGGCAACGAGCAACGCTTTTGCTTCGGATAGCGTCTGCAACGAGTTCGGTCAGCATGGCAGCCCGTTCGCTTCCGCGAGCATCTTCAATCAGTTTGGCCAGTACGGCAGCCCGTTCGCCTCGCTGAGCGCTTACAACGAATTCTCGTCTACACCGCCGGTCCTCTACTGCGTGACCACGGACACGTTCTTCAATTCGGTGAGCAAAAACACGTTTACTGCGGGAAACCCGATTGATCCAGATGCGCTCTGCGCCGTGCTCGCAGCCAATGGGCTTTAGGACCGCCCCACTAGGACCATGTGGGAACTGATCCAAGCTCTCGCAACCATTGGCCTCGCCGCAATTGGCCTTTATGCGTTGGTCGTTGCCGTGCCCATTGTGCTGATGGTGGGCCTTGCGATGCTGGGCGCAATCGGCTCGGTGCTGGAGGGCATAGCCTCGGTAGGGGGAGGCAATGCCGAAACGCCTTCGCCTTCTACCAGCCCCCCTGGCGCGCCGAAAACTCCGCCGACTGACAACTCGACAACCGGCAAAGGAGGCTGGAGCGCTGTCGGGGTCGCGTTCGCATGCCTTGCGGCGCTATCGCTGCTACTGACAATCCTGACGCCCCTCCTGGCACTGTTAACGCGGGGACGCGCCAACAATGTGTGCACGCTCGGAATGGACTGCGATGCTCTCCTAAAACCAAGCGGTACCAATGATAAAGCGCGCCCATCGAGTGAGGCGCACCCGTCAGCCGCGCCGAGAAGGGCGCTGAAATCGGAGCCATCATTGAGTGGCCGCGTCGGAGCCTGTTCAAGCGGCGGCGATTGCATGCCGGCGAAGGGCGGCGCCCCGTCTACTCTCATTGAGTCCCCATTGCCGCAGCGAGCATTGGGATCCCAGAACCGTGGGTCGAGTATCGAGAACGACAAAACCGAGGAACCCCTGTGGTTTGCAACGCCCGAGGCACTCGCCAGGGGCAAGGCTGCCGCCTGCAGGAACAAAATCCCAATGCATCACGTTGTGGTGCACGATTCGGCCAGTGACAGTTGGTTCCTGGTGTTGGATGTGGAGCGAAGGGCGTTTGATGAACCGCAATACGTTCACACCCCAGAGGAACTCGAAACTCGATTGCAGCGCGCTCCGTGTCCGTGGTGAGCGAGCCCAACGCAGCAACCTGATCGTCGTCCTCTGCTTTTCAGAAGGGGAAAGCCGGCTCCTCCGCCTCTCTCGCGTGACAGCCAGTGTCATGACGACGGTCAGGACCAGCCGCCGCTTGCTGATAGTCACGGGCTATCAAATGTTGTATAAAGGGTTGCCGCGCCTCTCAGTGCAGGACATAATGAATGAGCCATGGTCGCCCCTGCGCTTGCCGTTACCAGCCGAAGACTGCTGGAAAGGTTCCGTCGGCAACGGGCCCGAGCCGATCAGTGCCTCGATGAACTGGACGCAACGGCGCAAAGCTTGGCGTGCTCTCTGCTCGCCGAAGGGATGACGATGCGGGAGGCCGCGCCGATTATGAGCGCTGAGGACTTCCCGGTCACGCACATGATGATTGCCTACGCGCGCGATGGCGGGCGCTCGCGCAAGCCGTGGCGGGGGCGACGGCGAAGGGGTGACGCCCGTGGCTGAGAGCGCTCGCGTTGAGAAAGCCGTCGCAAGCAAGGGGTCGGTAAACCCCGCAGACGGTGCCAAGCAAGATGCGAAAACCTGGCAGGCTGCGGAGAATCGGAGGCTTACCCTGGAGGAAAGGGCGCAGCTCAAAAACCTCCCTCCTTTGAACGTTGCGCTGAATGATCGCGACGCGGTGCTTGATACCGTTCGCAGCGTGGCTCGCAAGAGCGATAACCAGATCACGAGAGACGAGCGGGTGCGACGAATCGAGCGCGCTCGGAAAGACGTGGAATATGCCCGATCAATGCTGGATGACAGGGACGAGCTAGAACAGGCCTTCGCCGACGACGTGGATGATGACGAGCGAAACTTGAACGAGGAGCTGTATGCGGTCGAAAGGGCCGCGCTTGCAACTCTATCGCCCGAAGCGTGGGACGAGATCCAGAACGTGCATGACAGAGCGCGGCGGGAGCTCAACGCGCTCGAAAGCATACCGTCGAAGCCCACGCACAAGGAAGTCTGCTGGGCACGCACCCATCGCCAGATTGCGGGGGGCATCCTCGATGCTGACCAACTGTCGGACTGCCGCGCAGTCCAGCAGGCCCTGGGGACCGCTAGCAAGAGCGACCTGGATCTATTTGCCTGGTCTCGGGAACGGCTCGCACGCGAGCTGATTACAGCGATGTGGCATCTCGTGCTGCAGTCAGAACTCACGTCAGAGCAGTTGGCTCGCCAAGCAGTGCTGCTCTGTGAGCCGGTGAATCGGGCTTGGCTTGCCACTTCCAGCCCCGCCCGGCCGCTGCTCGGCCACGATTGGCGCGCGCGTATGGGGGATGTGCAGTGCGCGCTTGATCGCTGGGAACGCCAGATTCGACCGGAAGCAGACGAGGACATCGAGCAGCTCACCAAAGCGATACTCAGGGCGTTGGGCGCCTCCAATCCCGATGTGCAGGCTCTTTTTCGGATCGACTATCATCGCGGCAACATGCGGCGCAGACGCCGGGCTTCGAGCACCACGAAGTATCAGCGGCGCTCCGTGGCGGTCTGATATCGTGTAGTTAGGGCCCCTGTTAACACAGCTTTAGACCGGCTCCCCCTCCCATGGCTCATGAAGGGACATGGTTGCCGAGAGAGCCCACCGCAGGCTAGAGCCGTTGCAAGACCGCGACCAGGCGGCTTTGCGGCGAGTCATTCGCGAAGCGCCTAGCGCAGAGGATGCCGCGCGGCGCTTGCAGGTGCCCGTTTCCAGCCTCCTTGCAGGCGCCGCTGGCGCTCGGCTGGCGCCTTCGACTCGTCGCCGACTGCAGCGGGCTATTGGGTCCAGCAACAGCCCAACTCCCTCACGCTTGCGCCTCGTAACAGAGGAGCAGCCGCGATGATCGCCGGCCGTTCGATTGCGCTCCTCGCCGGCTACGCGCTCGCCCCCGAAGTGCGCGCCGAGATCGAGGGAGCGGGCGTACTCGTGATCGATATTGGGCAGCGCAATCCGGCCCTCATGGTTCGGCATCTGCGTCACGCGCTGATTCATCCGATGCCCCAGCCGCGCGAGAGCTCGCTGATTGGCGCTCGTCGGAAGTCACCAGGTTTCGATGAGGAAGTCCCAGCTGGAGAGGGCCGGCGATGATGGCCGCTGCTACGCCGCTAGTTCAGGCTGCGCGTGAATGGTACCAGCGCGGGGCCACGCCAATGGCGGCCAGGCAAAAACGGCCTCTCGCACAAGGCTGGCCCACGCTTGACCCTGCCGAGCACCTAGCCCGCATCGAGGCTGATCCGCCAGAGCAGATTGGCCTTCTAATGGGCCCGCAGCGCTCCGGGCGCATCCTCATCGCAATCGATATCGACGCCGACAAGCGCGGCGAAGAGACAATGGCGATGCTCATCGCCGAGCTTGGGCAACTGCCCGATACGCTCACTCAGCGCACGGGCGGTGGAGGCTTTCATCTCATCTTGGAATGGCCCGCAGAACTCGCCGACCGCTGCCCGACTACCAGCACTGAGAAGCTCGGGCCAGGTATCGACATTCGCGGCGAGCGAGGCCACATCGTGGCGGCGCCGAGCCCGCACGAGAGCGGGCGCCTCTATGAGCTGATCAATGCCTGCGCGCCCGCCCCGATGCCCGCTGCGTGGGCGCACCGCATCATCGAGGCACATCGTCCCCAGCCTCCAGCAACAGCCTCTGGCGAGCCTGTGGGTCCGACGCTGGCCACCGACGTCGTCGAGCGCTGCCGGCGTTACGTCGAGCGGATGGATCCTGCGATCAGTGGCAGCGGGGGCCACCAGGCGGCTTGGCGAGTGGCCCAGGTGGTGGCGCGCGGATTCGCTTTGCCGCGCCCCGACGGGCTAGCGGTGCTGCGCGAATTCAATGCGCGCTGCCAGCCGCCGTGGAGTGAACGGGAACTGGCACACAAGCTCGACAGTGCCGAGGCCAACAGCCGCGTGCCATTGGGCCATTTGCTCGAAGGACGCCGAGGTGAGTGGCGCGCAGACACGTGGCGGCCGGAATGGGACGCGGAAAACGCCCACACGACGGCCGATCCATCCGACGGGGCATCCGACACCGGCAATGTCCGGCGCGGACCTTGGGCGGGATCGGGCGCGTCGCAACCGACCGCACCGGTGTTCGAGTTCCCGGGCTTCTCCGAAGACTCGGAGCAAGCGCCCGACCCAACGGCGTGCGTCCCTGAACCCGAGGCATGGGCTGATGACGATGCCGTACCTCCGCCCCCGTCGGTTCCGCCAGCGTACCTGGGCAAGCTTCGCGACGTAACGGTCAACGCGATCGCCTCACGCGTTCTGGAGATCATCGACGCCAACTACGAGGGCTTCATCTACGACGCCGGCAGGTTCTGGCTGTACTGGGAGGGGCGTTACGTCCGGCTCCCCGAGTGGTGGTTGCTCAAGGCGATCAAGGCCTACCATGGCGTGAAAAGCGTTCAGCAGGAGGAGGGCAACGGCACCGGGATGCCCTTCCTCGCAAGTGTCACTAACCTGAAGGCGGTTCAGAGCCTGATCGCCATCGACCTCGCGGCTCGACAGAACATGCCGACCGAGGGCAGCTACTTCGACGATTCGCCTGCGCTCGCCGTGTTCCGCAATGGTGCGCTAGTGGTCGACCACAGTGGCAAGCCCAGCTGGACCGCCCACAGCCCCGCTCACCGCGCTCGGTACCGATTCGAGTTCGACTACCAGGCAGGGCTCGTGCCCCAGCACTTCGTCGCGGTGGCGCACGACTGGTTCCGAGGCCTCGACCAATCGGAGGTCGATACGACGATCCTGGCGATCCGGCAGTACGCCGGGCATGCCGTGCTCAATTCGCTGCACCGGCTGAAGCTGAGCGTGGCTCTCCTGATGCTCGGCAAGGGACACGACGGCAAGTCGACGCTGATCAACCTGCTCCGAGCTTGCCTGCCCCCCGGGTCAACCGCGGAGCTCGACCCTGCGGCTCTCGGCGCGAAGTCGGCGACGGTCGACCTCTCGCGGGCTGCGCTCCACGGGAAGCTGGCCAATCTGTGCGACGACTGCAGCGCCCAGCCCTGGACGGACACCTCGTTCCTGAAGCGGGTTCTCGACCATGCATGGGTTTCGGCTCGACGCATCGGCGGGGACCCGTTCACCTACCGCGCGACGCTGGCGAGCGTCTTCGCCTGCAATGAGCTGCCCCGCGTCTCCGACAAGAGCTTTGGCTTCTTTCGACGATGGCTGCTGATTCAGTTCCCGAACACCATCCCGGCCAGTGCTCGCGATCCGAGGCTCGAGCAAAAGATTCTGGGCCTCGAAAAGCGGGAGCTCGTTTGCTGGTTCGTCGATGCCGCCTTGGAGATGCTCCATGAAGGCGGGCCCCGGACCATTGCGGAGCCGAAGTGTCACAAGGAGCTGCTCTCGAAGTGGGCTGCGGGCGATGACTCGGTGGCCGGGTTCGTCAGTGGCTACACGGAGAACGCTGGTCC
>JAYWEH010000292.1:0-10856 GCA_043780025.1 Deltaproteobacteria bacterium
ATGCGAGTGAGTATCATTTCCAATAAGGAGGATACAATGCCTGGAAGGCGACTTTGTGCTCGCGCCGTCGAGGGCGCGCTGGCCGGGGCTCGGACCCTCAACGTTTGTTGATGGCGATGATGCGCAGCTGGTTCGCCTGCTCCGGGCCGGCCCATAGCGCTCCGTCGGCGATCATGGTGCCCCTGTAGTTGCAGAATGGGTCGGCCGTCGACGCGGCGGCCACGGCTTTGCGCACTGCCGGAGTGAACAGGGTTGCGTAGCGGGCCTGGAAGTCCGCCGGGCTCTTGAAGGCGCCGGACTTGAACGAAAGCAGCGCTTCGATGCGCCGCTTGTCTTCTTTGGCCACGGCCTGCTGCACATTTTTCCAGAACGCGCTCACGCTCGCCGATGATATGCCCAGGTTGTGCTGACACAGATCCCCGAGCGCCAGCGACGCGGCTGGGGATTGCGGCGTGGCTTGGGGCGGCGGTGGCGGCGCCGATGCCGTGGACGCCAACACGTTCCGCCTCGACTGCTGCAGGCGGCCCTGGGCAAAGCGGTACTCGTCGAACGTCACGTCATCCGGGCAGATGGATTCGCCGTCGCACGTCGCGCAGGCGTCATTGACAGCACGCAGCGTGCTGCCCGCGATCTCCACCGGGCCATTGTGCTCGATGATGCCGAGGACGCTTAGCGGGCAGCCCGGGCCTTTTTTCATGTCCAGCACCAGCGTGTGCGCGCGCGGATTGCACGTCATCAACACCTGAAAATTCGCGTACACCTCCGGGCGGCCATTGCCGTCGAGGTCCGCGTAGTGGATGGCGCCGCGCGCGGCTAACTCCGCTTCGGCTTCCTGCGGGTAGCCGAAGCGGTGCCAGTCGATTTTCTCGATGTCGCAGCTCCGATTGGTTTGTTCGGCGGCTTTCCTTTCCCGCAGCCACGCCTGCTGGCCTTGGCGCGTGTGCTGCTCGCTGGCAGGCCGCGCTCAGCGTCGGCGAGCGGGCGTGCCCAGCTGTCGAACGGCGAGGGCGGCGGGGTGGGCTTGGCCGCCTCCGAGGCAGGGGCGGGTTTGGCCGCCGGGGGTTTGGGGGAGGCCTTGGTCGCTTGGGGTGCTGCGGATGCCGGTAGCACCAGCGTCAGCGCCAGCGCAGCGCACAGCGAACGATTGAACATAGGTAGTCCTTGTAGCGACTACGCCCGAGCGAAGACGAGCTTCCTCACGCCGTTGAACGTTCTTGCGGAAATGGCCCGGCTTTCGCCGAGCCCAGCGTGCCCCGATCAGGAACGCCGTTTCACCGCTGTTTCACGCGTACCCTTGTTTTAGGGCCGTTCGATGCGTCCGTCGGCGTGGCGCGCGAAACGACCTTCGGTGCGAGGGTGGGTGGGAGCATCGCTTGGCCAGGGCCAGCCGCCAAACTGCGTGCGCTGGTAGTCCGATATGGCCTGGCGGATCTCCTGCTGCGTGTTCATCACGAACGGCCCGTGTTGCACGACGGGCTCCGTGATGGGACGGGCTTGTAGCACCAGACAGTCAGCGTCCGCCCCGTGGGCTGCGATCCGCACGGGCACGTCGCTGCGCAAGACCGCGGCGCTGCCACGGGCGAGTCGTTCAGCCCCGAGCTGCAGCGTTCCCCCCTTGAAGAAGTACAAGGTGCGCAGCGTGTCCGGGCCCGTTGCCGGCGGCAGCTCGATGCTCGCGCCGTTCTGCATTTGCACGGTCCAGATCGCCAGATCGGCGTCGGTGCGCGACGCCCAGGAGTGAGGGGGCGGAGCCGGCGGGCGCTGGTCCCCGAAGGCACCGGCTATGACTGTGACCTCCGCGCGCGGCGCGTTGCCGCCACCACTGACGATGTGCGGGATCTGTTCGTTCCACAACATCGAGAAGTGCGGTTCGACGAACTTGTCGACCTTGGGCAGGTTGAGCCAGATCTGAAACAGCTCCAGGGGGTTGTCCGCATCCTGACTCAAGAGCGGGAACATCTCTGAATGTACGATGCCGCGACCGGCCGTCATCCACTGCACGTCGCCTTTGCCGAAACGTGCCGCGGCACCGAGTGAATCCGAGTGATCGATGAGCCCACGGCGCACGATGGTCACCGTTTCGAAGCCGCGGTGCGGGTGCTGGGGGAAGCCGGGCACCTTGTCGCCGTGGTACATGCGCCAGCCGTCCTTGCCTTCGAAATCCATGCCGATGCGCCGCCCCGCGAGCGATGCGGCCGGGCCCAGCTCGGCGTTGCCGCGCGGGTAGGCGTCATCGTGGTGGACGCAGAACAAAAATGGGTCGACGGTCGCCCAAGGGGGAGCGCCAATCGCTCGTTGGGTCAGGATGACCGGCTCTTGAGGGGCCGCGGGATCGGGCAGGGGGGAGATGGCCATGCCAGGCAATATAACCAGCCTTGGGGGCTTGGGAATGAGCGTGTAGGAGAGCATCTCTTCCTGCACCACGCCGAGCACGAGGGTGCTTGACTGTATGACCAACTGATGGTATGCATGATGGTATGTCGCAGATGGTCCACCGAACCACCTTTGCGCTCGACAGGGTGACGGCAAAGCGGCTGAAGCGGTTGGCAGCGCTCTGGAAAGTATCCCAGGCGGAAGTCGTTCGCCGCGCCGTCGCGCAGGCCGAGGCGGCGGCGTCTCCTGCGAAACCGGACCCGGTCGCATTGTTGAGAGAGCTCCACGCGGCAGGGCAAGGGCTCGATATCGGTCGAGCCAACGCTTACTTGAGCGAGGTTCGTGAGAGCCGCGAATACTGGAGAGGCGAGTGATCTGCCTAGATACCAACTATCTGATTCTCGGCTTGAGTAACGGAACGCGCGAGGCTGAGCAGTTGATAGAGTGGATACAAGCCGGCGAATCGCTCGTTACGCCGATGATCGCGTGGTTTGAATTCCGGTGTGGTCCCGTCACGGAGGTTCAGACCGCCACAATGCGCGCGTTTTTGAAGGAGGTCGTGATTTTCGATGAGCCACAGGTGATCGAAGCCGCACGCCTGTTCAACGCCGTGGGCAGAAAGCGCGCTCTGCGCGTGGATGCGATCGTTGCGAGCAGCGCTGTCGTAGCCGGAGCTCGGCTGGCGACGAACAACTACGAACACTTCGCAGCCTTTGCGCCTTACGGACTGCAGTTGATTTGAGTGGTGATCAGGCACGAGTCTGGGCACCGCACTGAAGGACGTACTCTCCCTCGAGTACGCGGACGATTGCCGCGCGCCCGAGCTCACGCACTCTTCGTTTGCAAGATTTCTAGCTGACGGCATAAATTCGCCCGCAACGTAGCAACCCCGCTGCTCCCATTGCGGATGTGCGATTGACCACGGCGCGGGCTCGGAGCAGGGCGGCATCAAACCGAAACGATTTCGTGCGCGCGGCAAGCGGCTGAGGCTTGCCTGGCTGGGCGGCCGTGGTGAAATGGAGCCTCCCGATGACGGAACGAGAGCGGTCACCCTTCGCGTGTGCTTGCGCGAAAACGCCTATCGGCTATTTCAATGCGCGTGAAATCGGTCTCGCCTTTCCTCGCCTTCTCGCTGCTGGCCTGCGCTCATGCGCCGAGCCAGACCCCTCTCTCCGCCGCTCCCGAAAACAGCGCGCCCCCGGCCACGGTTGCAACGGCTCCCAGCGCTCATGCAGAGCCCCGGTCGCTCACCTACCTCGCCCCGGAGTCGTCGGACCACCACTCGCAATCGCCGATCAACATCGTCAGCTCGCGAGCGGTCCCCGGCAAGCACAGTGTGGCTTTCCACTATCAGACCTCCAAGGAGCACATTCAGAACCTGGGTCACACGGTGAAGGTCACCTACGACGCTGGCAGCTCGCTCGACTTCGACGGTAAGAAGTACGACCTGGCGCAGTTCCATTTCCATACCCCGTCCGAACACCTGCTCGACGGCGTCACCTACCCGATGGAAATGCATCTCGTGCACCAGGAGCACGATCATCCGGAACGCTTGCTCGTGATCGGTGTGTTGTTCAAGGAAGGCGTCCCCAATTCGTTGGTCGGCACGATGCTGCCCGGCATCCCCGCTCGCGCAGGCGAAAAGGCCGACCTCGCCACGCAGCTGGACGCAAGCTCGTTGTTCCAGCCCGGCGAGGGCTACTTTCACTACGACGGCTCGTTGACCACGCCGCCGTACAGCGAAGTCGTCACGTGGCTCGTGCTCGATCAGGTGCATGACGCATCGGCTGAACAGATCGAAGCCCTCAACCGCATCGAGGGCAACAACGCGCGGCACATTCAAGATCAACACGCCCGCAGGGTCGATCACGCGAAGTAAGCGCCAAGGGCCAGGCGAATAATGACAGACGCGAATGAATCCTCCGGCAAAGCGCTCGACCGCCGCGCGCTCTTGCTGGGGAGCCTCGGCCTGATCGGTACTGGGTCGGCGCTCGGCGCCTGTGAAAGCGGTGTAGCTCCGGCGTCCCGTAATGTTCGGGCGTCGGCGCAGGATCCGATCGCGGCGCTGGTGCCGCTTGGCTCTCCGCCTTGGCCGAGCTTCGATCCGTTCCTGTTTTGCGTCCACCACAAGGACGACTACCCCGAGGGCAATGCTGCGCTAGGCCCGAACGCATCGCTACAGGGTCGCAACATCGGTGATGACTTCGGCGGCAAAGACGGCTGGAGCATGTACCACGGTGACGTGGTGCCCGGGTTTCCCCGGCATCCGCACCGCGGCTTCGAGACGGTGACCATCACCCGGCGTGGCTTCGTCGATCACTCCGATTCGCTCGGCGCGACGGCGCGCTACGGCAAGGGTGACGTGCAGTGGATGACCGCGGGCAGCGGCATCGTGCACGCCGAGATGTTCCCGCTGGTAGACATATCGGCCGCCAACCCCGCCGAGCTGTTCCAGATCTGGCTGAACCTGCCGAGCCGTAACAAGTTCGTGCGCCCACACTTTTCCATGTTCTGGCAGAGCCAGATCCCGACGCGCCAGGTGCTGGACTCGAGCGGGCGCGCGACGGCTGTGACGGTGATCGCGGGCAAGTTGGACGGCGCGCGCGGACTACCTCCTCCGCCGGATTCCTGGGCATCCCAGTCGGACGCTGACGTCGCGATCTGGTCCATCGTGATGGCCGCCGGAGCGCGCTTCGAGCTGCCGCCTGCGGCGCCGTCGAGCGAGCGCACGTTGTATTTCTTTTCCGGCTCGGGTCTCACCGCGGGCGAGCGGGCGATCCCGAGCAAGACGGCGCTGCGGCTCCGTTCCGGCAGCGTGGCGCTAAAGGCGGGCCCCGCACCGATCGAACTATTGCTCTTGCAGGGGCGGCCGATCGGAGAGCCCGTCGTCAAGCACGGGCCGTTCGTGATGAACCAGCGCTCCGAGATCGAACAAGCCGTGCGGGACTACCGGCAGACGCAGTTCGGCGGCTGGCCCTGGGGCGGTAGCGGTCCCGTTCACGCTCGCGACAGCGGGCGGTTTGCGATTCACGCTGACGGCCGGCGCGAGCGCGGCTGAGCTTACCCGTTCAAGGCACGGCGCACTTGCACGCCGGTGCTCTCGATGGCCACCACGGCGGGGGGCAAAGGCTTGGCGCGTCCAGAGCCAGGGCTCCCATCCGTCAAGACGAGGAGCATCAGCTCGCAGTGTTTGCTGCGACCCGCGCGCTCGAGGAGCTCCGCCGCCTGCTCCACTGACTCGCCCGGGCGCTGCACGCGCACGGCGACGGGGCGGCCGCGATATTGCTCGCGCAGAATCGCGTCCATGCCGCGATTGCGCTGCACAGGCACCACATCGAGATCGGCCAAACGCATGAGCGCGCCCGCGTCCACTCGCCGGTACGTCTCCCGGCCCCGAGCGAGCAAGCGCGACTCCGATTTTTTCGGCTCAATCAGGCGCTGGCGCGCGAGCTCCACAGCGGCCGCCGAGTTGTCGATGCCGATGGCGCGGCGGCCCAGCAAGCGAGCCGCGACGAGCGTGGTGCCGCTACCGCAACACGGGTCGAGCACCCAATCGCCCGGGTTGGATGCCAACTGCACGACGCGCTCGAGCAGCGCGATCGGCTTCTGCGTGGGATACCCGACACGCTCACGGGCCTTGGGGTTGAGGTATGGGATGTCCCAGACGTCGCTCAGCGGCACGCCGTTCTTGGCGCCTGCCGGCACGACAGCGCCGGAGCCGTCCCGCTCGTAGACGGCTTTGCCGTGCGCGTCGCGTGTGCGGCGCTGCAGGATCTGGTCCACGTTGGTGGCCGGAGAATACTCCGTGAATATCGGATTGAAGACGTGGTCTGGGCCTTTTGTGTAGAGATAGAGCGTCTGGTGCGCGGGCAATAGCGCGCGCCGCGCGTTCGACCAGCGGCGATATTGCCAGATGATCTCGGAGTTGAACTGCTCGGCACCGAACACGCGATCCAGGATCGCACGCGCCACGTGTGCGGCGCGGCGATCGCAGTGAAGGAAGAGCGACCCGTCATCGCTGAGGACCCGCTTCACCTGGCTCAGACATTCGTGGAGGAAGTCGGCGTATTGCTCATGATCCGACCACACGTCACTGAACGAGTATTCCCGACGCCGATCCCGAGTGACGAGCCGCTGCACGCGCTGGGTGAAAAACGGGGGATCGAGGTAGGCGAGGCGCACGCTGCCGGCATCCAGCTTGGGCAGAAGCTCGCGGCAGTCACCCTGTTCTACTCGAGCTTCCATGATCGGGGGCCAGGGTGGCATGGGACACGCGGGCCGTGCTCGGAGTTTAGGCCAGCTGCGCCAATCTTACGAGCCTTTGCCCTGCGCCGAGCCCTCGCCGCACTTTTCTCGATCCATCCGGACCCATCCACGGATAGAGTCCCGGTCATGCGACGATACCTGGGCTGGAGCGCGCCTCTGGCGCTGATGGGGCTGTGGGGCTGCGGATCCGAGGCAGAGCTTACGGCTACGGGGACCCTCGCCATGGACCTCCGAACGGAGGCGGCGGGCGTTGCCTATCGGCTCGGTGGGGCGGTGTTTGACGTGGCGGGGCCCGAGGCCGCGACGCTGGACAGCGATGACGATCCGGACGCCGCTTCTATTCAACGCCTGCTGGACGCGGGGGACTACAGCATCCATTTGCGCGACGGCTGGCGCCTCGAACGCCAGCTCGCACCGACCTCGGTATTTGAGGCCGTAGCGGCGGAGCTCGCTTCGTCTAACCCCGTGGCTTTCAGCATCGTGACGGCTCAAACCACAGATGTCGTCTACACGTTTGAAACGGACGGGCAAGCGCTCGAGTTTGGCGAGGGTAACCTGGATCTGAGCATCGAGGTCCGAGTCTCACCGGTTTGCGCGGTGGGGGAGGTGCGTTGCGACGGCAGCCTGTTGCAGCGTTGCGCGGACGACGGCTCGGGCTTCGACACGGTCGAGCTCTGCGCGACGCCGGCGCTCTGCCAGGCGGGCGCTGGAGGGTTGGCGATCTGTCTCGCCCAGACTTGTTCGCCCGGCGAGGCGCGCTGCAACGGCCCGCAGGGGATCGAGCGCTGCAATGCAGCTCTAACCGGTTTCGAGCAGCAGATCCTCTGCAATCCGGAGAGCGTCTGCACAGAGCTCGGATCGAACGCCGTGTGTGTTCCGACGCAGGTCTGCGTGCCGGGCGAGGCGCGCTGTAGCGGTGACACGCTGCAGTTCTGCGCCAATGACGGCAGCGGGTTTCTGATCTCGGTGGTGTGCTCGAGCGGCGCGCAATGTGATGCGGCGAGCGGCGCTTGCCTGCCGTGATGCTCTAAGTGAGAGCCGCCGCGCGCGTTACTCCGGCGGCGGGCTCTGCGGTGTGGGCGCAGATCCGGCGTTGGGGCTGAGCAACGGTGCCAGCTCCGGCGTCAGCTGCCCCTCTTGCAGCAGACGGCGGCTGACCGCGAACCGCTCGGCGGCGTGCGCGCGCAGGGCGTCGAGCGTGCGCGGGCCGACGATGCCGTCGATCTTGCCCAGGTAGTGGCCGAGGCCCCGCAGGCGCTGTTGGATCTGAACGACTTGGCGGACGTCCAGCTCCTTCAGATCGAGCAGCATCGCATCGGAGCTGAGGCGGCCCGCAATCGCCTGCCGGTTCGCGGCGGGGTGCTTCGGGCGCTCGATCGCTTCCGGGATACGCGAAGGCGGGGGCTGCGCCGTGATGTCGCTCGCGGGGCCCGGCTTGGCCGGCGCGGGATATTGCTCCACCTCAGCTTCCAGCCGGCGAGTTCGGTCCGACTCTTTCTGCTTCGAGGGAGGTGTGGGCTCCGCGGCAGGGGAGGGCGGTTGTTGCGCTCGTACGGGCGCCGGAAGAACGGACGTTCCGATGCCTGCGAGTAGGCTCAGGGTTAACCCCTGGGTGAGCCATGTCTTGATCATACCCACGATAAAGCAGCACTCGTGCCAACGGTGCACCGGGACTTTGGCTTGGAGACCGCTCAGTCCGATGGGCCATGTCGGGGCGAGATGGCTCGGGTGAGGCGTTACGGCTCGATCGAGGCATAGTCGTAGCCGCGCTGTTGAGCAGAAACGGCATCGTGGGTTGCCATGGGACTACCGCAGCTCGCGGCGTAGGATTTTGCCGACGTTGCTCTTGGGTAGCTCCTTGTAGAACTGAACGACCTTCGGCACCTTATAGCCCACCAGCGACTCTCGACAGTGGCGGATGACTTCCGCTTCCGTCAACGAGTCGGCGCTGCGCACGATGCAAGCTTTGACCGTTTCCGTCGATTGCGGATCGGGCACACCGATCACGGCGCACTCGCGCACACCGGGGTGCTTCATCAACACCTCTTCGACCTCGTTCGGATAGACGTTGAAGCCCGACACCAAAATCATGTCTTTGAGGCGGTCGACGATGCGGACGTAACCCTTTTCGTCCATGGTGCCGATATCCCCGGTGCGGAACCAGCCGTCCTTGGTAAACGCCTTCGCCGTTTCCTCCGCGCGCTCGAAATAGCCGCGCATCACCTGTGGCCCTTTGGCGCAAATCTCGCCGCGCTCACCCGTGGGCACGCGCTTGCCATCGGCATCCAGGATGGCGAGCTCTGTTCCGGGGAACGGTTGCCCGATGCTGCCGGGAACGTTTCGCGCCGGCAGATTGCAGCACAGCACTGGTGAGGTTTCGCTCAGCCCGTAGCCTTCCAGGATCGGTTTGCCCGTGAGTTTTTGCCAGCGTTCACCCACGGTTTGCTGCAAGGCCATGCCGCCGGCCACGAAGAGCTTGCTCGGCGCGAAGTCTACTTTGGAGAAGTCCGCGTGGTTCATCATCGCGTTGAACAGCGTGTTCAGACCGGTGAACATGGTGAAGCGGCAGCCCTGCATCACCTTGATGAAGGCCGGAATGTCACGCGGGTTGGTAATGAGCACGAGCTTCGAGCCGATGTGCATCATGAACAGGCAGTTCACGGTCAGGCCGAAGATGTGATAAAAAGGCAGCGCCGCGAGCAACACCTCGCCGCCCGGCGTGAGCTTGAACGCCTCCTTGCACTGCAGGATGTTGGCAACGATGTTGGCGTGGGTGAGATCCGCGGCTTTCGGCAGCCCCGTCGTGCCGCCCGTGTATTGTAGAAACAGCGTCTGGTTGGACGAGATTTCCGGGCGCTCGTAGCGCGCCCGAGCGCCAGCGCCGAGCGCGTCCCGAAAGGCCACGGCTTTCGGCAGGTGGTAGGGCGGCACCATCTTCTTGATGCGTTTCACCACGAAGTTCACGAGCAGGCGCTTGAATCCGGGCAGGCTGTCGGCGATCTGAGTGACGAGAACCAGCTCGAGATCGGTCTCTGGCAGGACTTGCTGCAGCTTGTCCGCGAAATTGGCCAAGATGACGATGGCCTTGGCGCGCGAGTCCTTCAACGGGCCGCGCATTTCCGCGGGCGTGTACAGCGGATTGATGTTGACGATGCGTAAGCCCGCCCGGATCCCCGCGAACAGCGCGACCGGATACTGCAGGACGTTGGGCATCTGGATCGCCAGCGTGTCTCCCGGCCGGAGCCCCCGAGCGTGAAAGAACGCGGCCAGCTGGCGCGACTGCTCGTCGAGCTGGCGATAGGTCATCGTGTAGCCGAGGTTTTCCTGCGCCGGCGAGTCCGCGTAGGTCTGGAACGTCTCCTCGAGCAGCTCGAGCACGTTCTTGTACGTGTCGGTCGCGACGTCCCAGCGGACACCCTCGGCGTAATGATTCAGCCAGGGCCTGTCCGAAGCAGAGGTTTCAGGGGCGTTCTGAGCGGAGACCGAGCTCACAGCGACACCTCCCCGCGCTCGCCTGCCCCGAGACCTGCTACCCCGAAACTGCGGCCCACCGCGTCTTTACCGTGATTCACCAGCATTTCCTCCGCTTTGCCTCGGGTAAGTCCCCGGTTACCTTAGCGGGAGATGCCGGGCAAGCGCCAGCGCAAGCGCGTGCGCGTGCAAATCTCGCGTGCGATCCGCGCCAATCCCGGCTGTTTGGCGCCGGTGCTCGCACCTGCTCCCACGCCCGCCCGGGGCCGCTCGAGACGGATCACCCGTGGAAGGTCTGCTCGAGCACGCGTTGCCGATGGTCGAAGATGCGATCCAGCGATCGGCGGACGAACAGGGCACCGGCGATGCTGCCGAGCGGGCCCCACGGCAACTCATAGTGAACGGTGTCGCGCACCTCGGTGCCGCCCTCCACGTCGATGAATTCGTGCAAGTGGTGCCAGTGGCGATAAGGCCCTCGCAGTTGCACGTCAACGAACGAGACGCCCGGATCGACCTCCTCGATGCGCGTCTGCCAGCGCAGCGGCACGCCGTACAATCGAAGCTCGTAGTCGATCAAGGCACCGGCCCGCATCGGTACAGGCAGCGGTGTGAGGATGCGAAAATTCAAGAACGCGGGCGTGATACGTTCGAGGTTCTGCACGTCTGCGAAGAACGCGAAAACATCCGCGCGTGCGCGCCGGATCTGCTGCCGCCGTTCGAGTACGAAGCGCTGTCCCGACATGCCT
>JAYWEH010000293.1:0-4550 GCA_043780025.1 Deltaproteobacteria bacterium
GACGAAGAGCAACGTTTCGGCGTCGTCGCCAAGGAGCGCATCAAGCAGCTCAGGAAGGACATCGACGTGCTCACGCTCAGCGCGACGCCGATCCCGCGCACGCTGCAGCTCGCGCTCGGCGGCTTGCAGGACCTTTCGATCATCGCCACGCCGCCGCTCGACCGCCGCGCGGTGCGCACCACCACCGCCCGCTACGACGACACGCTCGTACAGAGCGTGATTGAGCGCGAGCTCGCACGCGGCGGCCAGGTCTTCTATGTGTACAACCGGGTGCAAGGCATCGCGGAACGCGCGGCGCGCATCAAGGCCCTGGTCCCGCACGCGCGCGTCGCTATCGGCCACGGCCAGCTCACTGAAAGCGTGCTCGAACGCACCATGTATGGCTTCGTCCAGGGCGACTACGATGTGCTCGTCGCGACCGCAATCGTGGAGAGCGGCCTCGACATCCCGCGCGCCAACACGCTGATCGTCGATCGTGCCGATCTGTTCGGCCTGTCGCAACTCTACCAGCTGCGCGGTCGAGTCGGCCGCTCGAGCGAACGCGCGTATTGCTACCTGCTCGTGCCACCGCCCAGCCAGCTCACCGACGAAGCCCGCATGCGCGTGGACGCGCTCACGCGCTACACGGAGCTCGGATCCGGCCTGCAGATCGCGGAGCTCGACCTCGAGCTGCGCGGCGCCGGCAATTTCTTGGGCGCAGAGCAGAGCGGCGCCGTCGAGAGCGTCGGTTTCGAGCTTTTCTGCCAGATGCTCGCGGAAGCCACCCAGGAGCTGCGCGGTGAAGTGGTCGCGCACGAGGTCGACCCCGAGATCAGCGTCGATCTGGAGGCGATCTTGCCCGAAGACTACGTGCCCGAGGTCGGCGTACGCCTGTCCTTGTACAAGCGCCTGGCTGGCGCGGCCGACGAAAACCACGTGGCAGAGCTGGCGATCGAGATCGAAGACCGCTTCGGGCACCTGCCGCGAGCGGCCAGGAACCTGATCGACCTGATGGCGCTCAAGGCCCGGCTGCGCCCCTTGCGTGCCCTGTCGTGCGAGGCCAGCGTCAAGGCCGTCACCCTGCACCTCGCGGCGGACACCCCGCTCGACCCGGCGAAGATGGCGCGGCTCGCGCTGGAACGCTCCGATGTTTATCGCGTGACTCCGCATGGCCAGATTGTGCGGCGTGCCACTGAACGGGAACGCAGCGCCGGCAGCCTCGCGCTCGCCGCGCGGATGCTGTCCGAGCTCACGGACTGACTCGGCCGAGCCCACGCCCATCGGAGCTCTTCCGAGTTTTTGGCAGGAGGATGTTTTGCGTGAGGATGGGCTTTTGATTATGCCTGCCTCGTATGGTCTGGCCGCCGCCGAAAATCGAGGCGCCCCGGGAGGGCGAAGCTCCGCCGGAGGCGGCGGCGCGGCCGGCTTCCATTCCGCCCGCGCCAGTGGCGGCGCCCACGTCGACCCGCAGCCCTGCGTCGTCACCGCCGCCCTCGTTCGGGAGCTCCCTGCCCAGCGATTGGTTCGAGCGGCCTGAGCGCGTGATCGGTGTGGTGCTCGGAGGCCGCTATCGCATCACCGCCGTGATCGGCCGCGGCCCGCTCGGCATCGCCTGCGAGGGAGAATCGTCGCGCGGGCGTCAAGTTACGCTCAAGCTCCTGCCTCGCCCCCGCGATCTACCGGTGGAGCACTTCGCCTGGCGAGTGCGCCAGTCCTTCGCGCTCGCGCATTTCGACCATGGCAACGTCGCGCCGGTCACTGATTTCGGCGCCCTCGAGGACGGCAATGCGTTCATCAGCCGCAGCCGCGTCCCCGGTGAGACGCTCCGTTCGATGCTCGGACAGGGTGCGCTGACGCTCCGGCGTTCGCTCGAGATCGCCCGACAGATCGCAGCCGCGATCGCAGCCGCCCATGCGCAAGATATTACCCATGGCCGGCTCAAGCCCGAAAACGTCATCATTCAAACCGGTGCTCCCTCCGGCGATCGGGTGCGGGTCGTCGACTTCGGCATGGCCGCCCTAGCCAGCGAAAACGCACCCCCTCCCGCGGGTGACGTGTACGCGCTCGCCCAGCTGTTGTTCGAGATGATCGCGGGGCAGCCCGCCTTCCCGCAGGGTACGATCGGCCCGGCCTCCGCTCACCCGCTCAGCTTCACCGAGTGCCGGCCCACCGCGGAGGTTCCGGCGCCCGTCAGCGAGTTCGTGCTCGGATTGCTGCGCCCTCGCGGCGCCGAGCCATTGCCGAGCGCGTTGCAGCTGGGCCACACGCTCGAGAACTTGCTCGGGAAGAGCACGGTCGGGCCCACTCCTCCGCCGCTCGAGCCCGTCACGTCCCAGGTGGTCCTCGCGAGCCGCCCCGTCGACTCGGCGGGCCTGCCCTCACGCGCCGAACCGGCGCCCTTCTGGCCCTCCGCCGCGCCCGGCGCTGACCAGCAAGCCTGGCCTTCCCTGCCCCCGCAATTCCCAACTTCCACGGTACAGCCAGCGAGCACCGCGCCGAGCGCGATGCCCGCGGCTCCGAGAGGATCGCGGCCGCCACCTCTGCCTCCGTCGATGGCTTCGCGAACTCGCGGTTCGACCCCGCCGCCGAGCGCCCCTTCGGGCAGCTATCCGCCTCTGCCGCCGGGCCCCCCGCCGACCTTTCCACCGCCTCAGGTCACGCGGCCTTCGTCGCCCTACCCCGCGCTAGCGAATTCTGCGGTTCCGCCGAGCTTTCCCCCGTCGCCCAGCGCCGCTCCGTCCGCGCCTCCGCCGGACGACGGCGATCTGGACGCCGATTTCAGGCCCAGCTTGATCGGGCGCCTGCGTCGCTTGTTCGTAAAAAAATCAGACGGCGGGCTCTGAGCCGCGAGCCCGCGCGCGTGCCGGCGTGCCCGCTTGCAAGCGGTGCCCGGTGACCAGCCGCGAACCCCGGCGATAGGCAAAATACGCCCACGCCCAGTCGAGCAGCACCACGATCCGATTGCGAAAGCCGATCAGATAAAAGATGTGCAGCGCGAGCCACGCCAGCCAGGCAATGAAACCCCGTAGCTTCACGCGGCCGATCTCCACCACCGCGCGACTGCGCCCGATCGTCGCCATCGACCCCTTGTCGACGTATTTGAAGCGCTCGCGCGGCAACGCCTCGATGCTGCGTTCGATCTGACGCGCCACGAAACGCGCCTGTTGCATGGCCACCGGACTCACCCCGGGCAGCGCGCGCTCTTGCCCTTCGGGCACAAACGCCGCCGCGTCCCCGATCACGAACACCTCCGGACGATCCGGCAACGAGCAGTCCGCCGTCACCTGCGCGCGGCCTTGCCGATCGAGCGTGAGCCCCAGCTCCCGGCACAAGGGGCTCCCGCGCACCCCGGCCGCCCACAACACCGTGAACGAATCGATACGCTCGGCTCCGCAGCACACGCCGCGCCCATCGATCGCCGTGACGCTCTCACCGCTCTTCACTTCGACGCCCATGGCCTCGAGACTGGAGCGCGCGTACTCTGACAACTCCGGCACAAACGTCGGCAAGATACGCGGACCCCCTTCGATCAAGATCACGCGCGTGGCATCCGACTTGATCGCGCGAAAATCACGCGCCAACACGAAAGTAGCCAATTCCGCGATCGCGCCCGCCAGCTCCACGCCCGTCGGCCCGCCCCCGATCACGACGAACGTCAGGTACTGCCGCTGCAACGTCGGATCCACCTCGCGCTCCGCCGCTTCGAACGCGAGCAGCACGCGCCGCCGAATCTCCAGTGCGTCATCCAGATCTTTGAGCCCGGGCGCGACGCTTTGCCAATCATCGTGGCCGAAGTAGCTGTTCTCCGCGCCGCTCGCGATCACGAGAAAGTCGTAGTCGAGCGGCAACGCTTCACGCATCACCACCCGCCGGGCTTCGAGGTCCACGCTCGTCACCTCCGCCAACAGCACGCGCGCGTTCTCCTGCGCTCTGAGCACGGCCCGAATCGGCACGGCCACCTCGCCCGGCGAGAGGCCCGCCATGGCCACTTGATAGAGCAGGGGCTGAAACAGATGGTGATTCGAGCGATCCACGAGCGTCACGTGGACGGGAGCCCGCGCGAGCGCGCGAGCGACGCCCAGGCCACCAAATCCTCCGCCCACCACGACCACTCTGCGCTTCAGCTTCGATGACACGGGGTTGCCAGGGGATTAGGGCCGGGAAAGATACATTGGAAGTGCATGGAATTCGTTCCTGGCGCTTTTCGTGGGGCCGGGCTCGCGCCATTCGTCCCAGCGCGGCATATCGGGGCTCACGCCGACCGTGCGGTAGCGCTCCCGGACCACGCCCGCGAGCTCCAGATGGCACGGGATTGCGGAAAACGCGCGCGGAAACGCGCTGTTTGAGACGAACCTGCACAGGCCCATCTTTAACCGGATTGGCTTCGCTGCCGCTGCCAGGCGGGGTATAAGGTGCGTCGATGTGTGCCGCCAGTGGCGGCGGCGCCATGTTTTTTTGGGCTCCGGAGCCCGCCATGGGAGTCACTCGATGATCAAAACTTACTTCAGCTCGTTCTTAGCGTCGGGGCCCCGAAGCCCCAACGATGGCCGCCACACCGGCGGCAAGCGCTC
>JAYWEH010000294.1:0-10850 GCA_043780025.1 Deltaproteobacteria bacterium
AATTGCTGCGCTGCGGCCGGCGCCGCCAGAGCCAGCACCGCACCCGCGAGCACGCCACTCGAGACCAGGCTGAAAAGCGGATTTCCGAGTCGGTGGGACCTGCGTCGATACGACATGTGAACTTCACTCTCTAAGGTTGTGGGCGGTGAGACGGCACTCGACAGCCGCAAACGCTGCTGCGGCAGACAGTAGCAGTTTCATGCGTCGACGCCTAGCCAAGGGCTGCGTTCGCAAGGACTTGACCCGCCCCGAATCGCTGCGAGATCCGCGAGATCGCTGCTGCTCGGCCCGACGGCGCCAGCTCACAGCAAACTTGCGGCAATGCTGTAGCACGCCCGCGATCCTGCGGATCGCGTGTTCCGCAACGCCACGTCGACAAAGCATCGAGAGAGACTGCGCAACTCGCGAGCTGCGCTCGCCGATAGACCCGAGTGAACCGTCCATCGAACATCGCACTCGCTGCTTGGCGCTTGGCACGACCGAGCGTGCTCGCAGCCCACCAGCTGCTCGCACCCAACTACTGCGCGGCTTGTGATGCTCCACTCGACGCTGGAGCCGTATTCTGCGCGTCATGCGGACCCTGCCCTCCGCTGCCGGCCCCGCTCCTTTCCGACGTAGTGGCCGCAGCCGCCTACGCGCCCCCGCTCTCCACAGCGATCCTGCGCATGAAATTTGGCCCCAGAGCCGATCTCGCCGACCGCCTCGCCGCGCTGCTGCCAGCCCCATCGGAGCGCGGCCTTGCCCGAGCAGAGCGCACCCTGGTGGTGCCGGTCCCGCTGCATCCCGTTCGTTTGATCGAGCGCGGCTTCAATCCATCGGCGTTGCTCGGGCGTCAGCTGTGCCGGCGTTCGGGCGCCTGCTTCGCACCGGATCTCCTCCAACGCAGCCGCGACACGCCACAGCAAAGCCAGCTGTCCGCACCGGCACGGCGCAAAAATGTCTCCGGAGCGTTCAGCGCCGGACCGAGCGGCGAAGGCCGCCGGGTGATCTTGCTCGACGACGTCGTCACCACGGGCTCCACCGTCGCGGCCTGCCGCCAAGCACTCTATGCAGCCGGTGTCGTTCATGTCACGGTGATCGCGCTCGCGGCAGCATTGCCGCCGTGATTCACGAGGCCCGTCCCACTCGCATGTGTTCTTCGACCTCGCTCCGGTGCATCCTCCTCAATCCCAGCTCCGGGCCTGATGCGCGAGCGCTGATCGGCCGCGTCAGCGTGGCTCTTTTGCTCGCCCTTTCGGCGAGCTCGGGCCTGCTCGGGGCCGCCTGCAGCGCGAGTGCTCCGCCCGCTCCGCTCGGCGGAAGCCAGCCCCGCACCGTCACGGGCAACCCGCGCTATGATCGGCTTTTTGGAGAGCTCGGCGTCCTGCTCGACGAAGTCCAACAGAGCGAACGGGAGGAACGCGAAGTGCGCGCGGCTGTGGCGCGGCGCCTGGGCCTGCGCGGAGACGTGACGGTCGACATGCTCGGCTCGCGGTTGCGTGAACGCACGGCCCGGCTCGCGCAGGAAGGCCTACTCCTCGAGCTCAGTTTCGGCGGCCTCGACGAGGCCACGGACGGCGCCGAGCCGGTACCGGCAGGCGCCGGCACCGGCCCCCGAGCGGCGGAGCGCCCCGCACCGACGGCGACGTTGTCCACTCCAGGTCGTCAGCCCGAGCCACGCGAACTGCGCTTGCTCGAGGTACTCGGACAAGCCGCGCTGTCCGCCGCCACCATCTATGTCGAAATGGGGCGCATCGTGGGCCGGACCAGCCCGCTCACGGAAGAGGCTAACAAGCTGACCGGCTATGTGCAGCAAAGCTTCGTGGAAGCGGCCGAGCGCGATCGCGTGCGCCGTGGGCTCAATGAAGCCATCACCGCGCTGCCGCTGCTGAACGAACGCGCGCGGAACGTGGGCAACTCGGCGGATACGTTGATCTCGCTACTCGACGAGGCGGCCAACACCGCCGTTTCGGTACGCCGCCGCGGCCCGCGCGAGGTGAGCCCCGCCCCACGCGACGGCGCGCCGGGGCCCTGAGTAAGCCGGCGCCTGGCTCCGGCAGCGCGCCCCACCTACCTCGACGCCGTGTCGCTGCGGGGCGTGCCAGTGTTTCATGGTGGAAAACCGCGCCGCCGAGGCAGCTCGTCTCGCTTGGTCAACGAGCCTGGCCGACACCAAAAAACATTTGTGCCCATCAGGTTTTAGGCGCCGCGTCGTTCAGTGAGCTGGACCTTGGACTGTCCTCTTGCACCCGCTCGTCGAGCGGGTACGTGGGAAACGCTGCGCATCGATGTCAAGATCAGCAAACGGCTCAGTGCTGAGCGAAAGTTCCCGGTTGGGCGAGGCGCGTACACTGGGTCAGGAGCCCGACGTGTCCCCATTGGCAGAATTTTCAGAGTTCCGTGGCTTGGACGAGGCCGTCCGAGACGACGCTCGGGAGAGCGGAGTGAGACCTTCTGAGGTGCCGAGTGGCCGCCCTTCCGGCGGGCCCTTCGATGCGCTGCGCAGCGATCCGCCCCCGAACGCCGAAGGCCTGGGCGTGAAGGACATCGAGATCGTCTTCCAGCCGATTGTCTCCGTCACCACGCGGCGAACATTCGCGTACGAGGCACTCACTCGCTGCCGCTGGCCGAGCCTGTCCAACCCCGAAACATTGTTTCGACGCGCATCGGAAGAGTCCTGCTGCGGCCGATTGGGCCGGATGATTCGAGCGGCATCGGTCGAGCGCGCTTCGGGCGTCCCCCTCTTCGTCAACGTTCATCCGGACGAGCTATCTGCTCGTTGGCTGGTGCGCCCAGACGACCCGGTATTCTTCCACGATCACGACGTCTACATCGAGATCACCGAATCGGCCGCGTTCACTCACTACGATGTGTGCGTCAACGTGCTCAAGGAGATTCAGTCCCGCGCCGGCATCTTCCTCGCGGTCGACGATCTGGGCGCCGGGCACTCCAACCTCAAGCGCGTACTCGACCTCGAGCCGCGCATCGTCAAGCTCGATCGCGCGCTGATCACGGGGCTCGATCAGAGCTTACGCCAGCAGATCCTGGTGCGTCACGTGGTCCGACTGTGCGTCGAGCTCGGGGCCGAGGTCGTAGCCGAGGGCATCGAAACCGCCGACGAGTTGAGCGCCGTCGTGGACAGCGGATGCCACTACGCTCAAGGCTACCTGCTGGGGCGGCCGAGCTATCCCCTGCCCCCCGGCCGCTGGCCAGAGACTGAGACTAGGATTCCGACGCGCCCGTGAGCTAGGGTCTCGCCGTGGCCGTTGCCGAGACCGCGAGCGAGAGCCGAAACGTGCGACTGGGCATCGCGGCGCTCAGCGCGTTCGTGATGCTGGCGGTGACGCTGGTGATGGTGCTCGGACCCGGCTCCGGCGGCGAACGCACGGCGCCGAGCCTGCTCGCACGCGTCAACGTGAGCTTGAACGCGGCCGCAGGCGTGTGTCTGATCCTGGGCCTCGGCCTGGTGCGCGCGGGCAAGATCCAGCTCCACCGATTGTGCATGTCGTGCGCGTTCGTGCTCTCGTCGACGTTCCTCTGCACGTATCTCCTGCACCATGCGCAGGTGGGCTCGGTTCCGTTTCACGGCACGGGCTTGTGGCGCCCCCTCTACTTCGCGATCCTGATCCCGCACATCGTGCTGGCCGCATTGATCGTCCCCTTGGCACTGTTCACGCTGTACCGCGGCTGGACTGGCAAGATTGCCGCCCACCGCCGCATCGCGCGGTATACGCTGCCCCTGTGGCTGTTCGTCTCCGTGAGCGGAGTGGTGGTGTTCTGGCTCCTGTATTACGCGGCGTGAAGCCTCGAGCACGCCTCGGGCCTCGATGCTATCGAATCGAGGCCAATATGCAGGAGCCCTCGTGCGCGCGGTGATCACGCGCGTCGGGTGGGCCCGCGTGCGCGTCAACGGCGAGCTGGTCGGTGAAATCGCCAAAGGTGTGTGCGCGCTCATCGGCGTGGGCAAAGAGGACGCAGAGAAAGACGCGGTCTGGCTCGCCGACAAGATCTGTCAATGCAGGTTCTTCAAGGACGAGGCGGGCAAGATGAACCGGAGCTTGCTCGACCTCGCAATGGCGGCTGAACCAGACGCGCTACAGCCCTGCCCCGCGCTGCTCGCCATCTCCCAGTTCACGCTGTACGGTGACCTGCGTAAAGGTCATCGTCCGAGCTTTGGCAGCGCGCTCGAACCCGTCGCCGCCGAGGCCTTGTTCGAGCGGGTTTGCAGCCAAGCCCGCGCGTTGGGCATCCACGTGGAAACGGGGCTTTTCGGGGCCAATATGCAGGTCGAATCGCTCAATGACGGGCCGGTCACGCTGCTCCTGGATTCGCACAAGAAGTTTTAGCCACACCGCTATTCCCTCCCCGGTTCAGGGATGCTAGCGGGCTCGCACGCCTTCCGATCATGAATGCAATAGACCGCTCCTCTCAGGCCTCTCGAGATTCCGCTTCCCAACCGGCGCACAGCGATCCTGGCGCGTTTGTGAACCGGCACATCGGTCCGACGCACGAGCAGATCGAGAGCATGCTTTCGAGCCTCGGCCTGTCGTCGCTCGACGAGCTCGTCACCCGCTGCGTGCCGAAGTCCATCCACGCCGAAGCGGCGCTGGACCTGCCCGCTCCACTATCGGAGGCAGGCCAGCTGAGCCGATTGTCGGAGCTGTCAGAGAAGAACCAGCTCGGTCGCTGCTTCATCGGCATGGGCTACTACGGCTGCTTCACGCCCGCGGTGATTCAACGCAACATCCTGGAGAATCCCGGCTGGTACACGCAATACACACCGTACCAGGCGGAAATCGCGCAGGGCCGCCTCGAAGCGCTGATGAACTTTCAGACGATGGTCGCCGACTTGACGGGGCTGCCCTTCGCGAACGCCTCGCTGCTCGACGAAGGTACGGCCGCGGCCGAGGCGCTGACGATGTGCCATCACATCAGCCACAAGCGCAAGACACGCTTCTTCGCGGACCGGGACACGCATCCGCAGACGCTGGCCGTGCTTCGCACGCGCGCTGAGCCCGCCGGTGTCGAGATAGTGTTGGGGGATGCCACGAGCGACGCGCTCGACGATCCGGAGTTGTTCGGCGTGCTCGTGTCCTATCCGACCTCCTGGGGCAGCCTGCACGACTACCGTGAGCTCACCGCGCGCGCCCACGCGCGCGACCTGCGCGTCGTGGTGGCGACCGATCTGCTGGCGCTGACGCTGCTCACGCCCCCGGGCGAATTCGGCGCGGACATCGCCATCGGCTCCACCCAGCGTTTCGGCGTCCCACTCGGTTACGGCGGCCCACACGCGGCCTTCCTCTCTACCAGCGACGCGCACAAGCGGCTGATCCCCGGGCGCATCGCGGGCCTGTCTGTCGATAGCCATGGCAAGCCCGCCTACCGGCTCGCGTTGCAGACGCGCGAACAACACATCCGGCGCGACCGCGCCACCAGCAACATCTGCACGGCGCAGGTGTTGCTCGCCATCACCGCGAGCCTGTACGCGGTCTATCACGGCCCCGTCGGCCTACGCCGCATCGCCGAGCGCGTGCGCCGCCTGACTCTGCTCCTCAGCGAGGGCCTGCGCGATCGCGGTTGGGCGCTCGGCAGCGAGCCGTTTTTTGACACGCTCTCGGTGGTGACAGAGCCGGCAGCGCGACGTGAGGTGCTCGAACGCGCGCGGCGCGCCGGCATCAACTTGCGCGTGGACTCACCAGAGCGCCTCGGCATCTCGCTCGACGAAACCAGCACGCGCGCCGATGTGCTCGCGCTCTTCCAGGTGTTCTGCGCGCCCACGAACGAAGAGGCGCGCTGGGCGGAGCGCGAGCCCCGCATCGCGCTCGACTACCCGGCGGCGTTCGCCCGGCAGAGCGCCTTTTTGACTCATTCGGTCTTCAATCGCTATCACTCCGAGCACGAGCTGTTGCGCTACATGAAGCGGCTCGAAAATCGTGACTTGTCGCTGACCACGTCCATGATCCCGCTCGGCTCGTGCACGATGAAGCTCAACGCGACGGCGGAGATGTTGCCTCTCACCTGGCCCAAGCTCGGGGCGCTGCACCCGTTCGTGCCGGCGGAGCAGGCCGCTGGCTACGCCGAGATGCTCGACGAGCTCCGCAACTGGCTCGCGGAGATCACCGGCATGGCCGCCGTGTCCTTGCAACCGAACGCCGGGGCCCAGGGCGAATACGCGGGCTTGCTGGTGATCCGGGCCTACCACCGGCATGCCAAGCAGCCGCACCGCCAGGTGTGCTTGATCCCCGTCTCCGCGCACGGCACCAATCCCGCTACCGCGGTGATGGCGGGTCTGCGCGTGGTGAGCGTGGCTTGCGACGATCGCGGCAATATCGATCTCGCGGATCTGGCGGCCAAGGCAGACGAGCACCAGGGCGAGCTCGCCGCGCTGATGTTGACCTATCCGTCAACGCACGGCGTGTTCGAGGAACGCGTCCGCGAGGTGTGCGAGATCATTCATCGCCACGGCGGCCTGGTCTATCTGGACGGCGCCAACATGAACGCTCAGGTCGGGGTGTGCCGCCCGGGCGATTACGGCGCCGACGTTTGCCACCTGAACCTGCACAAGACCTTCTGCATTCCGCACGGCGGCGGTGGGCCTGGCATGGGGCCCATCGCGGTGAAGGAGCAGCTCGCGCGCTTCTTGCCGGGCCATCCGATCCTCGGCGAACATCCGAGTGCGATTGGCCCCGTCTCGGCTGCGCCGTACGGCAGCGCCAGCATCCTGCACATCTCCTGGGCCTACATCCGCATGATGGGCGGCGAAGGGCTGCGCCGCGCCACTCAGGTGGCAATTCTGAATGCCAACTACATGGCAAAGCGGCTCGCGCCTCACTACCCCATCCTGTACACCGGTGAACGCGGCGGCGTCGCTCACGAGTTCATCATCGATCTGCGTCCGCTCAAGAGGCGCACGGGCATCGAGGTCGACGATATCGCCAAGCGCCTGATGGACTGCGGCTTTCACGCCCCGACGATGTCGTTCCCCGTCGCGGGCACGCTGATGATTGAGCCCACGGAGAGCGAATCGCTGCCCGAGCTCGATCGCTTCTGTGACGCCATGATCGCCATTCGCGAAGAGATCCGCGCCATTGAAGAAGAGCGCGCCGATCGAGAGGACAATCCGCTCAAACACGCGCCGCACACCGCCGAAGCGGTCACCGCCGACGAGTGGAAGCACGCCTACTCGAGGCAGCAAGCCGCCTATCCGACGCCGTGGACGCGCGAGTACAAATATTGGCCGCCGGTCGGGCGCATCGACAACGCCCGCGGTGACCGCCAGCTCATTTGCCTTCGGGTGAAGGACTCGTGACGAAGGATTGATCGAGACCAAAGCGCGCGGGCTCCGCGCGCACGAACTCGACGTAGACCTCCGAGAGCTGCCCGGCCGGCAGCTCTCCGGCTTCCACCGCCAGCTCCAAGGCGCGCCGTAGATCACCGATCAATCGGCTCGGCGGCAGCGCAAAAGCCGTCATCAGCGCGTCGCCGAGGCCCTTCGGCAAGAGCGGCTCCTTGGCGTCCTCCGCGGCGAGCGCGGCGATGCGCTCCTGCAGATGCTTGAGCTGGAACAGGAACTTTTGCCGCTTGTCACGGCGCTTGGTGGTCATGTCGGCGCGCGACAGGGCCATCAGGTCGTCCAGTGATCCACCGATGTCGCGTGCGAACCGTCGCACCGCGCTGTCCGTCCACTCTTCTTCGTACTGGTGGGCCCGCTGGTGATGCAGGATCAGGAAGCGGATCTCCGCCGCCACTTCGGGGTCCTTTTCAAACAAGGCGGTGCGCCGCTGTAGGCGCTCAAACATGCGAGCGCCCTCTTCCGCGTGATGGAAGAAGTGCACGGAACCATCGGGGGCGACCGAACGAGTACGCGGCTTCCCGATATCGTGAAACAGCGCGGCCCAGCGCACCGACAGGCGCGGCACGCACTGAATCACCACCTGTTTGGTGTGACGCCATACGTCCTTGTGCGTCTCTCCGTCACCAAAGCCGACCATTTTCGACAGCTCGGGAAAGAGCGCCGCGATGCAACCGAGCTCGAGCAGCAGCTCGAGGCCGACGTCGGCATGACGCGCGAGCAGGATAGAGTCCCAGCGCGAACGCAGCTCGGCGATCGACGAGGCGCCGTTCAACGAGGCCCCGTTCAACAGAGCCCGGTAGGCCTGAACGTCGACAGCGGGCCCGAGCTCAGCCGGAACCTCGCCCGAACGCGCAGCAGCCAACGCGCAGTCCAAGGCTTGAAGCGCGCTCCGCTGCTCGGACCGCTCGGCCGTTACCTGAAGGGTCAAAGCTTCCATGAAAATTCGAGATGTGGGGCGCGCTGGATGCCGCCTGGGTCAGTCTACGGGAGCAGGCTCAGCACGTCACCCCGAGGCCGCGCCGCTGGATGAGCCCAGCGCGAAAGCGGCGCCTCTGGATTCGAGAGAGCGCGGCAGGCTAGTGATGCACCTCGTAAACTGCAAGGGCGCAAATCGGCACGCCCCGGGGCGGCAACTGCCCGGAATCCAACCGGCATTCGCTGGGCCACGGGCGCCTGGGCCCGCCCCCTTGCCGACTCCCACAGCACAGGATGGTCCATCCGATCTGGACATCCTGGGTGGCCCGTGATTAAAGCCGACCCCGGATCAAATCCCGAGCTGGCCTTTTGGCCGCCCCTGTTGCGGCGCGCTCTGCCCTGACCGCTCACCCTCGACTGCTATGAAACCTGACATTCACCCCAAGCTCAACCCCGTCGTTTTCGTTGATGGCCTGCACGAAATCGTCACTCGATCGACGATCACGTCCAGTGAAACCAAGTCGATCAACGGCGTGGATCACTTCATCGTTCACGTCGACATCAGTGGGCACTCCCACCCCTTCTTCACAGGCAAGCAGCGCCTGGTGGACACCGCGGGCCGTATCGAGCGCTTCAAGGCACGCTACAATAAGAAGTAACTGCGCCAGAATGGACGCCGCATTGGATCTTTGGTCCGAAGCAGTTCCTTGGGTGCAGACGCCGTGAGCGATTCGAGCAAAGCGCGCCATCGTGTGCCGGTGGCCGTCATCTCCGGTTTTCTGGGCGCGGGCAAAACCACGCTCATCGATCGCATCCTGCACAATCAGCGCGGGCGGCGCATCGCTGTCATCGTCAACGACCTGAGCGAGTTCAGCATTGACGCGCGGCTGCTCGGTGGCGCTCACCTGAAGCGCCACAAAGACGTCATCGAGCTCAAGAACGGCTGCATCTGTTGCAGCCTGCGCGATGACTTCACCGACCACCTCACGCGCATCGCGGAGAGCGGGCACTTCGACTACGTGCTGGTAGAACCGACCGGAATCTCCGAGCCTCTGCCAGTGGCCGCAGGCTTCTTCTCCGATGACGAAGACGGCCGGAGCTTGGACGAGCTAGTGCGGGTCGACGCGATGATCACGGTGGTCGACGCGCTGAACTTCCCCCAGGATTTCGAGCGTAGCGATACGCTGGTCGACCGCAAGGTGGCCCTCGATCCGGCGGACGACCGCAGCGTCTCGGACGTGCTCGCAGAGCAGGTCGAGTTCGCCAACGTGATCGTCATCAGCAAGACGGATCTCGTGAGCGAGGTGGATCTGCGGCGCCTCGAAGCGATCCTGCACCAGCTCAACCCAAAGGCAAAGCTGGTGCAAGCCAGTCACGGCCTGGTGTCGATCGAAGCCTTGCTCGATACGGATGCGTTCGACTTCGAGGAGGCCAGCCAGGCGTCGGGCTGGCAGCGGGCCATCATCGGCAAGAAGACACCGCCCACCACAGAGTTCGACCTGGGCAGCTTCGTCTACCGCGCACGCCGCCCCTTCCACCCCGGCCGCCTCTGGGACGTCCTGCAGGAGACGATGCCGGGGGTGATCCGAGCCAAGGGCTTCTTCTGGCTGGCTTCACGCCACAATCACGCCGGTATCTGGTCACAAGCCGGGCAAACCTTTCGTGACGACCTGGCGGGGCGCTGGTGGGCGAGCTTGCCCAAAGACGAATGGCCCGAAGAGTCCGGAGCGCAGGAGGAGATCCACCGCCTGCACGAAGATCCGTATGGCGACCGCCGTCAGGAGCTCGTTTTCATTGGCGCCGGCATGGATCGCTCTTCAATCGAGCAGCGCTTGAACCACTGCCTGCTCGACGACGTGGAGATGCGGCTCGGGCAACTCGGCTGGGAATCCTTCGCTGACCCATTTTCAGTCTGGTGGGACGACGACGAGGGCGAAATCATGGGGAACGAGAACTTCCCCACCGCCTGAACTCGCGCCGCCCCCAAAGCGCCGCGAAGCGGACACCCGCAAGACAGCGCCCATGCTGGGCGCACAAAGCAGAAGCGCCGGCTGTCATCCGCCGGCGCGCTCCACCATCAGGCAGCCCTTTAGGGCAACCGCCACTACTCCGGCTTGGTGTACGGCAACAACGCGATCTCTCTCGCGCGCTTGATCGCAACCGTCAAGGCCCGCTGCTGCTTGGCGGTGAGGCCCGTCATGCGCCGAGGCATGATGCGCCCGCGATCGGTGATGAAGTACCCCAGAAGCCGTGGGTCTTTGTAATCAAAGGACAGTTCGTCCGCTTTGATCCCGAGCCGACTCGCCACTTTGCGGCCGCGGCCCATTGACGAAAAGCCACCGGGGCCATCGTTGTTATCCATGTCGTTCATGCGCGTTAACCTTCTACCCCATCGGACCAGCAAGAATTGGACAGCCAGCAGACGCTCCAGTGGACGCTGTGGCAGAGCCCGAAGGGCCGGCAGCCTTACCACTTCGTCTGCCACCGGCCAAGGCCTGCCGCGCCAAATCTCCGGCTACCGCGCAGGCCTATGGGCTGGCACCCGCGCGCCGCGCTAGGCACGCGCCGGGCTCCGGGGCGACGCGCGGGGCTCCGGGGCGAC
>JAYWEH010000295.1:0-4545 GCA_043780025.1 Deltaproteobacteria bacterium
GCCACGTCATCGAAGATGAATGGCCCCTCGAGCGCCGGGAGCATCACCAGAAGCGCGGCGAGCGCTGCGCCAGCGGCGAGCCACGCCAAGCTCAGCTGCCTTTGCGCATCTCGCCGAGCGCTGCCTGGACGTCTCGCGACTCAGCGAGCGCGCCCTGTGCCTTCAGAAATTTCATGGCAACGCCCATGGCCGGCCCGGGCCCGGCAGCGGCGCGAATCTGATCCGCGAGGGGGGCGAGCAGTGCCTGAATCTGGCCCGCGTCGAGCGTCCGCGGCAGAAACGTTTCGACCACGCTGATCTCGCGCTCCAGGACCTGCCGCTGCGCGGGATCGGTGACCGACTGCAGCGTCTCTTGGTTCGATTTGACCAGTTTGCGCAGCACGCTCGTCATGCGCTCGTCGGTCGGATCGTCGCCGGTGCGCGTCACCTCGCCGATGGCGGTCCGCAAAATTTCCTTTTCGAGCGTGTCGCCGGCCTTCATGGCGGCAAACATGCGCTGCTTGACTTGATCGATGAGCATGATGATTCCGGGTTTTACAGCGGGTCCGTCGTTTCTTCCACGGCGGCAGGGAAGCGCAACTTGAAACGAGCGCCCTTGCCGGGCTCTCCTTCACATTCGAGTGTGCCAGCTTGGTTGGCGACGAGCGCGCGGGCGGTGGTCAGGCCGAGTCCGATGCCGAGCGGCTTGTTGGTGATCAGCGGCTCGAACAACAGGGCGATCTCTTCCTGCGAGATGCCGACGCCGGTGTCCGCGATGCTGAGTTCGACCGAGTCGCCGTCGGGCCGCGATGCGATGGTTAGTGTGCCTTGGCCGTTCATGGCCTCACAGGCGTTGCGGATCACGTTGGCGATTGCGTCGCAGACCTGCCCCGGATCCACAAATACGCGTTGGTTACCCACGCGTTGATCAATCATGACTCCGTCCGGCATGAGCTCGCGTGCCAACACCGTCTCGACCAGTTCCGGCAGGCCCACGGTGCGCTGAGACGGCGGGCGAATCCGCGAATAGGTGATCAGGTCGCGGATGATGCGATTGGCCACCCACACCTCTTCCTCCGCGATGTCGAGCGCCAACTCGACGTCGGCCGAGCTCGGGCGTCCGAGTTCGCGCCGTAACACCGCCACGGCATTCGAGATCGCTCCGAGCGGATTGCGGATCTGATGCGCCAGGCTGCCTGCGAGGTGGCCGAGCACGATCAAGCGCTCCTTTTTTAGTAGCTCGCTCTGCTGCTCCTTGAGCATGCGCACGCTCTCTTCGGCGTCGGGCGTTGATCGCACCTCAGCAATCGCGTGGCTCGGTGCGCCCCATTGCCGCAGGACGTATTGGACGGACTCATCGGAACCCTTGACGGGAATGTGCCAGCCGGACACGCCCACCACGGTGGAGGGGACGCCCGCGCGATCCTCAAAGAACAGATCCTGGCCGTCCTGAAACACGCGCTCATCGCGAGTCTGCTCGAGTAGCGCCTGTTCTGCCGGCAAGAGATCGAAGTCCGTCTTGCCGAGGAGCTCTGCGGCCGCTCGCCCGAAAGCGGAGCGAAACGCAGGGTTGGTCCACACGTAACGCGACTGGCGATCACGCAGGCACAGGGGCAGCGGCAAGCCCTCCAGCATCGCGACGGCGAGTGAGGGCTCCGGCAAGCGCTCCGCCTCGGTCGAAGCCTCTGCATCAGGCGATGTATCCACCGGGGCGTCCACGCCACACAGTCTACGCGAAGCGGTGGAAAGTTTTCGAGTCGCAGCAGTTTCGAGCCACTCAGGCCGCTAGACCGAGAGACCGCCAGCTCCCCGCTGGGTTTCCGGGCGTTTACGCGGGCCGCGCGTGTTGAAAACGGCGACCGAGCGAGTAATAAAGCATCACCGTGACTAGCAATCCCAAGGAAAGACTCGACCTGGATCCCGCGGAGACCAGCGATTGGCTGGAATCTCTGGAGGCCGTGCTGGAGCACTCCGGCCCGGAACGCGTGGCCTTCCTCGTGCGACGGCTGCTCGAGCAAGCGCAGCGCCAAGGGGCCCGGCCGGAGCTTCCCATCACCACGGATTACGTCAACACGATTCCGGTCGAAGAGGAACCCGAGTATCCGGGCGACTCGGACATGGAGCGGCGCATCCGCGGCATCATCCGCTGGAACGCGGTGGCCATGGTGCAGCGAGCCAACTCGCGCTTCTCGGGCATTGGCGGCCACTTGTCGAGCTACGCGTCGAGCGCCAACCTCTATGAGGTTGGCTTCAATCATTTTTTCCGCGGCAAAGACGCCGATGGCATTGGGGATCAGATCTATTTCCAGGGCCACGCCTCGCCTGGCATCTACTCGCGCGCCTTCCTCGAAGGTCGGATCGACGCTGAGCACGTCGATGCGTTTCGGCGCGAAGCCGCGCAGCCAGGCCTGCCTTCCTATCCGCATCCCCGGTTGATGCCCGACTTTTGGGAGTACCCCACGGTGAGCATGGGCATCGGTCCGATCAACGCCATCTACCAGGCTCGCTTCAACCGATACGTACACAATCGCGGCATCAAGGACACCTCCAACTCCACCGTGTGGTGCTTCATGGGGGACGGCGAGTGTGACGAGCCGGAGTCGCTCGGCCAGCTGCGGGTTGCTTCGCGAGAGGGGCTCGATAATCTGGTTTTCGTCATCAACTGCAATCTGCAGCGCCTGGACGGGCCGGTTTACGGCAACGGCAAGATCATCCAGGAGCTCGAAGGCGTATTCCACGGCTCCGGCTGGAACGTCCTGAAGGTGGTCTGGGGCCCCGGCTGGGACGACCTGCTCTCGCGCGACGTGGACGGCGTGCTCGTACGCCGCATGAACGAAGTGGTGGACGGCGCTTTCCAGAAGTACACGGCCGCGCCCGGCTCATACATTCGCGAGCACTTTTTCGGCACCGACCCGCGCCTGCTCGAGCTGGTCAGCTCGCTCGATGACGACGGCATCAGCAAACTGCGCCGCGGCGGCCACAGCGATGCGAAGATCTACGCCGCGTATCACCGCGCCGTGCACGGCAAGAACGGCAAGCCCACGGTGGTATTGGCCCACACGGTAAAGGGGTGGGGGCTCGGTGAGGCATTCGAAGGCAGCAACGGCACGCATCAAATGAAGAAGATGCAGGAGGATCAGCTCAAGACCTTCCGCGATCAGCTCGGTCTGCCGGTCCCCGACGACAAGCTCAAGGACGCGCCGTTCTACCACCCCGGCATGGATAGCCCGGAAGTGGAGTACATGCTCGAGCACCGCCGCAAGCTGGGTGGCTGCTTGCCCAAGCGCCGCGGCAAGCCTTCCGTCAAGCTCGACCTGCCGAAGGCGGACTTCTATCAGGAGTTCAAGGCCGGCATGAAGAAGGGCGAGGCATCGACCACCATGGTGTTCACGCGCCTGTTAGCCAAGTTGCTGCGCGATGAAAACGTGGGCAATCGCGTCGTGCCGATCGTGCCCGACGAAGCACGCACCTTCGGCATGGACGCCCTGTTCAGCCAGGTTGGTATCTACTCGTCGAAGGGCCAGCTCTACGAACCCGTAGATAAAGGCCGCTTGCTTTACTACCGCGAGAGCAAAGACGGACAGGTGCTGGAAGAGGGCATTAACGAGGCCGGTTCAACGGCGTCGTTCACGGCCGCCGCCACGTCATACGCGTCGCTCGGCGAGCCGATGATCCCGTTCTACATCTTCTATTCGATGTTCGGCTTTCAGCGCACGGGCGACCAGTTCTGGGCCCTCGGCGATTCCATGGGTCGCGGTTTCGTGCTCGGCGCCACCGCCGGCCGTACCACGCTCAACGGCGAAGGCCTGCAGCACGAGGACGGGCACAGCCAGTTGCTCGCCGCCACGTATCCGAGCGTGGTCGCCTATGACGTGTCGTTCGCGTACGAACTCGCCGCCGTGATCCAGGACGGCTTGCGCCGCATGTTCGATCGCGAGGAAAACATATATTATTACATCACGTTGCAGAACGAGAACTACCAGATGCCGGCTCTACCCGGTGAGGGTGAGGCCGCGCAGAACAAGACGGTCGATGGCATCGTTCGCGGTATGTACAAATACGCGTCCAGCCCCAAACCCTCCAAGTCGGGCAAGCAGGTGCAGCTCTTCGGTAGCGGTTGCATCATGTTGCAGGTGCTGCGCGCTCAGGAGATCCTGGCGGAGCGCTTCGACGTGGCCGCGGACGTGTGGGGCGTGACGAGCTACCAGCAGCTCCGGCGCGAAGCGCTGGAATGCGAGCGTTACAACCGCCTGCACCCCGAGGCGTCTCCGCGCGTGCCTTACATCACCCGGCTCTTGCAAGGCAGTAAGGGTCCGTTCATAGCCACTAGCGACTACATGACGCTGGTCCAAGATCAGGTGGCTCGCTGGATTCCGGGCCGTTACGTGCCGCTCGGAACGGACGGCTACGGCATGAGCGACACCCGCGAAGCGTTGCGGCGCCACTTCGAAGTGGACGCGGAGTGCATCGCGGCAGCGGCGTTGTCCGCGCTGCACGCCGAAGGTCAGCTGGATGCCGCCGCCGTGGCGCAGGGCATCCGGGATCTCGGCGTCGACCCCGACAAGG
>JAYWEH010000296.1:0-10823 GCA_043780025.1 Deltaproteobacteria bacterium
ACGCGCGAACCGAGGACGATGTTCAGATGCGAGTGACTCTCGATGAGCCGGCGCATGGGCGCGAGCTCCGAGAGCGGTGTGGCCAGATCCGCGTCCAGGTAACCGACGAGAGCCGGAGCCCGTTCAAAGGCGCGCAACATGCCACGTCGCACCGCTTCTGCCTTGCCCCCGTTGGGCTGGAGCGCCAGCAGCTCGATCTGAGGCGACTCGCTTGCCAGCCTCTCCAACAGTGCTCGCGTGCCGTCGCGCGAGCCGTCATCCACCAGCAAGAACGAGAGGGTCGGATCCGAGCGTGCCGCGTCGATGAAGCGGTCAGCGGGAAGCCGGAGTTCCTCGTTGTAGCAAGGAACTACTATGATCGTGTTCTGCATGTCGCCCAAACCGATAGCCCGGGTATGTCGATGCCAAAGGAGCGCGCCCTCGTGCAGAGCTCGTTGTCGAAGACCAACGCGCCGTGGATGAGCCGAGTCGCGAGCGGCGAGCTCTGCCACTTGCCGACGCCTTCGGGGGCCGCGGGCAACGGACCGCTCGGCGGCCGCAACCGCTCCTTGAGCGCGGATAGCGCGCGAGGGGCGAGCAACGAAGCAAACAGGTGACCGGACCCCATGAGCTCGAGCCCTGCGTCGCGCACTTCGCGCTCGAGATCACGCCGCGTGTAGCGCCTGAAATGGCGCAGCAACACGTCGTGCTGGGTGAACAAGGCGGGAAAAGCCGGCACCGTGATCAGGAAGTGGCCGCCCGCCACCACGCGTTTTTCGATCAGCTCCCGTAGCAACGCCCCGGGATCTTCGAGATGCTCGAGGACGTCGAGCAACAGCACGAGGTCGGCGCGAAACGGGATATCTCCCAGCTCCCGCGCGAAGGTGGCGCCGGGCCGCGCGAACTCGCGCAGGTGCTCGTCCGTGAAGTGCGCGTCCTGCGCGACGACCTGACCCAGCCCGAGCCGACGCTGCAACTCGCTGATCACGTAGCCGTCACCGCAGCCCACATCCAAGACGCGCGGGTCGCGAAGCCCGAGCTGGCGGACGAGCTTTTCCACGGCCAGGAGGCGCGCGGTCTCCCAGGGATGGCGCGCCCCTCGAGAGTCGTGGCGTTCGCTCAAATCCATGGGCGCGATCTAGTACGCCGGGTCCGCGTACGCGAGTCGTTTCCGTTCCCCATATGCCGTGATAGATCCGGCCGTGCCAATGGTCGACAGAGGCCCTGTTCACAGCGACGTCACCGAGCCCAAGTGGCGGGCGCCCGTGGCGCTTTCCGTGAGCGCCGGTGTGTTCGGCAGCTTTTTGGCCTATTACGGCTTGCTTTGTTTTCGCCACGAAGGCTGGGGTGGAGACTTTCAGATGTATTGCGCCGGCATCTCCCGGCTCTATCAGAACTTCTGGCGGCCGATGCACGAAGCTATGGACGCGCCCGGTACGCAGTCGACCGTGTACACGGCGTACCTCGTCGTCTTGGCGGCGTTCGGCAAGTTGTTTGGCGCGAGCGAGTACCGTACGCTCGAGGTCGCCGGCCTGTTCAACCTGTTTGTGTATTGCGCGGCAGTGGCGTACCTGTTTTCGCGCCACTCGCTGCATCGGCGCTGGTGGCTCGCGGCGGCGTGTTTCATGTTTGCGTCGCTGTTCATTCGCTGGCTCCACTTCGGGTGGTCTTCGGAGACCAGCCTGACGAACTTTCAGTACGTGCAACCCTTCCCCAGTACGTTCGGCTGGTCACTCGGGTTTTTTGCTTTCGGTTTAATGGAAGAGCTGTCGCGAAAGCGGCGCTGGCAAGAGGTGCTGGGGCTCGGACTGGTCCTCGCGGCCTCGCTGACCACCCACGTGCTCACGGCGAGCTGGGTGCTCGGCATCGTGGCTCTGCATGCGCTCTGGGTATCGGCGGCGCGGCGCGATCCCTGGCTCTTGCCGCGGCCGCTCGCAGCCATGGGTATCGGGATCGCTCTGGCAGCGCTCTGGCCGTACGCGCCACTGTTCGGCCAGCGCGGGATGTCGAACGTGAAAGAGGGCGCGGGCTTCGGGGGCTCCCCATTTCACGACATACCGAACCTGTACGCCCTTGCCATCCCGTGTTTTGCCTACCTGATCGCGAGGCTCCGGCGGCACGCGTTCTGGCTGCTCGGCATGCTGGTGACGTTGCTGATGCTGGCTATCTGGAACCGCATCGATTTCTATTTCGGCTATCGCTACGCGTTCTATGCGGCGTTTTTCGCCCAGTTCGCCGTGGCCGAAGTGCTGGCCCTGGGGATTTTTGCGTTGCTCGGGCCCGTGACCGAGCTCAGTACGGAGCGGCGCTGGCAACGGCTCGATCGTCCCGTCGTGCTCGCGCTCTCGTTGGCGGCGCTGCTGGCCTGGCTACCTTCACCGATGTTCGCGCAGGCTCGCAAAGATACCGGCTTCGGCCGTCTGCTGTCGCCAATGGCTTTGTTGCGCCTACAGTCGCCACATGACGCGTACTATCGACAATTCAGTGAGATTCGCGCTCAGCTGTCGCCGTCCGACCTGGTCTTGACTCCTGTGACGCGCGCCGCGTTCGATCTCGCGACCATCACCGATAGTCGCGTCGTGAGCTCACCCAACGCGCTACAGGTCCCTGACCGTTTCGCCAAGCAACGCGACGTGAACCGCTTCTTTGACAAGCGGGCGTCTGCCGCGGAACGAGCAGCCGTCGTGCGGCGGCATCGTCCCACCAAGCTGGTGCTGCCTGGCAACCATCGGCAGCTCGAGGGCGCGCTCACGCAGCAGTTCGGCAAGGCGACGCATGAGGCCGGAGGATTTCTCGTCTGGTCGCTGCCGGCACTTGGCCAAAATTGAGCGCTCAGGGTCGTGCGCGCGGGGCGGCGCCGGGGCGCGCGGGCTTTATGTAGCGCTCGACCATGATCTCTTTGCCGTCGCTCAGCGGATGGACCGCAAAGGAATGGGTCATCCGCAGCACGGCTCCGAGGCCTCCGCCGATACCGGCCCGTGACATGAACTGCATGGGATCGAGCGGGCCACGGTCGTCATGACCGTCTTTCTTGGCGGTCTCGAGATCGTGAAATTGTGGCCCAAAGTCGCGGGCGACGAGGCTGATACCCTGTCTGGCGGGCTCGCGCCCTTCGAGCCGTTCGAAGCACAGGCTGCCGTGGACACCGTACTTGATGATATTCGACCCGAGCTCCGACGCGACGATGGCGAGCTCCGTCGACTCTCGCGGAGGAAAGCCCACTTCGATAGCCAGCGCCTTGACCGCCCGTCGCGCTGTCACGACGTCGAGCCAGACGCGAATCTCGTAGCGAGGCATGGGGGTGATGTTGCCCGACTCACTCGGTGTCTTCGCTCAGCTCACCCACGTATTGCTGCAGTGCATCCCGGAGGTTGCGGTGGGTGATGACGTTCGACAAGTCGAGGCCCATGTGAACGACCGTCTGGGCGATGTGCGGATTCATCCCGGTGAGCACGCATTCCGAGCCCAAGAGCCTGACCGCTTTGGCCATGCGCACGAAGTGATCGACCGTACGCGTGTCCATCACGTCGATGCCCGTGATGTCGATGATCGCGCATTTGGCGCTTTTTTCGACGACGGCGCGCAGCAATGTACTGGTCATTTCGCTCGAGCGAGCCGTGTCCATCAAGCCCACCACCGGGACGCACAAGACGCCGTCCCAGACTTCCATGATCGGCGTCGATAGCTCCTGAATGGCGATGCGCTGGCGCTCGATCGTGGCGAGCTTGCCCTCGAGCTCATCCTGATACGCCTTGTTCTTGTCTTGCTCGGCGCCCAGCGCGGCGATCATGTCGTTGATCCCGGCGTACAAGCTGGCGAGTGGGCTATTGTCGCCGTCCTTGAGCTCCAGCCGGGTGGTGTAGTCTCCGTACCCGACGTTGGACAGTACCAGGAGAGCGTCCGCAACGCTTTCGAGGATGTGCTGTTCCGAATCTACCGTGTTCATGCTTCTGACCCCATTCTGAAAGGGAGGCTACACCGTGGCCGCGGGGGTGAGCCCCGCCGGCGCCGAATCCGTGCTGTCTTTGGCGTCCGCGACTGCCTCTGCCTTGGCCCGAGTGCGCGGTTTGACCTTCTTTGCGGTCACGACAAATTGCCGCAACGCATCTCGCATGGAGCGATGGGTCTCGATGCCCTTCAGGTCCATGCCCATGTGCACGATGGTTTGCGAGATGTTGGGGTGAACCCCCGACAGGATGCAGCGCGCACCGAGCAAGCGAATGGCACGCGCCATGCGCAGGAAATGATCGACGGCCCGCGTATCCATGGTCTGAATGCCGGTGATATCGATCAAGGCGACCGTTGCCTTGGTTTCGACGATGGTGGAGAGCAACATGCGCGCCATCTCTTCGGTACGACTGCCGTCGACGATGCCGACGATGGGCATGCACAAAACCTTGTGCCAGACCTCGAGAATGGGGGTGGACAGCTCCGCGATGGCGGCCTCCTGGGCCTGGATCGCCGCGATCTTGCTCTGGAGCTCTCGGGAGTAGTCAGCCGAGCGCCGACGCGCTTCTGCCAACGAGGCAATGATTTCATTCAGGCTCATCGTCAGCGCACCGACGGGATGAGAATCGGGGTATTTCGAGGGGAGAGAGCCGACCGACTCGCCGGCGCCCACGCGCACGAGCACATCCAGCAGTTGCGTGATGTTCTCCAGCAGGTCGGACTCGAGCCGAGGAGCTGCTTTGGTGGTCTCGTCGCCGCTCGCGCTCACTCGAGTCACCCGCGGTCAGAGGGGGCGGCCCCGGCATCGCCCGGCCCACGTTTGGCGAGTGGGTTGCCGCGACGAGCCTTCTTCATGTCGGGCTTGGCCACCCCCAAGATGGCCAAGGCCCCTTCGAGATCGAGTGAGCTCGAGATGTTGGCGAGGTGCACGCCCATGGTCTCCAGCGTGAGTGCGATTTCGGGCTTCATCCCGCAGATCACGGTCTTTGCACCCATCAACGCGGCTGCGTCGGAGATCTGCGATAATACCGAGCACAAGTGGCTGTCGATGATCCACAGGCCGGTGATGTCGATGACCAACCCGGATGAACCGTCGCGATAGATGCGCTCGAGCACCTCCGTCATCAGGCTGCTCGCCACATCATCCGTCATTTCGCCCTGTAGTGGCACGAGCAGGAGGTGCCAGAGCTTGATGATGGGTATCTGATTGTACGCCTTGTCCATGGGTTACTCGAGGTCAGCGATGAGTACGGTTGCGTCGTCGTAGTTGCGGCGATGGCGCTCTAGCAGGCCGTTGCAGGTGACCTGGGCTGGCAACCCGTTAAATTCGTGAATGGTGGTGGGGTTGGTGATGCCGTCCGAGAAGATGAGCACACGGCACGGCGTCTTGAACGTGCTCCGGGCGATGCGAAATTTCTGCACGCGGACCCCGAGGATACCAGCGGATGCGATCAGCGGAATGTCGGTGCGGAGGGTCCGCAGCTCCACGTTACCAACGGCGCAGGCAGACAAAGCGTTGCCGTTGGCCATGCAAACCGCGCCGGCGGCGCCTCGCGTCCCGCGCATTTTTTCGTGCAGCCCCGGCATGATCTCGTCGAGCGGGATATCGAGAGAGACTTCGGCCAGGTACTCGAGCGCTGCGAGCGACGCCAACTGCGCCTCCGGGCCGTGACCCAGGCCGTCGATCACGGCGATCAGGTGACGATCCGGTCCGTCTTGTCGGTGAAATGGCCGATCGCCGTTGGCGGTCTCACCCTGCTTGGGCAGCGAAACGTGGGCGACTTGCATCTTCACAGCGCGATCTCCGCGGTGACGGACGTCCCGTGACCGCCCGTCGTGATGTGGAACGTGTCAGCGAGCCGCTTGGTGCCGAGGATACCCTTCCCGAGGCCAGTACGGCTTTGATAGTGGCCACCCAGAATCTGATTGATGTTCGGGATGCCGGGGCCCTTGTCGGTCGCCTTGATGACGATCTGGCTGCGCCGGTCCTGGTTGACGAAGCCGATTTCGATGATGCCCTGCTTGGCATAGAGCACGATGTTCCTGGCCAGCTCGCTGACGATGGTCGTCACCTTCTGCATGGCGAAGGCCGTGGCCCCGGCGTTTTCGCACAGGCGCCGAGCTTCGGACCGAGCGGTGCTGATGTCCGCTTCCCGAAACAGATCGATGCGGCAAGACGCGGAGTCGGAGCGGGCGCGGAAGAACTCTTTGAATCGATCGAGCGCCTCCGTCTGCAGTCGCGGGGACACGAACAACTCGATACCCCGGCGCAGCGCCGGGCTGCACTTCACGAACTCCTCGCGCGTGAGCGAACGCTCCGACAGCCCACGCTCCTGCAGCGCGCGCGCGACCAGACCCCGAGCGTTCATCCGCGACATGTATCGCTCCAGGATCGATGTGATCGCTTCGACGTCCTTTTGCATGCGAGCGTTCGGGTACCTCCCCCCGCAGTTTCACGGCGGAGGACCCGATAAGTTTAGGGCCAGAATCGCGTACGCTTGCCTACACGACGGGGCCGGTAGCTCGCCGAAGGTCGGCGCTCCAGGCCTCGAGCACCCATGCTTTGGCTTTGCACCTACAGTCGCGCCAAGGGTCCCCGTGTCTCGATGGTTTCGCGACCGAGTCCGATCGACGTGTCCATTCGACCCCGCCCTGGCTCGCTCGATCCGGGCGTGCCATCCTTATTCGATACGGATGAAGGGGTACAAGTGACATGACTGAACACAGCGCACGAGGCTACATCTTGGCTGCCACCGTTGGATATCTGCGCGAGAACGCCGGCGCGGATCGAACCACTCAAATTATCGCGGGGCTTTCGCCACAACTTCAACAGGCGATCAACACCGTGGCCCCTGCCACATGGTACTCGGTAACCCTGGTCTCCGAGCTCAATCGAGCGATCGTGGCTGAGCTGGCGGGAACCGACGAGGCGCGTGCTCGCGAGGTCATGGAGGGCTGCGGTCGCTATATTGGGCACGAAGCGAGCAATACGTTCTTGCGACTTTTTATGCGCATGCTGACGCCGAGCCTGTTTGCAAAGAAGCTTCCCGATATTTGGAAGCGCGACTTCACCGGGGGGCGGCTCGATATCGACGTCACCGAAGGCAAGATGATTTTCCGGATCTTTGATTCGCAGGGCCATGATCACATCGGTCCAATCGCTTCGGGCTGGATTGGCTTTGCACTCAAGGCGATGGGGAAGTCGCTCGAGAAGGTGACGCTGCAGCACTGGTCGCTCGCGGAGCCTAATCAGAACGGCGTCACGATCGAATACCTCTGGAAGACCTGAGCCACGAGTAGCTCCTGCGTAGTCCCGAGCCGCCTTGCGACGAGCAGCGATGAGACACGCCAGCTGGGACGGCTCCTCGCGCCGCCTCGAGGTCCGGTTCGCCGTTGGTGTTGCCCTGAGAGTGGCCCCTCAGGACCTCGCTGCCGGCCACCCGTGGGGGTGACTCTGGCGGCGGGTGGGTCGGGCCCTGCGAGGGCTCCATCGTGACCGTAGCGAGCGCACGGTGAAAGACCGCCGGGTCTTCGCTGGGACACCATAAAGTGCATAAAATTGGCTGCGGCGCCGCCGATCGGCAAGTGAGAGCAGCGCGCTGCGCGGCGCTGATCCAGGGTCTGGTCAAAACGTTGCCGGGGCAGCCGCTTCGATAGCGCTCGACCCGCTGCGCGTGCCTTGCGCACCCTGAGGGGGATTGCCACACCCAAACTCTTTGTGAAACACTTGTCGTGTGACACGGGGCGATGATCAGTTGCACGCTATGGGCGTGAACATCGCGAACAGGGTAGTAGCGGTGACAGTCCTCCGAGCGGGTCGAATGCGGACGCACAGTGGCCATGGCCTCGGTCTGCGTTCGTCACATTCGGAGCCGGGCCTCGTGCGCACGTTGATTATGTTTCGGTGATACACGGGCATTGATGCAGCGACCTCCGAGCGAGGTCGCCGTCAGTACAAATGGCCTGCAGTTTCAGGCGGCGATACTCGCAGCAGCGGGTGCTTCGAAGGAGATTTGTCTTGTCACACTCCACCCCTATCGAGCGATCCATGGAGCGGACAGCCGCGTCGAACGGGTTGCTCGGTACAGTCTCGGAGCGCTTCGGGTTGATGCCACCGGAGGCGCCCAGCGCGAAGCTTCCAGGGTCGCTCAGTTTCATCGATGAATGCATGGCGGAGCTGCCCAGGCTGTTTCGCCGCGGGCGAGTCTGCAAACGCCTGATGGATCTGCCTGTTGCATCGGATGAAGAAATCCAGCGGCTCGAGCCTAGCGCGTTGCTGCGGCTCAGTATGGCGTATGGATTTTTCGCGTATTCTTTTCGTTACGCCTGGGAGCACGGAAGAGAACGCCTGCTTCACGACGGCGAGGCCTGGAGCAACGCTGTCAATTTGAGCGAGGAAGAGCGGTTCGTCCCGGCGTCCGGCACCATCGCCAGGATCCGATCCAGCGTACTCATGCCCTGGCGTAGCGTTTGGCGAGCCATGGGGCGAGAGCAGCCCTGCTTCGAGGGCGATTTCTTCACTCGGAACTTCCATGTCGCTGACGGGGGCTATCGAGGCGGAGAGAACGTTGGCCAAGATGGCTGCGAGTTGCTCTTTCGCATCTTCGGCAACGACACCGAACGTTGCTTCTTCCTCGGCGTCCAGGAGGTCACTGCGCGGTTTAATTGCATCCCGGCGCTGGTCCGGATGCAGCGGGCCATGGCTGTGCGTGACCACGGTGGCGTGGTGGCGGCCGTCGACCAAGTTACTGCGCTTTGGCAAGACGTCGTCGAAGACGTGTTCATGCGTTTTGATACGCGCATCGATCCAGCCGACTGGGCTGCCACCGTGGGGACGTGGACCGCTTCGCCGTTCCCCGGGCGCGACGGATTTTCTGGCATGTACTTTCCAGCATTTCACATGCTGGATGTCCTGCTCGGGCGCGTCCGTTACTCGTCGATGATGGGCAAGCTGATTGCGCACACGCGCGGGGAGCTGCTGCCTGCATGGCGGGACCTGTTCACTGCGATAGGTGAAGCGGATCTGCGCAGCTATTGCGAAGCCAATGGTCGTGAATCTCCAGAGTTGATGCGCGGCTTGCTACGCTTGCAGGACGCGTACCAGCATTTCTTTCTCGTTCACCGCCGCAAGGTATTCGCATTTGAGTACCAGGGAATCGTTACCGGACGAAACTCGACCAACGCCGGCATTGCCGTGGACATCAAGGACCGAACCGTCGAGTCGGTGTTTACCCTCGCGACCTGGAACGAGATCGATGACCTGCTCTTGGAGAGCGGTACCGAGCGCCCGCTCGAGCGAGTCGCGCCGCCCGGTAAATGTCCATTTTCGGGTCAGGGCGGTCTGGCAGAAGACGCGCCGAAGAAGTTCCCGTCGCCGGTCGCAGTAAAATGCCCGTTCTCGTCGATGCAGGCCGAGGGCGCACTCCCGAGCCCGGAGCTCGAGCGGGTGCCGTTGCCCGAGTGGACACCGTTGCCCGCCGCGGCTGGGCAGGGAGTCCACGGCATTCAAATTGAGTCTCTGCCGGTGCCGCCTCAGGTGGGGGATCGGGCTGCGCTCTGGCTCGATGCCGAGGGCGTGGAAAAGGTCGAAGGCGACTTCATGGGGTCCCTCGCGGCCCCCTACCAGGTGCGTACACCTGGGCCGGTTTCGCAAGTTCACCGGATCGAGCTCTTGCGCGGTCTGTTCGCTCGCAGGCCGGGGGCAGGCGCTCGCGCTCGCCACACCGCCGAGTCGCCTGTGCTGGTCCTGGCCGAGGGTCGCCACTCCGTCCTGGCGACGACGCTTGCGCCTCATGTGCGCAGCGAATTTTTTGTGGTCGTGGAAGGCGAGCCGCTAGAGGAAGAGGTCCTGGCGCAACGGGGGGTACCGCGCGCTGCAATTTCCGTGGTCGCATCCCTGGATCGCCTTTCGGTCGAAGACGCTTCGTCGAGCTGTGGCCATCCGCCTGCTCGATTACGAGCACTTCGGGACCAGCTGTTGATTTACATTTCGGGTGGCCCCGCGTTCGTGAAGCGTGCCAACGCCTGGCTGGAATCGGCCTTCTTGGAGCCTCATGAACCAATTACGGAGTTCTTGTCGGAGCTGCGCGCCTCGAAGCGTTATCGGCCGATAGTACAGGCGGGGCCGTCAGCGGCCGGAGAGAAAGCGGTGATGTACCCCTGGGACGTGATCGGAGCGCGGCGCTATCCCTTGCGCGTCGTTCTCAATGAGCGTGTGCTCGATCTCACGCAATTCCAGGCAGTGCACTACGGTGGCACTCCGATCCTGCGGATGTTGGCGGGGACCGATGTCACCGCGGAGTTTTCTCGCGCTCATCCGGACGGGCAGATTCGCATGCCTGACGTGCATGCCGTGGCGGCGTTCGCTATCCCGATCGGGTTGAAGCGGATTACGCAACTCGCGTTCATCATTGCTCGTTCGTCCAACGTTCTGGGGCTGTTGGACGACACGCTGGCGCCCTATCGCGGCATGCCGCGACCGCGCACACAGCGCTTGTGCAGGGTGCTCGAGGCGCTGGACGTCGAGACTTTGTGGTCAAGGACGCTCGCGAAGGCCTGCGGAACCCAGATCCAGCCTGCGGTTCAGAAGGCGCTGCGCGACAACCATGCTCGGTCGCTGGCGGTGCTCGAGAGCACCCTTCGCTCGAGTGAGATGACTGATCTGTCGTCCACGTTCGCGGCCCAATACACGGGCCTGTATGAGGACGTGCTCCAGAATCTGGCGCGCGGCCTTCGGGAAAGTGTCCCTCGTGTCGGCAGACCGATCGATAGGGCCGCTTTGGTTCGCTGCTACAATCGCCACGTGCAGATTCTGCTCGAGCGAAGCTCCGTCACCAAGATCGTTCACGGCATCCCGAACGAGCGAACATTCCCGCGGGAGATGGATGGCGTGCCGC
>JAYWEH010000297.1:0-10814 GCA_043780025.1 Deltaproteobacteria bacterium
TCGCGGCATCCAGAACCCAGTCGAGCTCCGCTCGAGTTGCGGCGAGCGTTCGGGCGCGTTGGGCGGGAGCCAGCGCTGCCGGCGCGGGCAGGCTGAAGCGCCCGCTTCCCGGCTGTGGCTCGAGCGGTTTGCGCGCTCGAAAGTTCAGATGCACGGCGCCGCGCGGCGCCTCGAGGGACTCGCTGACGGCCTGCCAGGCCATACGCCGCAATGCCAGGGCACCCTGTTGGTCTGGCGCCGGCGCCGGCAATTCGTGATAGCCGGCATAGGCGCCGAACAATCGCGTCTGATCGATGGTCTGGTGGGCGCCCGAGTGCATCAGCTCGAGCGGTCGATCAGCGCTCAACACCAAGAGGGGCACGCCGCTCTCGCGCGCTTCGATTACGGCCGGGTAATAATGGCTCGCGGCCGTCCCGGAGGTGCAGATCAAAAGGCTCGGAGTCCCTGACACTCGCGCCTGGCCCAGCGCGAAAAAGCCGGCGCTGCGCTCGTCGATCAACGCGTGGCAACGCAACCCAGGTGTCCGACAAGCCGCCCACACGAGCGGAGTCGAACGCGAACCAGGGCTGATCACCACCTCGGAGACTCCGGCGTCGCGCAGGCTCGCGAGCAAGAGCCCGGCCCATTCAGTTTGGGAGTCGAACACCGCTTCGAATCTCCGCGCGACCTTCAGAGGCGCGTGCGCAGCGAGGTCCGCACGGCGGAGAGCTTGAGCGTGGTTTCGGCGAACTCCGCGCGCGCCACGGAGCCGTTGACGATACCGGCGCCCGCGTAGAGCCACGCGCGCTTCGAGTGCAACAGGCCCGAGCGCAACGCCACATTGAAGTCGCCGTCCCCGGCGGCATCGAACCAGCCCACCGCGCCGGAATACCAGCCGCGATCAAAGCCCTCATGCCGCGAGATCCAGGCGGTCGCCGCGGCGGTCGGCACGCCGCCCACGGCCGGAGTCGGGTGCAGCCGTTCGACTATGTCGAGCACGTGTGTGTCCCGGTCCAGGCGAGCCCGAATCGGGGTGCACAGGTGCATGATGTGTTTGAGGTGACGAACCGTTGGGGCGCTTTGCGCCTGAACATGGCCGCACACGGGCTCGAGCGCGCGCTCTATCGCCGCCACGACGAGCCGGTGCTCCTCGAGCTCCTTGGAGCTCCCGCGCAGATGAAATTCCGGGCTCTCGGTCTTGGAGTCGATGGACCCGGCCAGCGCCTCGGTCTCCAGCGTGAGCCCGCGCTTGCTCAACAGGCGCTCCGGCGTTGCGCCAATGAAGGCGGAGTCACCCCAGCGGAACAGGAAGCGTTCGCAACCGGCGGCTTGCTCGCGCAGCGCCACCAGCGTCGAGATGGCGTCCAGCGCTTGCCTGGACGACAATTGCACCTCCCGTGCGGTGACGACCTTCTCAAATTCCCTGGCCGCGATCAGCCGCGTCAGCTCCTCGACGCGTCGTTCGAATGCCTCCGCGTCGGGCTCGTAATGTTCGAGCGGTTCTGCCGCGCGGCTCGGCAGCGGACGTGGATCGTCGAGCAAGGCTTCATGGGCTCGCCGAAGGAGCAACGCGCCGGGTCCTTCAACGCCACGCTCCAGCTCCGCTCGTTCGATGGCGAGCGTCAAAGTGGCTCGCTCCGCGTTACCCACGTAGGTCACCCTCGGCAAGACAAACCGAGCCGGACCAAACTCCGTCCACGGCGCCTGCGCAGCGCCTTCGTCTGCAAAAGCGAACCCCCCGAGCAGGCGTGGCGCGTCCAGCGCCCCACGAGCGCTGCCGGGTGCGCGCATGCGTTTCCACAACTGCCCGCCCTGCTCGAGCACGCTTCGGAACCGACCCGCACCACCTCCGGTGATGCTGTGCGCGACGCCGAGGCCCGCGACGACGCTGCCGTCCGCCGGATGCCACGAAACCGCGTCGAGCTCCGGGAAGCGTTGCAGGAACCCCTCCACGGATACGACGGGCGCCTCGAGGCTCACCAGCACGATCTCGTTAGGCGCAATCGCTGCTTCAGCGCGCGCCGTTTCGACCTTTCGGCGCACCAGCTCGAGCGAACGCAATGAGAGTTCTCTCGGGCTCGGTGCCGGCCATACCTGGTTCATATGCCCGGCGTCCCGACGTACAGATGGCAGACGCCAAACGTCAACGGTTCCACGAGTTCGACCCGGATCCCCGAGCTTTTCATCAGGTCTGCAAACACCTCGGGGGCAGGGAATGCGGCGATTGATTGCTGCAGGTAGCGGTATTCACGCGACCCGGATAGCCAACCGCCGATGCGCGGCACAATCTCGTGCACGTGCGCCCGCGCCAGGCGACCCATGATCTGGCCACGAGGTTCGGAGAGTTCGAGGATCGCCAAGCGCCCAGCCGGGCGCAGAACGCGAGCGAGCTCTCGGAGCGCGCGCGCACGATCCACCACGTTACGGATCCCGAAAGCCATGCTCGCCGCGTCGAAGCTGTGGGACGGAACCCCGCTCAGATCTTCGGCTTCGCCTTCGATCAGCTCGATGCGTTCGGACAGGCCCGCCGCCGTGACTTTGCTGCGGCCGACACGCAACATCTCTCGAGACGGATCCACGCCCACGATTGAAACGTCCGGATGCAGCCGCGCCATGAGCAACGCCAGATCGGCGGTGCCGGTCGCGTGGTCCAGCACGCGCGCTCCGGGGGTCAGGTGCAGCTGTTGCACTAAGCGGCGCCGCCAGCGCTGATCGATCCCGAGCGACAACAGCCGGTTGAGCAGATCGTAGCGCGGCGCGATGGCGTCAAACATCTGCCCTGATCCGCCGCGGGGCTCAAAAGTCTCGGGCTGCCCGGATGCGGGGGTGTTGTTCATCGCGTGCATTCGAGGGACGCCAGCGTGGCTCGCATAGAACTCTGTGACTCGACCGTCAAGAACGGGCCGCCGCACCGCGTCTGCGCGGCGCCGTACCTTTGGCCGGCCGTGTGGCTGAAAGCGCTGCCGCGGCCTCGGAAAAGTCGTCCGTGTCGGCGCTGGCCCGGCGCTTTGAAGCGGGCTCCTTGCTCGCCTTGCGCTCGAATTCTGCCTGCGCTTCGCGATCGCGCTGCAGCATCGCCGCGCTGGCTTCCGCCGCTTTGGCCGCTTTTTCGTTTTCGCCGCGCATCTCGAGCAGGAACCGGCTCGGGATCGACGGCCTCGCCTTGCCCCACTTCATCCGCCCTTTACACAGGCTCAGCGTGAGGGTGTCTTCGGCGCGCGTGACCCCGACGTAACAGAGGCGCCGCTCCTCGTCGACGCCGTTGCCCTCCGCGAGCACCCGCCGGTGGGGCAATAGGCCCTCCTCGAGGCCGATCATGTACACATGAGGGAATTCGAGGCCCTTCGCGCTGTGCAACGTCATCAACGTCACCGCGTTTTGGCTCTTCTCTCGGTCGTCGGCGAAATCGTCGCGCCCGCCCAGCACGGTCTCTTCCAGGAAACCGGCGAGGGTGGGCGACTCATGGCGCTGCTCGTATTCTTCGACCGAGCGCGCCACGCCATCGATCGCGGCGAAACGCGCTTCGACCTCGGCGGGTGTCTTGTACACACGCTCGAGCTCCTGCTTGTATTCGATTTCGGCGATCAGCTTGCGCACGAGCACGCTCGGCTTCTCGGAGCTGGCTCGTGCACGATATCCGTCGATCAAGCGCTTGAACGCGAGGATGCGCTGGCGCAATGCGAGGCTGAGATCGACGCTCGTCAACGCCGCCGGCAGGGCTTCCCACAGGGGCTGGCCCAATTCGATGGCTACCGCGACCAGCGCCTTGATCGTGGTGGCGCCGATGCCGCGGGAAGGGGTGTTGATGATCCGAAGCAGCGACACCTCGTCGCTCGGATTGTTGACCACCTTCAAGTAGGCAAGGATGTCGCGCACTTCCTTGCGATCGAAGAACGATTGGCCGCCGACCAGCACGTAACGAATCTTGGCCCGCCGCATCTCGAGCTCGAAGGCGCGAGGCTGTTCATTGGTGCGGAACAGGATCGCGAAATGATTCAGCGGGACGCGCCCTTCGCCCTCGATGCTGCTCTTCGTCGCGATCTCCTTCACGATCGCCTCCGCCTCTGCCGTTTCGTCTTCGAAGCGCAAAAATCGCGGCGGCAGCCCGCCATGTCGGAACGGCTTGAGCACCTTGCCGTGGCGAGTGCGATTGTTGGCGATCAATGTGTTGGCGAGCTCCAGGATCGGTTCTCGCGAGCGGTAATTGACCTCCAGTCGAATCACCGTGGCTTCTGGCCAATCGCGCGTGAAGTTGAGGATGTGCGTGACCTCGGCGCCGCGCCAACCGTAGATCGACTGGTCATCATCACCGACCACGCACAGGTTGCGGTGGTGGAGGGCGAGCGCCCGGATGATGCGATACTGCGAGGCGTTGGTGTCCTGGTATTCATCGATCATCAGCTGATCGAAACGCCCCGCCTCTTGCTCGCGTACGTCGGCGAATTGCTCGAACAGGCGCTCCGTGCACAGCAGCAAGTCGTCGAAGTCCATGCTGCCCTGGGCCATGAGGGAGGCCTCATAGCGCTCGAAGGCCATCGCGGCGAGCTGCTCCCGATCGTCCTTGGCGGCTTCAAGTGCAGCGCGGCTGTCCAATCCTCGCGATTTCCAGCCGCCGACGAGTGACAGAAAGTCCCCCGGCTTCAACCTGGCCTGATCCACCTTGACGTTGCGCAGCGCCGCCCGAGCAAAGCTCTCTTGATCGCCCTGATCGCAGATCGCAAATTCGCTCGGGTAGCCGAGCCGCTGGGCGTGGCGGCGCAAGATGCGCACGCACAATGAATGCAAGGTCGAAACCTCAGGCCGCGGAGCGCCGCGCGGAGACTTGAGCAACTCGGTCGTGCGCGTCCGCATCTCGCGCGCCGCCTTGTTGGTGAAGGTGACGGCCAGAATGCGGTTCGGGGCGGTGCCTCGTTCGATCAGCTCACGGATCCGGTAGGTCACGACGCGAGTTTTCCCCGACCCCGCGCCCGCCAACACGAGCACCGGACCCGACAGGGTCCGCACCGCTTTCATTTGAGACGGGTTGAGCGACACTGGGGCGGGTTGTTGTCGTCGATCGCGGAGGCCCAAGTCAACGTGCGCGCTCGGTGCGCGCCGACTTCTACGCGACCTCGGTGAATGGGGCTTCCGCGAAGCGTTTGGCCGCCGAATCCCAGATGAACAACTTGTGCGCAGTGACCTTGCCCTGGTCGACAGCTGTGACCAGATATGCGAGATCGTAGGTGGGTTCGCCACCGTCACCGAGCGTCATGCTCGCTGCGTCTTCGGCGCTGAAATACGCGCCGCAGTCGAGGTGAGAGTGAAAGAAAACCTTGACGGGGCGCTGGCTGTCGACGCCGAGCGCGAGCGCGCGTTCGAATTTCTTGCTGTTGATCTTGAAATAATCGTGGCCCGTGCGCGGATGCGCTTCGGGGTCGACGGTGTGATACTTGTTCGCCAGATTTTCGAGCTCCACCGCGACGTCGCACAACAACGGCTCGGAGGAGGGGCCTTGCAGGTACCCGCAGGCCTCTTCGTCGCGGGCGTACGCGTCTCGCCCTGCCTGTTCAACGATTTCGATCGCTGCGCGCGAGATCGCGAGGTTGCCTAAAATCCATGGGTTGTCGCTGGCGCGTGAGCTCACCACGTGTACCGCTTCTCCCATTTCATCGGTGCAAAATAGCGATCGCCGCGGTCGCAGGCAACCGCGACGATACAACCTTCTTCCCCCCGCCGAGCCAGCCGTTCGGCGATCTTGAGCGCGCCGCACACATTCGCGCCGGTCGAGTGCCCCACGTACAAGCCTTCCTCGGCCCCCAGGCGCTCGGTCATGTCCCAGCCCTCGTCCGTACCGACCGGCAAAATCTCGTCGACAATGTTGGGGTCGTAGATCTTGGGCTGGATGCTGGAGGCCATGTGTTTGAGGCCCTCGAGCCCGTGCAGCGCTTCCGCGGGCTCGACGGCGATACATTCAATCTTGCGCGGGTGCTCGTGCAGCCGGCGCGTCGTGCCCATGACCGTGCCGCTCGTGCCCAGTCCCGCCACGAAATGCGTGATGCGATCGCCAAACGCGTCCAGGATCTCGGCGCCGGTCCCCATGTAGTGGGCCATCGGGTTGTCGGGATTCGAATACTGGTCGCAGTAAAAATACTTGCCTGGCTCGGCCTTCACCAACTCCCGGACCTTGACGATGGCTCCATCGGAGCCTTCCATCGGATCGCTGTAGATGATCTCGGTGCCGTAGGCGTGAGCGATGTCCTTGCGCGCTCGCGTCACGTTGGCGGGCATCACCAGTTGCACGCGCAGACCGAGGGCCGCGCCGATCAGCGAATAGGCCACGCCGGTATTGCCGCTGGTCGCGTCGATCAGGATCTTGTCGTCGGTGAATGCGCCCGTCTCGAGCGCGCGCGTGACCATGCGCAACGCGGGCCGATCTTTGACGGACCCACCAGGGTTGGCAAACTCCAGCTTCAGGTAGATCTCGACTCCGGGGACCTTCGACCCTATGCGATCGAGACGCAAGACGGGGGTGTCGCCGATCGCCTCGAGCACCGAGGACAAACGCCGCGAACGAAAGGTGGTGCGGGGCATCGCTCGGCTCGACTATTCCGCTTCGGAGGCGAGCGCCGCTCGAATGCGCCGGAGCGCCGAAAAGGCACCCCGCGCCACGCCCGCCGCCGCGGCAAACGAAAACTCTGCTTGCCACGGAAAATCGACGGGAGACGCCTGCGAATCGACGTCGACTCCGCCGACGCCGGCGCGTTCCAGGTATTCGCGCTCGATCTCCACGTCGGCGTGGGCAGCGACGCGGACCCGGCTTTGGCCGAGTCGCCGTTGCCCAGCGGGACCCACTTCGACGAGGCGCCGCTGTCGCGAGTAGCGATCCTCGAAAGGTAACATCAGCCTCCGGCAATGGCTGGGATGATGCTGAGCTCGTCGCCCGGCTTCAGCACGGTCTCGAGCCCGTCCAGGAAGCGCACGTCTTCATCGCCGAGGTACACGTTGACGAAACGTCGGATACCTTTGTCGTCGAGCAATCGATCGCGCAGCCCGGGGTGTGCGCTCTCCAATTGATCGATCACGGCGCGAACGGTGTTGCCTTCGGCGGACACCTGTTCCTGGCCCTTGGTCAGGGTGCGTAGCGGGGTTGGAATTCGAACGGTAACGGCCATGTGAGTGCTCCTTTGTCGTGCCGGTTAGTTGGCGCTTGTCGGGTGGGTCGCCCCGGATAGATAGCGCGATTCAGTGATATCGTGGATGCTGCGTTCGAGCCCGCACAGCGAGCAAGTCGAGCGGGGATGAACGTGTGCGCGGCGCAATCGATCCGCCTTGCCGTCCAGACTCCAGATGGCCGCTTCGGGCGGGCGCCCGGCAAGCAGCCGCAGGCCGAGCTCGGCCATCATCGCTCCAACGATGCCCACCACCGGCCCCATGACTCCGGCGCCGTCGCAGCTCTGGTGCACGCCGGCGGGCGCAGCCTCGAAGAGGCAGCGGTAACAGGGCTGTCCAGCAGCGCCGACTGCCCAAGCCGTGCCGATCCAACGAATCGCGGCGCCATGTACCGCGGGGCGGCCCTCCAGATAACAGGCGTCCGCCACCAGAAACTTGGTGGCGAAATTGTCGGCGCCCTCGATCACCAGATCCGCGGCGCGCGCCAGCGCTCGAGCATTTTTTGGCAAAAATCGCTGCCGGATGGGCTCGAGCGTCGTACCCGAGTGGGCGGCGAGCGGCGCGAGCGCGTCCATGGCGGCGTCGAGCTTGTCCCGGCCGACATCGCCGTGACCGAACAGGATCTGGCGGTGCAGATTGGTTTCGTCGACGACGTCATCGTCACACAAGAGCACTCGACGCACGCCGGCCCGGACCAGCGCGAGCGCCGCCGGGCAGCCCAGCCCACCGAGGCCGACGAGCAACACGCTTTGCGCCGGGCTCGCCTCAACCGTGTCCTCAGCTTGCAAAATATTCGTCCAGGCTGAAATAGCGTTCGCCTGTATCTGGCAGCACGACCACGACATTGCCGTCTCTTGGCAGGCCGCGAGCGATGCGCGTCGCAACGTGAACGGCTCCGCCCGCGCTGATGCCGAGCAGCAACCCCAGGTTGCGAGCCAGGGCGGTCTTCGTGCGATACGCGTCGGCGTCGCTCACCGTCAGCACTTCGTGCGGCACTTCCGGCGCGTAGTTCTTGGGAATGAACCCCGCGGCCCAACCCTGGATCTTGGTGGGCCCCCGCTCGCCGCGCGAAATCGTGGCACAGGATTCCGCTTCGACAGCGATGATGCGGCACTCGGGCCGCTCTTCGCGCAAGAGGCGGCCCACGCCACTGATCGTGCCCCCCGTGCCAACGCCGGCCACGAACGCGTCGAGCCGGAGATCAGCCATGGCGTGAAGGATTTCGCGCGCGGTAGCGCGATAATGGATCAGCGGGTTCTCTTCGTTGTCGAACTGCTGCGGCATGAAGGAACCAGGCGTGTCTCTTGCGATTTCGTGGGCCTTTTCAATCGCGCCTTCCATCTGCGCCGCTTCGTCCGTCAAGACCAGCTTCGCGCCGAGGGATTCGAGCAATGCGCGCCGCTCCAGGCTCATGCTGGAGGGCATGGTCAAGATGCAGCGGTAGCCCCGGCGCGCGCACACCAGCGCTAGGCCGATCCCCGTATTTCCACTGGTCGGCTCAATCACGGTTCCGCCGGCCGCTAGCCGGCCGTCTCGCTCCGCTCGCTCAATCATGGCGAGAGCGATGCGATCTTTTACCGATCCCGCTGGGTTGAAGCTCTCCAGCTTGCCCCAGAGGACGGCTCCCGCGCGCGAACGCTCCGGGCGCGGTCGGGGGCGCGGCAGTGGTTCCGAGACCCGATCGGGGATTTCCACGAGTGGTGTGTCCCCGATGAGGTCGAGCACACTCGAGTGAACGAGCGGGTGATCCGGCAGCGGACGGGCTGCTTTAGATGACATAGGAGTAGCTCCCGTCGTTGCCGGCGCCGGCGCGCGGCAACCCCATGCGCCGGGCGCGCGCACAGATGTCCTCCAAGGTCACTCCGTCGAAACAAGATTCGACGCGGTGGGAGAGGTCCTTGAAAATCGACTCCGTCACTTGCACGACCTCGTCCGGTTCGCGCTCCGAATCGCTGAGAACCAGTGGCCCTTCGAGGGCGCGGATCACGTCCCCCAGGCGAATCTGTTCAGCGGCGCTCGCCAGGCTGTAGCCGCCTTGAGGCCCGCGCTTGGATCCAACGATGCCGGCTCGCTTGAGGTCCTGGAAAATCTGCTCCAGGAAGCGGGCAGGGATGCCTTGCCGCTCGGCAATTTCTTTCGCCTGAGTGGGCTGTCCCTCGTTGAAGTAGGCGATGTCGAACAAGGCCCGAACGGCGTACCGACCCTTGTTCGAGAGTTTCACCGTGACCTCGATATGCATTCCCACATCGATTTTGTCAAGAATAGGCCTTGGCCCATCCCAAACGCATTTAGGCCAAAAGGCTGACGGACACGTTGCGCCCACCGACAAAGGGACTGCGCGGACCGCGCTGCCACCGCCAAGGGCGCTGGCAGCGCTATCGAGCGCGGATCAGCCTTCAGTCGGGGTCGCAGCCGGATCGGCAGCGGACGGCTTGGCTTTACGCAACAAGGCCTCTTCGAGGCCGATGCGCACGCGCTGACGTTTCTTCATACGCTTGCCCTTGAGGGGAGTGGACAGCCAAACGTGGCGCAGGCGGACATTCCAGATCGCGCGATTGCTCATGAAAGAGGCTCATTTCTCCAGAGAGGCGCGCACCCTAGGCAAAACAGGCCGAGATGGCAAGCCCCACTGGCGCGCACGGCTCGGTTCGAGACGCCTTGCGCGGTTGCGCGGACTGCGCTGATTATGCGCGCCGATGATTTCCTTGGACCTCAAAGGGCGCAGGGCCCTGGTCGCCGGCGTCGCGGACGACGTTGGCTTTGGTTTTGCCATTGCGCGCTCGCTCGCGGAAGCCGGTGCCTCGGTTTGCTTGGCGTGTTGGCCCCCGGCGCTTGGCATTTTCGAGACCTTGCTTCGCCGCGGCAAGCTCGACGCTTCTCGTCAGCTCGAGGACGGGCGCTTGCTCGACTTCGAGCGCATTTACCCTCTCGACGCCGCGTACGATACGTTGGCGGACGTACCAGAAGACGTGCGTGAGAATCGCCGTTATACGGGCCGAGGTGATTTCACGATCAGTGGGCTCGCGTCGCGAATGCGCGAAGAATTCAAGGCGCCCCAGTTAGACATCCTCGTGCATTGCCTCGCCAACGGGCCAGAGGTTCACAAGCCGCTGCTCGAAACGAGCCGCCACGGCTATCTTTCTGCTGTGGGCGTCAGCGCGTATTCGTTGGTGTCGATGGTCCAGCAGTTCGGCCCATTGATGCCGCGCGGAGGCTCGATCCTGTCCTTGAGCTACATCGCGAGTGAGCGAGTCATCCCCGGCTACGGTGGCGGCATGTCTTCCGCGAAGGCGGCGCTGGAAGCCGATACTCGTTACCTCGCGTTCCAAGCGGGGCGTAAGTACGGCCTGCGCGTCAACACGATCTCGGCAGGCCCCGTTGCTACGCGCGCTGCGAGCGTGACCGGCATCATCAACGAGATTGTCGACTACTACGCCGCGAATGCGCCGCTGCCCGAGCGCCTGACCACGCGCGAAGTGGGCGCCGTGGCCGCCTTTTTGGCTAGCCCGCTGGCTTCCGCGATTACGGGTTCCACCCTGTATGCGGACAAGGGCTTTCACGCCATGGGCAAGGCGCTCGATCCGGGCAACCCGGATGGGGCCATTCCGAAGGGCCCGGTCGGTTGAGCTTCACAGCGCCGCGCCGGGACACTCGTGCCGGCGGCGACAACGAAGCGCAGATTTGTC
>JAYWEH010000298.1:0-4536 GCA_043780025.1 Deltaproteobacteria bacterium
TGCCCGGCGCGTGGGCACCGGTCTGTTCCATTCGAAGCGCTACCAGCCGCTGGCACGCGGCGCGGCCATTCGCTCGCCCTGAGCCGGGCGAATCGGCCCTGCAACGGGCTCAGGGTGTGAGCTGCAGCTTGGCGTGCACTTCCGATTGAAGTGGCGCCGGCTGATTGGGTCGCTCGTTCAAGCTCAGGATCGCGGTGAAGGTGTCCTCCACCTCGGCCTCTGTGGGATAGGCCGTGCCGGCGCGCACGCTGAGCGTGGCTTTGCCTTCACTCTCGAACTGGCGCACGCGGTGCGGGGGCAAGCTCGCCATCGGTAGCGCTGCCTCGAGCAGATAGCGGCGCGTAACCACTTCGAGCTGCGCGGCGTCCCCGCTGACCTGAGAAACCTTGACCATGCGATACGCGAGGACCTGCGCCCCGTTCAGCGTCTCGCGCGATTTGACCATCCAGAAGGCCCCGCTGCCCACGGGCTGCTCCGGATACGGCAGGACCACCGAGGCCAGCGCTTCCGCGCCGCCCATCACGAGCGGCACGAGACCGGGGTTATCGCCCCCGAGCGCAAAGCGAAAACCTTTCGACGCGCCGCGCGGGCTGGTCACGAACTCGACCGAGCTGCCTTTTAGCTTGGCGATCTCGGCGCGAGCGTTCTCGGGCAGACGCCCCGGTTGAGTCGCTCCGAGGCCGGCGCTCGCAAACATGAAGCGTGTCGTGACATCGCCTTCCGCCGGAACAGCACCTGCGGCTGACACAGCGGCCTTCAGCTGGAGCTCGAAATCCACGGTGGGCATGGCGCCCGAGCCCGAGCGATAGCTGACCTCGAGGTGCCCGCGGGTCAACGCGCTCGTTTGAACGGGGCCTCCGAGCGTCAACTTCGGGTCTGCGCCCGCACCGCCGAACACCAGCTGCGCAGCGCTGCCCGGTGCGACCTCCAGAGCCGCAGCGGCGGCATCCAGGATGCCGTCTTCCGGCGGCGTGAGCTGACCCGGAGCGGCCGGATTGACGCTACCCGCGCTCTTCTGCGCAGCGGCCACGGCACTCTCGATCTTTTGATCGATGACCGGTTTCTTCTCTGCGGCCGCCTCCGTCTTGGCGTCGCTCGGCGCCGGCTCGTCCGCACGACAACCACTTAGAGCGGCTAGTGCAGCCAACGCGCAGCACAACAGCCGCGGGGCACACGAACGACGCCGACGTGAGCTCATGACTTCGGGTGACACGAGAAGCAAGTGACCTTGGTGGGGGGTCCTTCGCCCTTGTTGAGCAACTCTTGCAACGCGGGCGCGACCTTGGTCATCATGAACACGGCGATCTTCTCGTCAAAGTCGATCGCGTCGTCGTAAGGCCGATCCGCGGGCATGGCGTACAAGCTCTCGTTGGGCATGCGGTAGTCCACCTGCTCCATCTCCTCGCCGTGGCAGTTGCTGCACGTGAAGCCCGCGTTGTCGGGGTCGTAGTTGATGAACAACTGGCTCATCACCGGATGCACCTGTGCCGCCATGTATCCGAAGCGCTGCTCCGAATTCTTGTCGGCCCACCTGGTGCCGGGCGCTCCGAGCTCGATGCCCGGTGTGTGAGGGCCCGGACCGTTGCTGCACGCCCCGAGCAGGACGCCAAGGGCGGCGAAGCCGAGCCGGATCCGAACGCCGCGAGCGTTTTCGGGCGTCGAGGCTGAGAAAGGAGTTCTAGTCGGTTTCACTGGGCTCGGGCTTATAGGGCATTTCCTCGCCGGTGTCAGGCATTGGCTCAGGGGCCGTCTGAGTCGGCACGGTGCCATCCAGAAACTCTTCGTCAATCGGGTTGGGATGGCCGGGCCAGGGCAATAGACCGGTCTCGGGATCGACGGCCGCGACCACGATGTTCGGCGGGCGCGGAAAATCCAGGTGGGGCCGCCCTTCGAGAGCGCTGGTCATGAAGTCGACGAAGGCCGGCAGCGCCGTGCGGGAGCCTGATTCGACCTCGCCGAGCGGCAACGCATCGTCGTACCCCACCCAGACGGCCACGCTGAGCTCCGTGGAGTAACCTACGAACCAGGCGTCTTTGACCTCATTGGTAGTGCCCGTCTTGCCGGCCACAGGGTGACCGAGCCGTAGCGCTTTGCGTCCGGTCCCCACTTTCACGACGCTCTCGAGCAGGCTGGACGTCAGATACGCCACGTCCGGTTCCAAGACGCGGCGGCGCGGTGCCCGCTCCGGCAGCGGCAAGAGCTCACCACCCGGGGCGCGCAGCTCGGCGAGCAAGCGGGGCTGTTCGTAGAAGCCGCCGCTCGCGAAGGTCGCAAACACGTTGCACAGCTCGAGCGGGGTCACCTCGTAGGAGCCGAGCGCCAGCGAGAGGTCCGCGCCGAGCTTCGATTCGATCCCGAGCTCGTGCGCGAAATCGACGACCTGCTGGGCGCCGTTGGTCTGCAAGAGCTGCACTGCGGCTTCGTTGTTGCTGAACGCCAGGGCGTTGCGCACGCTGATCTTGAACGGCGGCTTGCCGGCGACGCCTAGAGCGGGGGCTTCGGGATCCGGCGTCCCGATCACGCCGTTACCCGTGGCTTTGAGATCGAGCATCGTCGCGGCGGTGACGTTGCGATCGCGCAGGGCCAGGCTGAACACGATGGGCTTGAACGCCGAGCCCGGTTGGCGGCGCGCCTGCCGAGCCCGATCGAGCATACCGGGCAGGGCTTCCTGGCTCCCCACCAACGCCACGATGTCGCGGCTGGCCACGTCGATGGCGACGAGCGCCGCTTGCGGACCGAGCTCCAGGTGCAAGCGCCGGGGCTGCTCTCGGTCTCCGCCGTCCGCCAGGCGCACGCGCAGGAGTGCCCCTGGCTTTGCGAATTGGCTCGCCGGCAGCCGTTTGGGGTTGTAACGCTCCTCATCGGCCAGGAGCACATGGCCGATCACGCCACCCACCCGCACGACCACTTTCCCCTGCGCGTCGTCGGTGGACTCGACGACGCCCACGTAGACGCGATTCGGCGCCGGCTGGCCTTCAAAGGGCTTGCCCCAAGCTTTTATCTTCTTGCTCTCGTAGGGCGGCCACAATTTGTGGCGGTCAGCGTATTCGGAGAGCGCCTTGCGCACCGCACGTCGGGCTCCGAGCTGCAGCTCGGGGCGGATCGTCGTCTTGATCGAGAACCCGCCGTGGCTCTGCCGCTCCTTCTGCACGCGCGTGAGCGTTTCCTTGGCCACCGCCACGGCCTCGGGCGCCAGCGCGCTCTGCGAATCCGGTTCGGGCGCGAGGTTCAGCGGCGCAGTGCTCAGCTTGTCGAAATACTCGGGCGTGATGAAGCCCTTGGCCCGCATCTGCTCGAGCACGTACTTGCGCCGGCCGAGGGCGCGGTCCTTATAGCGGCGGGGTGTAAAGCGTTCGGGCGCCGCCACCAGCCCCGCCAGGAGCGCAGCCTGGGCCGCGTCGATTTCGGCCGCGGGAGTACCGAAATAGTACTGCGACGCCTCTTCGATGCCGTAGCGGCCGTGCCCGAGGAAGATGTGGTTCAGGTAGAGATTGAAGATCTCGTCCTTGGTCAACGATTGCTCGAGCCGCCCGGTGAGGATGATCTCCCGCACCTTGCGCCGCATCGTGCGTTCCTGATCGAGCAAGACGTTCTTGACGACCTGCTGCGTGATGGTGCTGCCGCCTTGAACGGTGCGACCCGCGCGCACGTTCACCCAAAGCGCTCGGAGCACGCCGAGGTAGTTGAGCCCCTCGTGTTCGTAGAAGCGAGCATCCTCCGCGGCCAGGAACGCCAACTTCGCCGCGTCCGGGATCTTGGAGAACGGGATCACCGTACGGCGCTCGGTGAACATGCTGGAGAGCAGCGTGTCGTCCGCGGCGAAGATGCGGCTGATCTGGGGCGGATCGTAGCCGGCCTTCAAGCGCTCGACGCTGGGCAGGCCCTCACTGTAGTGCCGGAGCACGAAGAACAGCGCGCCGACCGAAGCGACGACGCCGGCCACCAACAGGCCCGCCACGACCGCCAGGATGCGCTTGGTGCGCACGGATGGCGGCCAGCGCAATGGCCACCAGCGCAATGGCCACCAGCGGAAACGCCCCTCCCGGCGCTGGGGCGGCGAGGCCGCACCAGGCCCGACCTCGGCAACATCCACATGGGGGACTGCGGGGGGAGCAACTGCGGGGGGAGCAACTGCGGGGGCCGGTGTGTTCCGAAGACTCCACGCACCCTACAGGGAACAAGGCGATGACCTTGGAGTCTCGCAACCGTCTCTCGACATTCTGAGACCCTCGCGCCAGAATGCCGCCCCGCTCGCCAGAACGTCGCGCAAATCAACTTGACCATCCTCCCCCCTCCCCGGCCCTCCCCGCCGAGGGGAGGGAGGAAAAGCGAGGAAATCGGGAAGTTGTTTCGCACCGGTTCCTCATTCGACTGTGACGTTTTCGTCTCGACCGATCACGAGGAAAGACTGTTTTGCCTGATCCGTACCCCGGCCTTGCCATCCGTGCTACCAAGCCTGATCCCCAAACCGAGCCGGAGCCTCGTGAATCCGTGGCGTTCCAGGTCGCACGGATGGCAAAGCCGGGGCACGGATGA
>JAYWEH010000299.1:0-10795 GCA_043780025.1 Deltaproteobacteria bacterium
CGGTGCTGCTGATGATCGGACCGCCCAGTTCCTCGACCAGCGCGAGCACGACGGGGTGATTCGGCACCCGGATTCCAACGTGTTTGCGCGGCGATTGCACGATGCGCGGCACCTCGCGCGTCGCGTTCAGAATGAAACAATAGGGACCGGGCAGGTAGTCCTTGACGATCCCGTATTCATAGTTGTGCAGCATGGCGTACTTCGCGATACTCGCGATGTCTCGGCACACGAATGACAGGGGGTGTGACTTGGGCATGCCTTTCACCTGGTAGAGGCGATCGATGGCCTTCTTGTTGAACAGATCACAGCCGAGGCCGTAGCAAGTGTCCGTCGGGTAAGCGATGATCTGACCGGCGCGTAATGCATCGACGGCGCGGCGGATCTTTCTGGGTTCCGGGGACCGGGAGCTAATTTCGATAACCATGCGGGCCGCCAGCTACTACGTTTCGCCCCGCCGCTCTAGCGATAGTGTGAGCGGGAGCGGCCGACAATCGAGCGAGGAGCTCTTGGTGGCGTGGTGTTGGCTGGGCGCAGGGTGTTTCGGCAGGGTGATCCCGGCCGATGCTGTTACGCGTCGTGTGCCGGGCCGCCGTGTGCCGGATCGCCGTGTGGAGCCTCCGGTAACGCGGCGAGCTCTCGTGGGAGTCCCGCTACCCAGCACAACATCGAGCCTTGCGTCGGGTGTGGGAGATCCCAACGCTGGGCGTGCAACGCCATGCGGTCGAGCCGAAAGCGCCGCCTGAACAGCTGGTTGTGCTCCGACTTGCCGTAGCGCACGTCCCCGATGATGGGGTGATTGATGTGTTTCAGGTGGCGCCGGATCTGGTGCAGCCGGCCCGTCTCGGGCTCCGCGGCGACCCAGGAATACTTGCGCACCACTTGGGTCAGTTCGTTTTCCACTTCGAAGCTGCCGAGGCGCAGCGCATGCGTCAATGCCGGCAATTTCGGTTTGCCTTTCTCTTTGGCAATCGGGTGGTCGATGGTCGCTCGCTCGGGGGCCAGGCCCCGCACCAGGGCCACGTAGCGTTTCTTCACCGCCCGTGCCGCCAGCAACTCTTGCATGCGAGTCGCGATCGCGGGGCTCAGCGCAAACACGAGAACCCCGCTCGTGCCCCGGTCGAGCCGGTGTACCGGATAAACCCATTGGCCGGCGATCGCCCGCGCCAGACTGAGCGCCGTGACTTCATCGTCCGCCCAGCCGCGGTGCACCACGAGCCCTGCTGGCTTGTTCACCACGAGCAGCTCGTCGTCGCGATAGAGCGCTTCGAGTGTTGCATCCGCGGTCAGTGGGTCCACGCGCGGAGGCGTACCCGAACTGAGCACCGGCCACCACTCTGATCGATGGTACGGTAAGCCATGGGGAAACGAGGGGCGCGCTCGACCGCTTCGCGAGGCGTGACGAAGGGCAGGAGCATCGAGTTGGGCTTTGTGTTGCTCGATCGCGCCGGCCACCCCGATGTGGCCGCATTGACCGAGCAGTCCGAGCGCCTGGGGCTCGGAGTAGCGAGCGCCGAGCCGATCGATCCCACGGCGGAAAGCCTGCGCACCTATTCGTTCGCGAGCGGAGTGCAGGCCAGGGTTCTCCTGGTGAGCGCCCCGCACCCGGATGCCCGCAGACTCTGCACCGGCATCCTCTCGCCCGGCGCCAGCGACGCAGCAGCCCGTGCGCCCGCGCACCTGATCGTCACGGCGAGCGGGCTCGAGGGGGCTGTCGCCGATCGGGATGCGATCGCATGTCGCGTGTTGGCTGCGGTTTCGGCGGCGGCCGACGCGAGTGCGACCATGTTGGGTCACGGCGCCATGTTCTATCGCAGTGATTTTTTCGTCGAGGTGGCGGCTTCGGCGGCTCCGGGGGAGCTGCCGCTCGAGGTCTGCGTCGACATCACCATCGGCCCTGAGCCGGGGGAGCGTGTGTCGCTGCTCACGCATGGCCTTGCCCGGTACGGCCGCGAAGAATTGATTGTCACGGCTCCCGTTTCGGCCGTGGAGGACGCCATGGACTTCACATGGGGCATGGCTCGTTGGGTGATCTCGGCGCCCGACAATGAGTTGCCAACGGGCGGGATCGTGGGGCGCACCGCGGAAGAGCGAGTCACGATCGAGCGCACCACTAGCCCGAGCGGCAACGGCGCAACCGTCGTGCGCCTGGATCTGTGAGGAGTATCGTTTGGCGATGCCGCGCTCCACTACCCCAGATCCGGCGCGCACCCGCGTAGAGGGGGCTCGGGCGATCTTGCCGGGCGCCGTGTTCAATTTCGCAATCGCGCGCGTCGTGACGTGTGGCGTGGTGTTGGCGTCGAGTGAAGTGCGGGACGCTGGTTATTGGCTGGACCAGGGTCAGGCCCTGCGCGCGCCACCCGCCGCGCTAGCGTGGGCGCTACCGCTGCTCGAAGGGAGCCAGGCCTGGTTGCCCGCCCTGCAGGTGGTGTGTGCGCTGGCCACCGGCCTCGCGTTGATTGGTTTCCTTCTACGCTGGGCGTTGCCCGCGTCGGCGCTCAGCGCGCTCGTGTTGTTTGCGATGCCTCACTTTTCGGGCACTCCGCGCCACTCCATGCACCTGGTCTGGTTTCTCGGCGTCTTGGCGCTGTGCCCGAGCGGCGCCCTCCTGAGTTTCCCGCAGCGAATTCGCGCGGCGCACGACGAGCGTTCCGCCGTCACCTCGACCCTCGGTCTCAACGCCCTGCGCCTGCTGCTCGGGTGCGCTTATTTTTTCCCAGGGCTGTGGAAGCTGCGCGAGTCCGGGCTGGCCTGGATTGCCAGCGACAACCTTCAAAATCAGATGTTCTGGAAGTGGTACCAGTTCGGCGAGCTGCCCTGGCTGCGCATCGATGGCTACCCCGCTCTGGTGCGCTGGGGTGCATTCGGCGTCGTGTTGTTCGAGCTGTGCTTCCCGTTGTTGCTCTGGCATCGCACGTCGCGCTGGCTGGCGGCGCTGGCCGGTGTTGCATTTCATCGCTTCGCTGCGGACTTCATGTTCCTGCCGTTTTCCGGACTTGTGGCTTGCTACGTGGTCCTCGTCGATTGGGCGCGCATCTGGAGCTGGTTGCAAGATCTGCCCGGTGGCGGAGAGGAGCCATCGCTCATCGCCGCGGTGCGCTCGTTAGCGAGCTCGCGGCTCCGTGACGGGAGGGTGGCTGTCGCCGCGCTCGGCAGCCTCTCGGTGGTCGCGGGCGCGCTCGTTGCCGGCCATCGAGGCGCCATGCAAACGTATCCATTCGCGTGTTACCCGACATTTCAGTGGCGGGCCGCCGCTGCCATGCCCGATTTGTGGATCGCCTATCTGAGCCACGGTGTGGAGCGCTTCATTCGTGACAGTCCAGCCTTCGGTGGTGTGAGGTCGCAGGCTCGTTGGGGCATGGCCTGGCGCGCTGCGGGTCTCTACGGCGAAGTCCCCGAGATCACGCGGCTGCTCGGGTACTATCGCTCGCTACCGCGCACGCTGCTCGCGCCGGTGCCCGCCACGGCAACGCTGCGCTTCTATTCTGTGCTAGTCGACGTGACGCCTTCGGCCTGGCAGAACCCCCCGCTACGCCGCCAGCTGATCGGCGAGTGGAGCCCTCGAGCTCTGCCGCCCTGAATCACTGCGCATCAATAGCCGTGAGGAAAGCGCGACACGGGAATGTCGCGCTCGCGAAGAGGATTGAGTACGTTTTCAGTCAGGGATTGCGCCGCGAGCTCGAGGTACGGCTCGGTGGCCATCCAGGCCAACGCATTGCCCTCGCTCCATTCGGCCTTGGGCCGCCTCTTCAGATCTTCCCACTGCGCGACGACCGCATCGACGGCAAGGTCTGCCGCCTGCCCGAGCAGCTTCCGATCGGCCGTCGTCAATTGCGGCTCAGCCCAGTCCAGAAACATGTAACCGAAGGTGCCGTGTGCGGCCTCGTCTTTGACGATGCGGCCGAGCACCGCTTTGGCGAGCGGGTGCCGTGCGGCCTTCCAGGTCCCGCGCAACAGCGGAATGCTCAGCGCTTCGCCCACGCAGAAGAAGCGCACCATTAGCTCGGCTGCACGCAAGAGTGGCCGGCCCTCAAACGTCGCGCCCACGATCATGAGATCGGGATCGTACAGGATCTCCGTGCCACCTCCTGCTTCCATGGCCATGCGAGCGCACAGCTCGACGTGCACTGTTTCGTCCAGGGGGAAGCGCGCACCGAGCGCGATCAAGTCGAGGGGCCCTTGGGCTTGCATCAAGAGACCCAACGCCTCCGTCACACCGACTCCGGTGCGGTGCTCCTGATACGCCGCCTGCGTCCAGGCGAGCCGGGCTCGAACTCGCTCGTGCGCCGGCACGTCCGCGAGGTCCAGCGTGCCCCAGGGCATCTCTTCAACCTCGGGGCGCATGCGACGGTAGCGCTTTTCAACCGCCCCGCCCAACATCTCCAGCTCGAACAATGGCATGGTAGGCTTCTCTCTCGAGCTTATCGCTTCGGTCGTGGGAGGTCAGCCCGTGCTCGAGTCCGTTCCAGAGTCGAGGCCACCGTCATCTGGGCTGCCGTCGGGAACGTTACTCGGAGTGCCATCGGGGCTCGCGTCGAGCGGCTCATTCACGCTGCTCCCACCGCCGCCCCCCGGCGGAGGCGCAACGAGATTGGCGATGAGGGATGAACCGCCAAAGCCGCCAGAGCCGCCGGGCCCTGGGTTAGGCGACGAGCCGCCGTAAGAGCCACCGAACCCGCCTGGACTCGCGACCAGGTTGGCGACCAAGGGGTCTGTCGCGCAGCCCGTGGTCGACAGGTAGCTGATGGAGGCCACGCCGGCAGACGCAACGAGCACCTTCCGGGGATTGAATCGCAGTCGTTTTTTCATGGCACACCTTTCGCCAGTCAGCGACACCATCGCCCGTTGGCGATAGTGCATTTGAAACGGCATTCCCTTTGCCACATCAGAGCAATTCCGATGCCAAACCAGAAACAGCAGAAATAACCGCCTCTACCGACGGGTCGCGCGAGTTTGTGCCAATGTGTGCCGGGGCGAGGGGACTATTCTTTCGAACCCAGGCCGCTGGTTGCGTGAGTCAACCCGTCGAGGAAGCCGCGGATCTCACTGACCACCTCGTCACGGTTGGTGAGGAAGAGGTAGTGCCTGGAGCGCGGGATGGTTACGATGCGTGCCGAGGGTACCTCGCGCGCGAAGCGCTCTCGTTCCCTTGCCGTGTGAGCGGCGTAGTCCGCCGTCCAGTGCCTGGCGAGCGCGTACACGGCCAGGGTAGGGGCGGCGAGTTTCGTGTAATCCGGAGAGCGTACAGCCTGCGCGATCTGCCGGACCACTTTTGGATTCGTCGAGGACCGGAGGAAGTGGCCATCCGGAGCGAACTCGGAGCTCGCCAGGACTTCGTCGAGCGGCATGGGCATGCGTTTGAATCGTGATAGTCGCGCGGCGTACGCCGTCGGATTGGCGAGCTCCGCAGGCGTGGTGGGGGGCTCCGGCGTTGGTGGGGGCCTGTGCGGTCTCCCTGCAACACGATCGTACGCCGCGTCCAGGTAGACGAGCGCGAGCACGCGGCCCGGGTGTTCGCTGCCCAGCCACGTCAGCTCCTCACCGGCGATCGAGTGCCCAACGAAGATCGCGCGCTGGATCTCGAGCGCGTCGAGCGCGCGCAGAGTGTCGCCGCCGAGGTTGGGCGCGTCGTAGCCGCTGGGCGTCACGGTGGAGCCGCCGAATCCGCGCCGACTCACTCCGAGCACACGCCAGCGATCCACGAACGCGGGTGCGAAGTCATCAAAGATGTGCGCCGAGTTGCCGAGCCCTGCGAGCAAGACGATCGTCTCACCACCGCCGCCCCAATCGAGCACCTCGAGCACCACACCATTGCCGACGTCCACTGTACGCCGGATGTGCGGGGCCGCCTCTTGCACCTCGAACGTCACCCCGCCTTTGCCGCCGATGGCGTGCACAATCAGCGGCGCTGGCTCCTTCTCGGCGGGCGCGGGTGGAGGCTCCTTCTGCGCGGACGGCGCTGCTTCTGGCGCCTGCGCCGAGAGGGGGCCTTGCCCCACGGGGGGCGGTGCTACTAGCGCCTGCGACGCTGCGAGGGACGCCTCCCGCACTGGCGGTGGGGCCGCTGCTCGACAGGCGAGGAGCGCGACCACGGCGAGGGCTCGGCGCATGGAAGGAGTCTACAGCACAATTGGAGCCCCTGCCGGGTCATCCGTCAGAGCGAGTGCGCGCGGCCTCCAACCAGCGCTTCATTTGCATTGCGCTGACCAGCCCGGATTGCGCCGAGTGGACCTGGCCGTGGTGCAGCACGACGAAGTGAGGAATGCCGCTCACCTGGTAACGCGCGGCGAGGTCGGGATGGCGATCGGTGTCCACCTCCAGCACCAGCGCGCGCCCTGCCATCTCCGCTGCGACTTGCTTCACGACGGGGGCCGCCATGCGGCACGGCCCGCACCAATCCGCTCTGAAATCCACCAGCACCGGCACGCGCGCGTCCCGCAACACGTCGTCGAACTCCTGGGTGCCCGCGTCGAGCGGTTCCGCGAGGGGCGGCAGCGCCGCGCGGCAGGCGCCACAACGCCCCGCGTCCGCAAGGTGCCGTGCCGGGATGCGATTCTGTTGGCCGCATGCTGCGCAGGTTCGAATCATGATTGTGCTCCCGAGCCAATCTGCGCCTCCCCGTTGCGAATGCAAGGGCAGCGAGGCACCGGATTGGGAACCGTGGTATATGCGCAAGGCGATCCTGAACGGGAAACGAGCAGGAGGAGCGTGAAGAGATGGCCCCCGGCTACACCATTCGCCTTGCGCGGCACCAGGAGGTCGCGCTCCTGCCGGATATCGAGCGGCGATCCGCGAGTCTATTCGCGAGCCTGGCCGAGGAACTGGGGTTATCCGCCGAACAGTCCGTCAACTCCGTGGACACGCTCGATCGGGCGAACCAGGACGGGCGGCTGTGGGTCGCGGTGGACGCCGGCAATGTGCCCGTGGGCTTCGCGCTCGTGATTGAGCTGGGTCTGTTTGCGCACCTCGACGAGATCGATGTGCTGCCGGAGCAGGGTCGCAAAGGGTTGGGCAGCGCGCTCGTCGAAGCCGTCTGTGAATGGGCCTTCACGCGCGGCTTCTCCGCGGTGACGCTGTCCACGTTCCGCGACGTGCCCTGGAACGCGCCGTTCTACAGAGAGTGCGGCTTTGTGGTCGTGGCCCCGGCGGATCAACCGCCGGAGCTCGTGCGCATCGTCGAGATGGAGCGTCGCAAGGGCCTGCGCACCGATCTGCGCGTCATCATGCAGCGCGAAGTTTGAGGTGCCCCGGCAGTCGGCTCGCGAAGCCGGCTGCCGTCGATCGCCCCGAGCGGGTCAGCCCCGAGCAGCGGCTCCGAAGCGCGTGTCCAGCTTGGTGAGCTGGCTCGTGAAGCCCTCTCTTTGCATCTCTGTAAACTGCTCGTTGTGCATCGCATCGAGCGTGACCACCATGCGAACGCTCTTGCCCGCGGGGAACAGCTCCACCTGCAGGGTGCTCTCGTACGGCTTTACGCCGGGCAGGAAGTCGATCACGTGGGTGAGCGCCAGGCGCTGCTGGGGCTGGTATTGGGTGAACGTGCCGCGCGTCGCGTGGCTGAGGGGTTGGCCCATTTGCTTCATTGCCAGGACCTGCTCGGGCGCGTCCGCGATCATGTCATAGCGCAGCGTGCCGCCCAGGCGTGCTTCGAGCTGGTGGACCTCGACACGAAAGCCCACCGGCCCCCACCAGGATTCGAAGCCGTCCCGGGTCGTCCACAACTCCCACACCTCGTCGACGCGCGCCGGGTAGGTGCGCTCGATGACTAGCTTTGCCTTGTGCCGTTGGGCGCTCTGTTCGTTGTCGTGATTCATTGTCATCCTCTCCATCAGTTGGACTTGCGACGTTTACGTCGTTCCTCGAGGGCTGCTCCGAAGCGATCGAGTCGGCCTTCCCACAGTGAGCGATAGTCCCCGAGCCACTGCTCGATCTCGCCGAACGGCTCTGGCCTGAGCGAGTAGAGGCGGCGCTGCCCGTCCGGACGCACGGAGACGAAGCCCGATTGATGCAGGATGCGCAGGTGGCGAGAAACGCCGGATTGGTGGATCCCGGCTTGCTCGACGATGTCATTGACCTGCAGCTCGCCTGTGCGCAACGCCGCGACAATGCGACGGCGCGTGGGGTCAGCGAGCGTCTGGAAAGCATCTAGTTGCATTTCTGTGTATATACATATCAGTGCATATTTGCGCTGTCAAGCGAGGCGCCAGTTGCCCGGCGCGATGCTCGCGCCTACGCTGCTCGAGTCGTGGCAAAGGACGAGAGCACATCGATGAATGAGCAATTTCTGATCACGGGGGCCGCTCGCGGCCTGGGCCTGGCAATGACGCGGCAGCTGCTCGAGCGGGGGTTTCGCATCAGCGCCCTGGTGCGCGCCGAGAGCGAGGGCCTCGGGGAGCTAGCGTCGCGCCACGCCGAACGACTGAGCATTCACGTGGCCGATGTGACCGATGAGGCCGCGATCCGGAAGGCCTTCGCCGAGGTCGCGGAGCGCTTTGGCCACCTCGACGCCATCATCAACAACGCTGTGACCTACCTGGATGGGTCGCAGCCGATCCTCGAGGAAGCGGATCTATCCATCTGCGCTCGCACCTTCGAGGTGAACGCGGTCGGGCCCTTGCGCGTCGTGAAGCATGGCCTACCGCTCTTGAGGAAAGGTCAACGCAAGCTGGTCGTCAATGTCTCCTCCGAGGCGGGATCCATCGGTGATTGCCGGCGCAAGACGGAGTACGCCTACTGCATGTCCAAGTCGGCCCTGAACATGGGCTCGAAGCTGCTGCAAAACCATCTCGAGCCCGAAGGTATCAAGGTGCTGGTGCTGCACCCCGGCTGGTTCAACTCCTCGGGCAAAGGCCGGGCGCCGATCTCCGCCGAAGAAGCGGCGGTGAAGGTGCTGGAGACGATCCTGAAGCAGCACGCTGTCGACGGGCCCATGTATGTAGACCCGAGCGGCAAGCCGTTGCCCTGGTGAAGGCAAAGTGAGCTCAGGCATGTCCAACGTGCGCTTTGAACCGATCGCGATGCAGATCTCCAAGCTGGTCCTGCTCGAGGCCCTGCTGCCCGTCGACGTGATTGAACGAATGCGCCAGGGGCGCCCCGCGCAGCTGCCGAACGAAGCGCCCTTCGCGCGCGAGGTCGACGAATTCATGCTCCACTACAAGGCCGCGGTGAAGGCGGCTTTTCAGCTGCTGGGTGCTCCCCAGTTCGAACGGTTGTCGCGATTGCAGGCGCAGATAGAGAAGGATTTCGTGCCGGGTGGGCCACCCATGAGCCCCGTTTACGATTCGTATGCCGCGCAGCACATTCTGGCGGAAATACCCCAGGCGCCCGCTAACGAGACGCCGTATTCGGTGCTCGCGCGCTTGACGGGTGTGGAGCCGGCGCGTGAGAGGTTGCACCGCCTGGCGCGAACGCTTGCGGACTCCCATTTCGATCTGTATCGGGTCACGCATGCGGAGAATTCGAGCGCACAGATCGAGGCGGTGCGCAGCGGTCAGGCGCTTTCAGTGCGCCTGACGGGGCCCTTTTTGCGCGCCGGGGATCGCATGCTGGCTCGAGTATTGGCGTTTGAAGGGCAATACTTCATCGCCGATTCGCCCTATTTGCTGGCGGCGTCCGAGCAGCAGTGGCTCGACTATCTGGAGCGTTCGGGCGCCGCCTCGGCCGGCACGGCAAGCGCCGAGAAGCGGGCCCCGGCACGAGCTAATTTGTCCTCCAAGCAACGAGCACGGCTGCGACAAAGGAAGAAGGCCGCTGCCAGTAGCAATGCTCCCGACGCGGCGATCGCCCGTCACCTGAAGTTTGGCCGCTCGGAGCGCTATTGGCTGAACTTCATCATGGACGGCTACGCCGGCGAGCGAAACGGTATCGTGCGGCTCGCGGGGATCCCGGATCAGCCGCGCTCCCTGCCGCATCACGACGACTACGAGCCGGACGCGGAAGCGTAATTCAGCGCGGCTCACGTCGGGGCGCTGTGTTGCGCTGTTACCGCGAGTTTACAACTCCGCCAGGCACCGTTCCCTCCAGGTAACAGTGACGAGCGGCAGAGCTCGAAGCTTCAGACCGCGAAATCCCGCGTGCCGCCCTGGATTCGTGGCGCCGGGCATGATCGCTCGGGCGTGGCCCGAGGCTTGCACTCAGCCGCTCCCGAGGCGGGTCAAGGGCAGTGCTTACGAGAAAACTACGGTTCAGCGAGCTCGGGAGTCCAAGCGAGCTCGAGTCTCCGTTCACCAACGAGCTGCTGTTCGCATTTCGCGAAACGGATGACGAATTGGAAGCGCACGACGAGCTCGAGCCAACCGACGAATTCGGAGCGCAGGACGACAGCGAAGCGCAGGACGACTACGAAGTGCAGGACGACTACGAAGTGCAGGACGACTACGAAGCGCAGGACGAGCTCGAGTCAAACGACGACTCTGAAACGTTCGATGACGAGACCCCGGGCGAGGAGGGCGAAAACCTCGAGCCCGAAGAGCTGGGCCTGATCGAGCGCCAGGTTCCCGTATCCACCGGTCCGACTCTCGGCTTCGAATTCGACCTGAACTACGGCTTCGAAGCGGAAGTCGCGACGGCGTTGGGCAAGTCACCGCCTTCGGGCTGGAGCTGGCCCGGCGAAGCGCTGCGCGCCACCGAACATGAGTGGAAGGACTCCGCGGGCGCCTGGAAAGACGCGATCCAGGTCACCCTCGACTCGGTGCGCATGGAGATCTCGACAGCGCCCTTTCACATTGATGATCCCGCCGAGTTCGAACGGATCGAGAAGGCGGTGCACGCCTTCGGCAAAGACCTGAAGGCGGCCAAGAAG
>JAYWEH010000300.1:0-10794 GCA_043780025.1 Deltaproteobacteria bacterium
CCCTCGGTCGGCTGCCCGTCGAAGTCGTGCTGAGCTTCGCTATCGACGGCCGGGGCCGCCTGCAGAACCCCGAAATTGCAAGCTCGGACCCGCCTCGAACCCCCTGCCTGCTTCGGGCAACGCGCCAGGTTACCTTGCCGCACCCCAAGCTTCCAGCAAAGCAACGCCAGCGAGTCGAAGTGCCTCTGAAGTTGCACCTGGACGAAAGCCCGCTGAAGCTGGAGCCACCTCCGCCCGAGTAGCGACGCCGCATCAAGGCTTGGGCACACGCAAGCGCGCGCTGATCATCGCGCTGCCACTCACGAGATAGGCGAGCACCAAAGGATGAAACTCGCCCGCGCCGCGCCAAACCCCGAATGGCAGGTGCTCGTGGATGCGGCCCGCCGCGACCAATACCGCCACGCCGAGCACCAGTAGCAGGCTCGTCGGGATCGGTGTGCCCTCGAAGTATGCGACCTTGCCGCTCGCGTCCGACAGCGAACCGGCCGTCACGTTGTAACGCGCGAGGCGACTCAGGCCACAACACACAAAATAAGCGAGCGCGATCCAGTCCCAGCCGCCGTTCAAACCAACAGCAAACGCCAAGGTCGCGGGCGCCACTCCAAACGAAATCAGGTCCGCCAGGGAATCCAGGTCCCCTCCGAGCGAGCTCATGCGACGGCTACGCCGAGCGACGCGACCATCAAAAAAATCCGCGAGCGCGGCCAGAACGATGAGCCCGATCGCGAGCCAGAGGTAGCCCACGCGCCGTGAAATCCCGAACTCGAGGCAGGAGAACACGGAACATACGCCGCTCACCGCGTTGACTAGCGTAATGAAGTCCGCCGTGGTGAGGCTCCGCACCAGACTGAAATGTGGAGGTAGTGAACGCTTTCGCGAAGAGATCCCGTTAGCCACGGCACAGAGGATAGCGCCAACCGCCCAACGATCGAGTCTGTTCGGCGCGCCACGCGATTGTGCCCCGGCGATCACCGGGGCGACAAATCACGCGTGCCTCACTCGGCTGTCGAGTTGGCCGCGGCCCTGCTCGGGCTAATTCGCTGCCCTCAACGAACGGGACATCATGCCCAGGCCGGCCATGATCAGGAAAAGCATGACCAGGGTGTTGAAAAGGCTCGTTCCGCGGAAGTGGATTTGCAGATTGGCGATGATGCCCGCGAAGATCACGATGGCTCCCGCCCCGGCGAGAAACCAGCCGAATATTGACCTGCCGTCGTAGAACAGGATGGCAACGCCCAAGAGCAGGGGAATGAGGGTTACGCCGAAGGAACTCCCGGCTGACCCAAACCAGCTCCAGTACCCCCCATAGACCGTAACGCGGTCCATTAGCAGGTACCCCCCGAGGCACAACAGGACAAAGCCGAGGAGGAAGGTGGGTAGTCCGCCCCGGGTGCCCCCCACGTCTCGCAAATCATGCATGCTCGGCCACCGAGCATATCAGCTAGGCCGATTGAAATCCGCTCTCCCGAGGCCAACCGGCGCCTCTGACCAGAAGTCCTCAGCGTGGCTCGCCGACGCGCTCGCAGCCAAATTCGATGGAGAGGCGTGCGCTCGCGTCCCGCAGCGCGGTGTCGCACAAATCGTTATACAAGACGATGCCTGTCGGGTCGTCCGGGTTGTCGTAGCGCCAGCTAGTTGGGGCGCATCAGCCTGGAGGCGCCCGGCGACAGCTAGGCGTTCCTGGCGTCGCACGGGTCTGTCCGGTGAATTTGCGGCGATCGGGACCGGCAGTATCCGACCGTTACGCAGTCTGGATATTGCGGGATGTCAAGGCGTTCAATTTTCACTCCGCGCGCCGTAGTGCCGTTTATGGGACACCAGCCTAGAGGGATGCGGGGAACCCGGGCGCGCCTATTGGGGCTCGCTGGGGCGGTCGTGGGGACGATGGGAGCCTCGAGCTGTGGCGACGACGACGGTGCCACCGCCGCAGATCGCATTGGCGTGGGCGCAGAGTGTGCCAACACCGAGGCCTGCCCCGAGGTGCAGTTCGATGATGAAACCGTCCAGCTCAGATGCATCACCGAATTCAAAGGCGGGTACTGCGGTATCCAGGGTTGTCAGGCGGACGCGGATTGTCCGGACGGTTCCGCCTGTGTGAGCCACGATGACGGGCAGAGCTATTGCTTTCGCATTTGTGCTGAGAAGGTCGAGTGCAACCGCAATCGCACGTCGGACAATGAGGCGAACTGTTCGTCGAGCATCGAGTTTGTCGACCCGGCGCGAAGTACCAAGGCGTGTGTGCCGCCTTCGAGCGGCTAGACCCCGAGCGCGTGCGAGGGTCTCGTCGGTAGCAACGCGGAGTTAGGCGACGTACTCGCCCCAGTCGGCGAGACACGGCACGATTTGGCGCGGGGAAGATTCCGAAACTTGGGACAGTTTACTTTCGCGAGCACCCGTTCGCACTCCTCGGTCGTGAGCTTGTGCACGGGTGATGAAGCGGGCCCCGGCGCCACTTCGACAAGTCGGCTACCCGATGCCGACTTCCTGGGCGAGACGGTTGGCGCTGAGCGCCGCCGGTTCCAGAATCCGCTGAACCATCTTCGACTTGAATGCTTCGCTGTATTGAGTCACTTTGCGGGTTGTTTCCCACCCTACTAGCAAATCGCGCGATCAGAATTTCCCTGATCATTAGGGGGTGACAAGTATCCTGACGCGGGGGGGGTTTGCCCACGCAAGGCGCTGCACTCGCCGGCAAGTCGATAGCACTACACCTGCCGAGCGGCGTCAGACATCCTCGATGGGGGCGACACCGTTCATCCAACTGAGCTCGGTATCCAGCATGAAACGATGCCCCCACGGATCGCCTCCCGTTTGCCAATCATGAAAGCCAAGCACACAATCGTAAAGGGCTCGGGCCGCTTCTCGTGATGGCCGAGCCGTGAGTTCGGCGATCGCTTCGAGTAGCCCTTGTGGCTTCGCTGGGGCGCGCTCGAGTACGCGCAGAAACCATTTGTGGTACGGATAGAGCATCTGGTTGTGAGCCAGTACGAGGCGTCCAGCAAACAGGCTGAGCTTGGTCGCTGCTGTCAACATCAAGTAGTCGTTTCTCCGATCTGCGGCCTGCCCCACATACCAGTGCCACGCTTCGAGCTGCGCTCGGAATTGGCTGATACGCTTCGCTTGCTGCTCGACCGGATAACGCGCGATGCGCCCAACGCGCGCGACCAGATCGGGGACACGGCTCGCTAACACGCGCGCGTCCGCGAAGGCGTAACGCGCGGGCTCACTACCGCGGCGCTCGACCTGGTCGAGAAAGTCCAAGCTGAGATACTTGGCGTCGACGTAACCGCCTTCGTAGCCCGCCAACTCGCGACTGAAAAAGGTGAGCCCGCCGGATGCAGCGCGCCTCGCCCGCTCCGCTTCGGAGACGATGATCGCGATGTCGACGTCGGAGCCCTCGTTTGCAAAGCCGTGCGCGAGAGACCCCGTCAGGAGTAGGGCAGTGACCTCGGGGTCCGCGAAAAAATGCTGAATGACCCTTTGAATGGTTTCGGTGTGATGGGTGTACATCGAGACTCCAGGCGGTGAGCGACGCGCGGCGGCCGTCCCACGGGAGCCGCGGATAGCGAGGGTAGCGCGGCCTCTTCCCCTGTCACGGTAGTAGCCCATTCGACGCTTTTTTGATCCAGCGGCAGCGCTGCCGCCATGCGGGCCCCGAATCGGGATTGCTAAGGTTCTCAGCGGGAGGTTAGTCTCGGCCCATGAGATTAACTTGGCTTTACTCATTGCCATTGATCGCCCTGTCCGCCTGCTCGGATGATGACGCGAGTAGCGAGGGCTACGGCGGCAGTAGCAGCGCCGGCTCCGCGGGCAGCGCCGGCAGCAGTTCGACCAGCAATGGCGGTAGCGCAGGAAGCAGCGGCAACGGCGGAAGCGACAGCTCCGGCGGTAGCGCAGGCCGTAGTTCGACCAGCAATGGCGGTGGAGCCGCGGGTACGGGCAATGGGACCGTGAATTGTACGGCCGTTTGCGCTCGTTCCCTGGACTGCGAGATGGACAATCAAGCTCGATGTCTGGACACATGCGAAACTGCGGTCGAGCTCTGTCCGACAGAAGCCGCGACTGCCCAAGCCTGTGGGCTACCGCGCCCCGACAGCGATTTCCATTGTGAGAATGGCGTCACCACCCCCAACGATGGCGTGTGCGAAGCAGAGAACGCGGACTTGCAGCTCTGCGTTGTCCGAGAGACGCTCGGTCTCTGAGAACTCGCCGCGAGCGAAGGCGCACAAGCGAGACGCCCGCGCTGTCGAGCGCGGGCGTTGCGTTTCACGATGTGCTGGCAAAGCCCTGCCAGAACGTCATTGATTAGGCGGGACCGCGGTGGTGCCCGTGAACCAGCTCACCGTCGCTTCATTGACCACGCCACGAGCCGCCAGCGCGGCTTGATCCTGAAAGAAGGTTTGCAGCGCCGAACGAGTTTGCTCGCCCAAGACGCCGTCGATCTCACCCTTGTAGTAGCCGAGCTCACGCAAGCGTTGCTGCACGCCCTTGGCACGGTCGGCGTCGAGCGCTCGCAACTGCATGGTCGGTGTCGCGGGAGCCCCGACGTTGGCCTGCAGCGCCGGGTTCTGCTGGCTCGTATCGATCCCGTCGTCGCGACCGCTCACCGGAGCGCGATCCCAGTGCAGACCCAGCGCATCCCGGGTCTCGGCGTTGAGGCCGCCGCTCGTGTCGAGCTTCTGCTGAATCTGAAAGTTGCGCAGCGCCTCGACCGTCATCGGGCCCGAAATTCCATCCACGCGGCCCTGATAGGCGCCGCGTGCAGCGAGTTGGCGCTGTAGCTCCTTGATCTGATCGACGCTGTAGCCGGACAGATTCGCGGCGGGAGCGCGCGCCGGCGCCGTGGTCGTTGCCTTGACCTCCGCCTTGGCCCCCACCTTCCCGTCCGCTGAGACTTGCCCGTTCGATTCCTGCGCCGGCCGCGTTTGCGACGAAGTGTCGCCATCAGCGAACGCCAGACCGCTCGAGCAGAGTCCGACCAACAGAGCGCTGCTCATTAAGTGTCGTTGAATGCGTTGCATATTTCCTCCGTGGGCCGGTCGAGAAGCGGGGCCCGTTTTCGATTCGCGTCGTCGGTAGTGCAACGCTCGTGCCCGAAACTCGAACCCAGCGCGGACGCTCGGCCGTGACCGGCCAAGACAGCCTTCGGAGGCTTCAGACGCCCAACGACGGGCAAATTGGCTTCTCGGTCGAAGCCTGCGTCGGGGCCGCGGCACTTTTGTTCTGCCCAAATGCCCCGGTGGGCAGAAGCCGCCCGGCTCCGTCCGGCGGGGGCCGCAACTTCGCAGGAACGATTTTCGAGCTTGCCGCGTTATGGGATAGGCTGAGCCTCGAGGCCGAACCGACCCATGTACGAATCCCCTCCCCGCCCGAGCGAGGACCTTCCCGGCCAGCGCCGGCCGGGCACCGCCTTGCCCAGAATCCGAAGACATCGCGGTCTCCTCGGTACTTGCGCTCTCGCTGTGGCCAGCGGCTGCGCCCATACCGCTCAGCAGCCAGACTTGGCACTGCCCTTCATCACGGCTCGCGGCCCCTGCATCCCCGTGGTCGAGCGCATCGAGCATTGGGACCAACCGAGCCCCCTCGGGTTTTCTGCGCTCGAGGTACTCCGGCATTTGGGGGGTGATCGAACCTCGGCGCTGATCTGGATGCCCAGCGTCGATCGCGAACAATACTCGATGGACTATGGGCCCGAACGCGGACGCTCCAGCCTGTGGCTGCGCGTGGCCGCGGGGGCCGGCGACATCCAGTACCGGGAGGAGTTGCTTGCTCCCGATGCACCCGAAGGCAGCGAGTGCGCTCCGCCCGTGCTGGCGTTGCCCGTCGAGATTTCGTTGCGGAGCGACGCATTTGCCCTCGATGAAACGTTTCAAACTCAGATCGTCGCCAGTAGTGTCCATCGAGCCGAGCTCGCGCATCGCGTCGAGCCAAAGGGCATCGCTGGTGGACTCATCATCGATGAGCTCGGTTCGCGCGACCCAAATCGGCAATATCGGGTTGCCGCCTTGCAGGTTCAGATGCTGCTCTGGGAGAACGGTAGCCAGGGGTCGGTGGAGGCCGAGATCTGGGGCAGCTACACAAAGACCGCACCCCAGGCGCTGCGTGACGCCGCGCCGCTCGCGGAGCCCGTCGGTGATCGAGAGCCGCTCGCGGTCTGGCCGAGTGCCGAGCGCTGTTCTGAGCCCGCTCGCGCCCTGCCCAACGACGCGAGGCCGCTCGGGTTCAGCGCGAGCGACGTCCTGGAAGCGCTGAGCAGCTCGCGCGCTCCCGCGCTCGAATGGTCTGACGGCTCGCGCGCTGAGCTGGCGCTCGAGTTTCAGGCGCTCGCGTCAGAGCTCTGCCAGGCTTTCGAGGAAGACTTGGTCTTTGAGGCTCAGCTGCGCGCCCGCACACGTGATGGTCGCCTCGACGCGAGTGTACCGGTCCAGGTTCGCGCGTACGCCGAGGGCGGCGCTCTCGGGGAGGTCGTCGTGCAGACGCCGCCAGCTGACAATCCGACATCGAGCCTCGAGTTTGACGCTACCTTTCACGCTGGACTCAGCACAGGGACGCTCGCGCTGAACGGCTCGAACACGTCAGCCCGATCGCCCGCGCCCCGCTCGCGCCCGTGGAGCGGAAGCTGGTCACGCTGAGGGCGGCTTCCGTTCGGAAACCACCAACCCGCGCTCGGCCAGCTCGCTAACAATCGCCAGGCTGCGTTCGAAATTCGGCTCACGGAGCTGGTTTGGATCGCGGAGGCGCACCGCTAGCTCTCGATCCAGCAGCTCGAACAGGGCTCGACCCTGCGGCGCTGCTTGGGGTAGTTCGATCACCAGGGCCGCCGAATTGATCCTCGTGGTTTGGAAGCTCACGTGCTCCATCAGGGCGTGTCCGAAGAGCACGATGCGCTCTCTGCCACCTTGGGGCAGCACCAAGAGCGAGCCACCCTCGTCAAACAGAGTGAGCGCGTCCTGCTCTCGAGTGCGGCGATTGGGTAGGCGAGACGGAGCACCCGTCAGCACCCCGCGCAGCGCACGATACTGTCGTTCATGCAGCGCGCGCTTCGCACGCGGAAAAGCAGCCCACACCAGCACGTTGCAGAGGTCATGGTAGCTCGCCCCCAGGCACGGCACCTCGCGGTCCAAGGCGATGCGGCCGTCATACAACTCGCGCACCTCGACCTCGACCTCGACCTTGGCACGGGCACGGGCACGCCGCCGGCGCGGCCTGGGCGGCGCAAACCGCACGGCTTCCAGCTCGGGAGCGCGGTCTCGGCGTTCCTGTTCAGCAAAACGCGTGTACGCCTCGAGAGTGGGCCAATCGCCCCCCGAAGTGAGCGACTCAGCGAGCTCAGAGTAGTCCGAGAGCAGCGCGCTGCTCCGCAGGAAATCTGGATCCCAAGGCTGACCCGAAGCCGGCACGACCCATTCTTCCTTCTACGCGCCCGTCATTTGTCGGCCCCGATGGCCTGTCTCGAGCCCAACGCTTCGGTTTGACACGCCGACGCGCTCCCTTCGCCTGCAAACATGAGGAACTTTGCCAGCGGCGTCCCCTGCTCGTCGAGCTCAGTCGCTTCAACCTGAATCCGTCCCGACCCGGTCCCGTCAAAGCGGCCCGAAATGACTGACAGGAAGTAGCGACTGCCCCCTTTCATTTCGATGGACGCGTGCATGACGGGCAAAGATGCGTACATCGCGTTCATCGAGCTGCTTTCCCCCCACGAGGTTGGCGGCCGAATGACATGGCACCCCGGCAGCAAAGTAAATTTGCCGCCGGACACCCTCACCCCGTCCACATGTTCGACGTTGCCCTGCAACTCGGCGACCTCCGACGGCGACTGCTCGCCTCCGTCGTAGAGCCGCTGCATCGGCGCGCCACCGACGCAACCGAACCAACTCAATGCCAAGCTACCGCCCAAGGCGCAGAGCGAGAAAGCTCGAAGAGTTCGCGACATGACACTGCCCTCGACGGCTCAGCGCGGCATGGACAAGGCCCGCTCGAGCTCGCTATCCCTAACATAGGCGGGGTTCCGCCGTCTTCGGAGGAGCACCTCCAAACGCTCGACGCCCGTGCGGTCTCGCCGAACCCCACGAGCTGAGCGGACAGCGGGCGCAGACACCGGTGGCTCCCTTGCCCCTCAGGCCGAGTTAACGCGCGCGCTGAATGTAATTGACATTCAGTATCATTATCATGAATACCTGCGCCGCGACCAAGTCCGAGACGACTCGACGCGCAAGGCGCTCGCCGGGGGGCGGTTGTTCGACAAAGCCTGCAGCGTCTAGCTCAGACCCAAGGAGATTATCATGAAATTTCGTAAATTTAGCAGTGTGCAGCGCGGTCTGACCGCAGTCGGTTTGTTGGCCACGTTGGCGGTTACGCAGGCCGCCTGCGAAGGCCCCCAGGGCGGGCCCGGTTTGGCGGGCGAAGACGGCGAAGACGGCCTAGATGGTATTGATGGTCAAGACGGGGAAAGCGGCGTCAATGGCATCGACGGTACCGATGGCGTCAGCGGCACGCCCGGCACCGAGGGGATCCCGGGCATCTCCGGTCTGGATGGCGTCGATGGCATCCAGGGTTTGCCGGGCATCGCGGGCATCAGCGGGCGAGACGGGCGCGATGGCTCGAGTTCGGCGGGTGGCAGCTCCACGATCGTTCCCATCGGGGAAGCTGGCGTGATCAGCCTCTCCTCGGCGGGGCACGATCGCCTGTTCGGTGTCACCTTCGCCCCGGATGGCAACTTGCTGGCGACGGGCCAGATCTCGACCGACCTTGATGCAGCCGCGGACTTCTCGCTCCTAGTCGCCAAGTTCCTGCCTGATGGTCAGCTGGACCGGCGTTTCGGCAATGACGGCGTCGTCACGAAAAACGTCAGCGTGGGCGGCACGAGCCGCGAATTGGCGCGTGGTATCGTGGTGCAGTCGACTGGCAACATCGTGATTGCCGGCGCGGCGGAACACGATCCCGACGCGGAAGGCGTACTCGCCAATGACACGGACATCGTGCTCGTGCGTTTCACCCCCGATGGAACGCTCGACGACACCTTCGGCGAGAACGGCGTTGTCAGGCTCGACTTGAACACGGGCGTTGCGGGCGTCAACAACAACAATCAACCGACGCTGCTCGGCGGAGACAACCAGTGGACGCTCGCACTCGCGGCGGACGACGCATTGGTCGTGCATGGGACACAGCGCGGGGACGGCTTCCTACCCGATGGCGTGACTTCCCGCACAGACTCGGATTGGGCGCTGTTGCGCCTCACGGCGGACGGCGTTCCAGACACGACCTTCTCCGGCGACGGCAAGGTCATGCTGGACATCGCGAACGCCAACGCCTCGGCCCGTTCCGCCACGGTCCTGACGGACGGCAGCATCGTCGGCACGGGCTACACGACCTCCACGGCGCTCGGCATCTCCACGCAGCAGCCGGTTCTTTACAAAGTGGACGCGAACGGTGAGTTTGATCCGTTCTTCGCAACCCTCGATGCCGTTGCGACCCCGGGTGTTTGGCACGACTTTGCCACCGACGAACTAAACCCGGCGCTGCGTGCCGAGGCTTACGGCGCGGCGCTGCAAGGAGACAAATTTATCACGATGGGCTACGGCCCGACCCCAACCGTTGGCGGCACCGGTTCCGATTGGGTTTCCTTCCGCTTCACCGCGGCGGGTGAGATGGACCCGACCTACGGCACGGCGGGGCGCGCGTACATCGACGCGGGCGGGTACGGTGACAACGGGCGGTTTGTGATGACGCTCCCCGATAACCGCATCCTCGGCGTCGGCGTCGGCCGGCGCTCCGCTGCCGAGCAGCCCGAACGCGACGCCATGGTCGCGATCTTGACGGAGAACGGCCAACCCGACACGGGCTTCGCGCCCGGCGGTTTCCAGCTGTTCGACGCGGGCGGCGACACGGACCACTTCTGGTCAGCCGCGATCTCGCCGACCGACCCGGATCACGTCGCGATCGTTGGCATCGCCGGTGGTCGGACATCGAGCAACGACGACGACGGGCTCTTGATGCTCTTGCCGCTGAACTGAGTGCAACCCAGTCCTTCGCGGGGGCGGTCCACACCGCCCTCGGAGAACAATTCGTGCTCCCAGTCAGAGGTTCCATGAAACCCAGGATATCGATCAGATCGCAGACGCGCGTCGGCGCCTTGGCTCGGCTCATGCCGCTTGGCCTGGTGTGGTCGTGCAACAAGAAGCCGCTCGACGAGCATGTCAGACCGCTCCGAGCGGCTGACACGCCCACAACGGGCGCGTCGGGTGCCGACTCGAACCCCGGGGTCCCCGCCGGAGCTGGCAACGGTGTGACTCCCGGCGCAGGCGCCGCAGCGACGGCGAATGGCACCGGAGGCAACCTCGACTCGGGTGGCAACCCGTTCAATGCGGCGGGGGGTTCCGGGCCCGCAATGCCTCCCCCGCGGTTTTCGAAGCGCCGGTTACGAGAGGCGCTGGCGGATTGTGCCCTGTCGAGCTACCGCGAATTTGGTGATGCGGCGCTCGCGCTCGTCAACACCACCGAGGCGCTCGCGGCCGACCCAGGCGCATCACCCGACGCAGCGCAAGTGGCCTGGCTCAACGCTGCGGCAAGCTGGCAGCGCGCGGAACCGCTTCGCTTTGGACCCGCCGCTCGCAGTGGCGAACCGGGTGGACAGAACGTACGGGACGAGATCTACAGCTTTCCACTGGCGAACTACTGCCGCGTCGATCAACAGATCGTCGATCGCAGCTATGCAAACGAAAGCTTCCCCACCAGCCTGAGCAGCGCCCGCGGCCTCGCCGCGATCGAGTACCTGCTCTTCCACACGGGCTCGAC
>JAYWEH010000301.1:0-4525 GCA_043780025.1 Deltaproteobacteria bacterium
CCGCGCACGATCTGGAGCACGGTGGCGATCTTCACGAACGAAGTGAGCGCCATGAACGCAAACGGCAACAGCCCAACCAGGGCCAAAACGAGCGCCAGCGACAGCGGCCGGCCCAGCAGATCCGCGTTCACGGGTCAGCTCCTCGGGCCGCTGGGGGCTCGGTGCGACCGAGCGGGCGCCGCCCCAGCGCCTCCGCGAGCACCGACGCGAAGCTCGCCTTCGGCGCCGACTGCAGGGCGCCGAGCGCCGCTTCCGGAACGTCACCGAGCTTGGACAGGCCGGCCTCGCTGGAGCCGATGATCAAGATCTGGTCCACGACGCGAATCACGTACACCGAACGCCGCGCTTCGAGCGGCAGCCGCGCGAGCAATTCCACAGGGCCCGTTGCCCGGCGCAAGCCAGTCCGCTGCAGCACGAAACCTGCCGCGGCGAGCAGAAGCACCACGAGCAGCACGGCCGAGAGGCTCTCGAGCATGTAATCACCCACCGGCGCACTCACTCGGGGCACCGTACTTCTGCGCCGGCACAGGCGCAATCGGCCGCATCAGCGCGCGCGACCTGGCTTGCCCCCAGCGCGGATACGCTGGACCGAGTAGCGTCCGATCACGTTGCGCAGGCGCTGCATTTGCTCGGCTTCCACGCTTCCACGCACGAGCCACTCCGGGCGCCCGCGGCGGCGGACCGCGGTGAGAGTAGCCCGCTCGAGGGGCGGGGACCTCACGATGTCGGCGATTTCATCGAGCAAGCCCTGCGGCATGCGACCGCGCACGAAGCGGAGCCGGCCGGCTTGCACCCGAAGCACAAACAGCTCGGTGCCGCGGCGGATCGAAATGACCAGCGGCGTCAGCGCCACCGCCAGCAAGATTGCAATCGCGAGCCAGACCATCGCCGCCACTCAATACCATCCCGGCGCGCGGCGCTCCCCGGCGGAAACGCTCGTGTGGTATGAGCGCTGAATGGGTCTCAACCGGCTGGACCATATCAACGTCTGCACGACTCGCCTGACCGAGCAGAAGGCATTCTATTCGCAGGTCTTGGGGCTCGAGCCAGGCCCTCGGCCGAATTTCTCGTTCGGCGGCGCGTGGATGTACTGCGGAGGAGTCCCTTCGGTCCACCTGGTGGAGCGCAGCGCGCTCAGGCCCATGGAGGGCGACCTACGCCTTCAGCACTTCGCCTTCGCGGCGGAGGATCTCGGCGCTTTCGTGGCCCGGCTCGACCGGCTGCAGGTCCCCTATCGTGTTGGAATCGTGGAAGACTTTGGCCTTTGCCAAGTCAATGTCCACGACGCCGACGGCAATCATATCCACATCGATTTCCCGTTAGCTGAAGCGCGCGGCCTCGGAATAGAACGCACGCCCGGCTGACAGAAGCCGGCACGCAGCTCGGGCTGCGCAACGTTCCGTTGCTGCAGGAATATATACATAAGAACGGCTGGACTCGCTCGTTGTCATTGTTGTGACAACCACGCGTCACTAGGGTGACGGCCAATGTTTGGCTCCAAGAAAAAGGACGCGGCGTTCTTCGATGCCTTCTCGAGGCACGCGAACAAGAGCGTCGAGGCCTCGCACCTGTTCCTGGAGTTGTTGAGCCGCCTGCAGGTCGGGGAAGCCGCGCCGCGTGAGGTCTACCGAGCGCCGAGGGAGAGCATCCCGCCGCCGGACGCAGCCGCCCAATCGCTCTACTCGCGCATCAAGGAGGCGGAGACGACCGCCGACAGCATCACGCACGAGACCATCAAGCGCCTGCACGAGAATTGGATCACGCCGTTCGATCGGGACGACATCCACAATCTCATCACGCGCATGGACGATGTGCTCGACCTGATCGAGGCCGCCGCGGAGCGGGTGGTGCTGTATCAAGTCACTGTCATGCCGCAGGAGGCGCTGGAGCTGGCGCAGCTCTTGGTCCAATCGTGTGAGTCGCTGGCCAAGGCCATCGGGCTCCTTTCCACGATGGCCCGGGCCCCCGAAATTCTAGAATGCTGCATCGAGGTCAATCGGCTCGAGAACGCGGCCGACAGCGCCCACCGCAGGGCCATGGCCGATCTGTTCAAGCCCGGCAACGATCCCCTGATGGTGATGAAGTGGCGCGACATCCTCGACGGCCTCGAGTCCGCGACCGACCGCTGTGAAGACGTCGCGAACATCCTCGAGGGCGTGGTGCTGGAATACGCATGACAGAGCTCATCATCATCATCGCCCTGGCGCTCGCCTTCGACTTCATCAACGGCTTCCACGACGCCGCAAACAGTATCGCCACCATCGTCTCCACCCGCGTGCTCTCGCCCAATGCGGCCGTGGTGTGGGCGGCGGTCTTCAATTTTCTGGCGTTCTTGCTGTTTGATACGCACGTCGCCGGCAACATCGCCAAGGGTGTGAACCCGAGCGTCGTAACGCTCGGCCTGGTCGCGGCTGGGCTGGTGGGCGCCGTGATTTGGGACCTTTTGACGTGGTGGTGGGGCCTACCGACCTCGTCGTCGCACGCGTTGCTCGGCGGGCTCGCCGGCGCGGCGCTGGTCAAATCAGGCGTGGGCGCGCTCGATCTGGCGTTTTTCGGCAAGACCGCGCTGTTCATTCTGGTCGCACCGCTGCTCGGCAGCGCTCTCGGCTACGCGCTGATGAAGCTGCTGATCGTGTTCTATGGCAATCGTTCGCATCGCGGCATCGACAAGACGTTCCGGCGTGCGCAGCTGGTCTCGGCGGCGCTGTATTCGCTCGGCCACGGCGGTAATGACGCGCAGAAGACCATGGGCATCATCGTGGCCGTGTTGGTCGCCAATCAACAGCTCGTCGCCGCGGGGCCCGGGCAAGAACAGCACGTACCGTTCTGGGTGGTGATCGCCTGCCACGCCGCGATGGGTCTAGGCACCCTCAGCGGCGGCTGGCGCATCGTGAAGACCATGGGCATGAAGATCACCAAGCTCGCCCCCGTGGGCGGCTTCTGCGCGGAGACCGCGGGCGCGGCGACCCTGTTCATGGCCACGGGCCTCGGCATCCCCGTCTCCACCACGCAAACCATCACCGGCGCCATCGTCGGCGTCGGCACGGTGCGCAAGCTCTCGGCGGTGCGCTGGGGCGTTGCAGGCCGGGTCGTGTGGGCGTGGATTTTCACCGTGCCCGGCGCCGCCGCCATCAGTGCGGCGACGTTTCTATTGTTGAGAGCGCTCGGGGTCGACGTCTAGTGATCGAGGGGCCGCCGGAACTGGGCGCCTAGTCAACAATAGCGGACGCCCGTGCCGCCCAACCCGCAATAGCCGCCGGGGTTCTTCGCCAGGTACTGCTGGTGATAATCCTCGGCGTAGTAGAATTCCGGGGCTGACAGGATCTCCGTGGTGATGCGGCCGTGGCCGGATGCGGAGAGTGAGCGCTGGTAACTGTCTCGAGAGGCCTCGGCCAGGCGCGCCTGATTGTCGTTGTGGGCGTAGATGCCGGACCGATACTGGGTGCCGCGGTCATTGCCCTGGCGCATGCCTTGCGTCGGATTGTGCTCGTTCCAGAACACCTCGAGCAGGCGCTCGAAGGAAATCTGCGCCGGATCGAACACGACCCGGACGACTTCGTTGTGGCCGGTGAGGCCGCTGCAGACCTCCTCGTAAGTGGGGTTCGGCGTGTACCCCGCCGCATAGCCGACTGCTGTGCTGTGAACGCCCGGTGTCTGCCAGAAACGCCGCTCCACGCCCCAAAAGCAGCCCATGCCGAACAAGCCGAGCTCCAGGCCCTCAAACGGCGGCAGGATTGGAGCACCGTTCACGAAGTGACGATTGGTCACGCTGAGGGGCTGCGCACGCCCGGGCAGCGCTTGATCCCGCCGCGGCAACGTGGATGTCAGAGCCATCTTGCGCTGCGTTATAGCACGAGTCGCGGCGTCCCCTCGCCAATTTGATCCTCCTCGGCTTCACCCGTGGCGGGTTAGGCTCTGCGGCGCGTGAGCTCCGCGAACGACACGAGCAACTGGTTGCGGTTTGACCGCGAACACGTCTGGCACCCGTACGCCGCCATGCCCGGCACAGACCCTCGGTACCTGGTGACCGGCAGCGACGGCGTCTACCTGGAGTTGTCGGATGGGCGCCGGTTGATCGACGGGATGTCGTCGTGGTGGACGGCCATCTTGGGCCACCGGCACCCGGCCCTGATGCGAGCGGTCGAAGATCAGCTCGCGAGCTTGCCGCACGTGATGTTCGGCGGGCTCACTCACGAGCCGGCGCTGCGCTTGACCGAAAAGCTGCTCCGGGTGGTGCCACCCGGCCTAGACCGCGTATTTTTCAGCGACTCGGGATCGGTGAGCGTGGAGGTCGCCATGAAAATGGCGCTCCAATATTGGCACTCTCGCGGAGAGCCTCGGCGTAAGCGCCTGTTGAGCGTACGCGGCGGCTACCACGGCGACACGTTCGGCGCGATGTCACTCTGCGATCCTGACACGGGTATTCACCGGGCGTTTGCCGGATCCGTTCCGGAACAGGTTTTCGCACCGAGACCCGAGAGCCCTTTCGGCGCGCCGCTCGATCTACGAGAGCTCGCCGCGCTGG
>JAYWEH010000302.1:0-10769 GCA_043780025.1 Deltaproteobacteria bacterium
GATGACGGCGCCGACCTCGACGACTTCAACGCCAATTCGCTCGCCGACATCCCCGATCCGGGCGGCAATGCCGGCAACATGGGCGAAGGCAGCATCTGGGAGATCCCCTTCACGGTGCCGAGCACGCCCTGCACCAATTGCACGCTGCAACTGATCCAGGTGATGGACGGCAACATGGCCACGCCCGTGACAAATCCTGTCGGGCGAGGCACCTACTACCAATGCGTCGACATCGTGATCGTGCCCGGGGACGGCGAGACGGTCGGCGAAACCAATCCCAATGCAGAAGATCCGGGCAGCGCGGGCGGCACGTCCGAAGAGGACGTCGATGGCGCGGCGGAGGACCTCGACGCGATGGCGACTCCGCTCGCCACGGCCGATAGCGGAGCCTGCAGCCTCGTCGCCGTCGGCGGGAACCGCGCACGAGCCTTCGGAAGCACCCTGCTCTTCGCCTGCGCGCTGCTCGCTGCCTGGCGCCGCAATCGGCGCTGACGGCGCGAAACCCGGCATGCAGCTGCCTGCATGTGAAGGACTCGATTCTGCCGCCGCTTGGCCCGTCGCCCGAGCCGGCGGGTAGACACGGGAGACATCCAGCCTTACTCATGGGGGAATGACCGAGCCGAACTCCCCGCCGCCCAGCAAGCGGCCCGAGGCGCGTCCCCCTACCGCCGCGGACCCCACCCAACCCCCGCGCCCCTGGCGTACCGAGGGCCTACCTAAAGGTAGCCCGACGCCGCCGAGTTCGCGCTGGACCAAGATCGCCTTCGCGCTGCTGATCTACACGGCGTTCTTCGGCTTGCTCACGATGCAGGATCGCCTGAGCGATCCCGAGACGGTCGCTTACACGGAGTTCAAGACGCAGGTCGAAGCGAAGAACATCTCGGAAATCTTCGCGCGTGGCGACTCGATTCAGGGCGAGTTGGGGAAGGCGGCGCCCACACCGGGCCAAGCGGGCAAGACCTATCAGAAGTTCACGACGGAGCGGCCCACCTTCGCCAACGACGATCTGCTCGAGGAGCTCACCCTGGGCAAGGCGCTCGTGCGCGCGACGCCGCTCGTGCAGCAGCGCGGCGTGTTTACGAATCTCCTGATCTCGATCGCCCCCTTCGTGCTCTTGATCGGCTTCTATTTATGGATGTTCAAGCGTCAGCAGCGCTCGATGACCGCTGGCGGCATATTCGGCGGCGGCGCGCGCAAGCCGATCGATCCCGAGAGTGTGCGCGTCACGTTCGCGGACGTTGCGGGCATTGACGAGGTGGAAGCCGAGATCAACGAAGTCGTCGACTTCTTGCGCGACCCCGAGAAATACCGGCGGCTCGGGGCCCGCGCGCCCAAGGGGGTATTGCTCGCTGGAGCGCCGGGCACCGGCAAGACGTTGCTCGCGCGCGCCACCGCCGGCGAAGCCAAAGTGCCGTTCTTCAGCGCCAGCGCATCCGAATTCATCGAGATGATCGTCGGGGTTGGGGCGAGCCGGGTGCGCGAGCTGTTCGCCGAAGCTCGCAAGGTCGCTCCCGCGATCATCTTCATCGACGAGATCGACACCATCGGTCGCGCGCGCGGCGGGGCGCGATCCGTCGGCGGGCATGACGAACGCGAGCAGACGCTGAACCAGATCTTGACCGAAATGGACGGCTTCTCCGGCAGCGAAGGCGTCGTGGTGCTGGCAGCCACCAACCGCCCCGACGTACTCGACCCCGCTTTGATGCGCCCGGGTCGCTTTGACCGGACGATCATGGTGCACGCGCCGGATCACAAGGGCCGCGTCGAAATTCTACGCGTCCACACGCGCAACGTGCCGCTCGCCAAAGACGTCGATCTCACCCAACTTGCGGCTTCTACACCCGGCATGACCGGTGCAGACCTCGCCAACCTGGTCAACGAAGCCGCCCTGCTCGCCGCGCGGCGCGCTCGCGATGCCGTGCAGCAGCGCGACTTGACTGAGTCGCTCGAGAAGGTCCAGCTCGGCGCGGCCCGACACGTCGTGCTCTCACCCGAAGAGCGCCGCCGCACCGCCTACCACGAAGCGGGCCACGCCCTGCTCGGCATGCTACAGCCCGGCGCCGATCCCGTACGCAAAGTCTCAATCATCCCGCGCGGGCGCGCCCTGGGCGTCACCCTCTCGACCCCCGACGCCGATCGCTACGGGTACGATGCCAACTACCTGCGCGGCCGCATCATTGGAGCGCTCGGCGGTATGGCAGCGGAGCAAGAAGTCTTCCAGGTCGTGACGACCGGCGCCGAAAGCGACCTCGAGCACGTCTCGCGGATCGCGCGCAGCATGGTCGGGCGCTGGGGCATGTCCGAGCGCATCGGCACGCTATCGGTGCTGCCTGCCGAAGGGGATCCTCGCTCGGCAGGCATCTCGGATGGCCTGCTCGACGTCGTGGACGAAGAGGTACGCCGCATCGTCGACGAGTGCTACAGCGAAGCTCGGCGCACGCTGCGCCAGAATCGGGACAAGCTCGACTCCATCGTGTCGGAGCTGCTGCGCCGCGAAACTCTCGACGAGCCTGAGATCTACGCGGCCGCCGGCCTGGAGCGCCCCGTGAACAAGAGCCCAGCGCCTGTCGCGCAAGTGGCGTAGCTGCTCGGCTGGCGCCCGAAGCGTCCGCCGGCCGGCAGTTTCATGGCCCGCGTGGAAAGCTTTCCACAGTGCCCTCATTCGCACTCTGGATCGTTCCGGTGTACGCGGCTAAAGTCGCGATTCAATATGGGATTGAGGGAGCCCGCAGCTGAGGAACGGACGCTCGACAACCTGGGCTTCGCGCGATTCGGCGAGACGATGCTGCTGGTCGAAAACAAGCGCAATCCGTCACCTTCCGAATGGTCGATCTGGTCACACGCATACGGGAGGGCGACAACCCAGCACAATGTGCGTTCGCTCCTCGTGGTGAGCGAAGGCGGGGGCCCGAATGCGGTTCAGCGCCGTGAGGTGGTGGAAGCCTTGCTCCGGGGCACCGGGACCGATGTAGCAGACACCTTCAGGACCGCCGTGTGCTCCGACGCGCCGATCGCGCGCTTCATCTCCGCGGCCATTGGCTGGCTGTATGCCAACCGAGGCATGAGCGTATTCCCATACGATCAGCGCCGGGAAGGCCTCCTCTACCTGGGCGTGGAGGAAGCCCGGCATCCAGAGATTTTGAACACCATCCGGCGCCTCCAGGCAGGTCTGCGCCCCCCATCGTGACCCCAGAAGTCGCCAGCGCGTGGGATCAGGCACGACACATCGCCGCCCATCCTCGCAGCGCCGAGACCTGGCGCCAGGACTTGGCGGGCGCGCTCGAGCAGGCGTTGCGTCCGGACGCCGTTGGCGTGTTCATGTGCGTCCTCGGCAACGTGCTCGACGCTTCCGTCGCGATGGCGCCCAGCTCGTACCAAAGCCTGGGCGAACAGCTCGTCAACGAGTTCCTTCCACGCGCCCTAAAAGCGGGAGCATTGACGCCGTGGGCCGTCTTCGGCAGTCCCGCTGACCCGAACGATCAGCTGATCAGTCGCAGCGTCCATCGGGAGCTGCTCACTCCGTCGGGGTTCGACGGCATGATTGCCAAGTTCATGCGTGCCGACAACGGCGCTGCGGTCGGGTGGATCACCGTGTTTTGCAGAACACCTGCGGAGGCGCGCGAGAAAGAGATCGAGGCGCCGTTAGGGCAAGTGTGCCGCATCGCCGCCGACACTGTACGCCGGTCACTCTCCATTGCAGCATCGGCAGGCGCTCGGCTTCCGCAATCGTCCACCGTGATGCTCAGCGAGCGCGAGCGCGAAGTGGCGCGCCTGGCAATCACCGGACTATCCGATGCCAACATCAGCCAACGACTGGCCATCAGCGAAGGTACGGTCGGCCGGCACCTGCACAACATCTTCCGCAAGCTCGGCGTGACCTCGAGATCGGAGCTGCGCGATCTCTAGGGTCGGCGCGATTGACTGCTCGCAAACGCCCCAGTTGGGAGCCGCGCCCCACTGACAGTGTCGCGTTCTGGCACTCACGACTCTTTTCGTGGCGTGTTTGCGCCGATTAACCGCGGCTCATGTAGGTCAAGCTCGTATTCAGACGCACCCATGCCGCGTATAACTAGCTCGAGCGATGACAAGGCCTCGAACGGTGAATGCAGCACGTGGGTTCGCGAGCCGTTGCAGCGTGAGCCGTGGCGTTTCGCGGGGTGGGTTCCCTATCGTCGTCATCAGATGGCTCCGAGTGGCGCTCGCCGTCGCGGGGACCGCATGCAACAGCCTGCTCGGGGACGTCGCAGTCGAAGATGATCCTCTGGCTGCTCGGGCTGAACCGGGCGTGGGCATTGCGACGGGCTCCGGGACGCTTCAGCCGGGCTCCCTCGTCCCGGTTTCACCGGACGAAGATGGCGTGGGCCCGGACGGCCTGGAGTTTTTGCAGTGTGAGGTTGGCACCGTGCTGTGCGTGGGCTCCGCGTTGCAACTGTGCGTGGCCGGAGGGCGCTGGCTCACGAGCGACGTGTGCGGCAGCCCTTCGCTCTGCAAGACCGAGCCGCCGGGCTGTCAGGCGCCCGCGTGCGCGCTCGATCAGTTGAGTTGCGACGGTGCGGTGCTCAGTGCCTGCAACGTGACACGCGATGGCTGGGTCACTCTCGACAGTTGTGCCTCTGCTGCCCACTGCAGCCCCAATGCCCGACAATGCATGGCTGCACCCTGCGCCGCAGGCGAGCTGACGTGCAACGCGCTCGAGCTGCAGCGTTGCGCTGACGACCAACTCGGTTGGGTCGCGCTCGAGTCATGCGAGACCGCGGCGCTGTGTGAGCGGACGCTCGCCGATGGCGCTAGCGGTTGCGCGGCGCCGGTGTGCGAGGCGGGCGCGCGGCGTTGTGTCGAAGAGCGACTCGAGCGCTGCAACGAAGGGCGCACCGCCTTCGAGCTCGTCGAGCCGTGCACCAACGCGGCGCTGTGTGAGCTCAGCCTCGAGCGCGGCAGCGCCGTGTGTGAATCCCCCTCCTGCGCCCCCGGCGAGCAACTCTGTCGCGCGGAGACACTCACGGTCTGCAACGAGGACCGCACCGGCTTTGACGACGTCGAAACCTGCGGCAGCGCGGTGCTGTGCGACCCCGACAGCCCGAGCTGCCGGCCTCCCGCCTGTGAGGTCGGCGCGCGGCGCTGCAACGGGGCGCAAATCGAAACCTGCAACCTCGATCGCACCGCCTTCGTCGTCGCGGGCGACGCGCCGTGTGCGAGCGCGAGCTTGTGCGTAGAGAGCCCCGGTGGCGCGGCGGCCTGCGCGCCGCCAGCTTGCCAGCCCAACGAACTTCGTTGTCAGGGCGCGCGCCTCGAAACGTGCAACGCGGCGCGCACGGGCTTCACACTCCTCGAAGCCTGCGCCTCGGAAGCGTTGTGCGTGGAGGTCCGCGGCCCATCCTTCGATTGTGCCGCACCCACCTGCAGCGCCGGCGAGTCCGAGTGCCGCGGCCGCAACCTCCGTGTCTGCACCGCCGACCTCACCGCCTTTTCCTCGGAGAATTGCGGGCTACTCGGTTGTAACGCCGACGTCGCGCCGGCGCGGTGCCGGACCCTGGGGGACCTGCTGCCATGAGCAGGGCCCGCCCCACGAGCGCCCTCAGCTTTTGACGGTGGCCGGGGCTTTCCGCCAGGGCTTCCAGACGCCTGCCGAGCTGAACTCGAGCCACGCCCACTTCAGCCAGTTCACCAGGTTGTGGGCGAGCCAGAGCGCCCACAACAACATCACGCCCCGCCAGACCCAGAGCGACACCGTCAGCACCCAGACCTCCGGCAAGCTGCCCGGCGTGCGATCAACGTACCAGTGCAACATGCGCTCGTGGCTCCCCGAGCCCGCGACCTCCATGTTGGGCGTGTTCAGCAAGCTGTCATAGACCGCCCCGAAGAGGCAGCCGAGGAATATCAGTGTGAAGCCGATCAACAGGAACTGCCGAACGTTGAACCAGAACGGGCGCTCCGGGCGATCGAGCGACTGAAAGGCCATCACGAAGAACCAGGCGAAGACGATGCCCGCCACGATCAGCGGCACCTGGGTGAGGCCGAGCGCGAGCAGCGCCCATTGCCAGGCTTCGAGCGGACTGCGCGGCAGCCGCGCCAGCCCCGGCGCGAGCAACAAGATCAGCAAGAGGTGACCCCAGAACAGGATCGCGGGCCCCCAGCCGTTGCCGCCGGCCGCGAGCAGCCAGCGCTCGGTTGGCAGGTGCACGCTGACCTCGGCGTTGATCAGCTCCGGGCCAAAGCGCACCACCGGCGATCTGAACAGCGCACTCAGCCCTCCGGGCGCCTGCCAGCCGACGCTCAGCGTGTGATTGCCCGGCGCGAAGATCAGCTCGAGCTTCGAGCCCTGCTGCCGGATGGGTTCGCTCTTTGCATTCACGCTCAGCTGGTTGACCTCGCTGCCTTCAGGCAGAACCAGCTCGTAGCTGGTCTGCGTGCTCGTGCGCACGCTCGCGGTGAGCTCCGCGCTGAGCAAGCGCACACCGGGGCGGAGCTCGAGCTTGGCGCTGTCAATGGTAGCGGTCTGGCCCTCGGCCGCGGCAGGGCGGACCAGCGCGAGGCTCAATATTTCACCGGGCCACGGAGCGAACACCGGCTGCCAGTTCCCGGCGTTTTCGTGTTGGATGGGGGCGATACCGCGCGTCTCGCAGCGGAAGATCGGGCCACAACCCACGACCCAGCGCTCGTTGTAGCCTGCGTTCGCTGCCGCCGCCGTCAAGGTGAGCTCGGGACGCGGCTCGATCACGCTGTCGAAACTCACGAGGTCCGCATCGCCGATCAGCCGCAGCGTCGCTGTGCCGGCTTCCACCGGTACGTCCGCGCTGGTGACACGTTCACCTTGCAACAGGGGCACCCGCGCCACGATCAGCGAACCTTTCGGGCTGGCGCGCTGGAGCTGGGTGCTCACGGTCCAGCTCACTCCAAAAGTGAGCGTGCGAGTCAAGAGCGACCAGGTCGGCAGCGTCGTCGAGGCTGGCTCGGGTGCCGAGCCCGGCGAATCCGTCGCTGAAAGTGCTCGGAGCAGCCCGAGCGAGCCATCGATCTGCCCACTCTCCGACAAGCCACTCACTTCCCAGCCGGGCGCGTCGACCGTGACCCAACGCGGCACCGTCCCCGGATCGAGGCTGAGCTGACGCCCTGCAATGGGCCCACGCGCCTGGACGCGATGCCGCCCGGGCTCGAGCCGCACGTGCAGGTAGCCATCCTCTCCGAGTAGCAGCGCGCTCGTGGCCTTCCCGTCGACCTCGATGGACGAGGGCAACCAGCGAGATACCGGACCTGGCAGTTGATACGCCGCGCGCTCGGCCGCGTGCGCCTCCACGTCCACGCGCACCTCCGTGTCGGTCACGGCGATCTCCAGCCGTGGCACCTGCACGCAGGCGTCTGTGCAGCCACGCAGTGGCTGCAGGCGCTCTTTGAGTTGCTCGAGCAGCTCGGGCGTGGGAATGTCAGCGTGTGCCGGCGCTGCCGAAAGCAGACTACTGAGCGCGAGCAAGAGCGCGACCGCGGCGCTCGGCGCGCCTCGGGGTTCTTGCAGCGCGCCGCCCGGTGGCGAGCGCCGTGCCTGTAGCCACACCCGACGCAGCGCCCAGAACGTGAGTAGCCCGACCAGCGCGATGCGCAACGCCGATAGCAATGCTGCAACACCCGGTGACAGCAGATACAGCTCGATTTCGTGTGTGTGTTCCACCGGACCCGACCAACCCAGGCGCCAGGATTGCCAGCGCCAGTTCGGCACACCGGGCCCGGTCTGGATCTGAGCCTTCGGATCCTGTTCGAGCAGCGTCCGCTGCTGCCTGACGGCGTAGGCGTCGCCCTTGCTCTTGGCGATGCTGCCGAAGCCGAGGCCGCCCACGCTTCCCCCGAAAGCGCGCCCGCGTGCCGCCTCGCCCCCCTCCTTCATCGCTTGATCCTCATCGAGTTCCATGGGCTTCGCGGACTCCTCCGCCTGTGGCTCGGGAGCGGGCGCCGACGCGGGCATGGCCTCCTGATGACTGAGATCGAACATGCCAGCGTAGTGGCCGCCCTGTGACTCGCCGATCTGGGGGTATAGAGCCGCCCGGATCTGTGACACCCCGAAGCTCACCGTCGAGCCGAGCAGCACCAGACAGGAGACCACGGCGAGTGCGCGGATCAACTGCCGAAAGCGCCCGGCAGGCAGCACTCCGAGCAGCGCAATACAGAGCAAGATGGCAGCCCACATGAAGCGCGGCGCATCCGGTTCACCCTGCGCGACGAGCAGCGCGAGCAGCGTGAGCACGCCCCAGGCCCAGCGATCCAACTTGGCCACGGCCGCGGCGAGCACGAGCACGAAAAATACCGCGAACAGATCCCAGCGGGAAAGCCAGCTCTGTGAAACACTGTCGGCTCCACTCGCACCGAGCAGCTGCCAGCCCGGCGGGAGATACAGAGTCGCGCCAAGCTGCTCGACATTCTCGGACCAACCGACCGCGGGCAGCTCGCTCCGCGCATCGTCGAGCCGCGACTCGGCGTTCAGCTCGAGCTGGCCCTGTCGCAGCTCGACGCCGCGAGCGCCGCTCTCCGGATGCGTGGTGATGAGTTGATCGACGCCGCCGACCGCGGCATGCCCGAGCGCGCCCTCGAGCAGATCGAGCCTCCACGTGCGAAGCAGCTTGCCGCTCAGACGATCGCGCACGGTGTAGCCCTGCCCATCCAGGTCCAGCCACAGTTCCCGCTCGAGCTGCAGCACGTTCGGCGGCGGTTCGGGCTGGCCGCGGCGCAGCGTTTCGGGCACGAGCTCCCCTCCACCCTCCAGCTGATATGCTGCGAAGCCGCGCCAAGCCTCGGGCAGGTTGGTGCGCTGGGGGTCGATGCTCAGGCCGCCCTTGATCTGCGTCTGACGGTGCTCGGTGTGCGGCACGAACACCCAGATCTCGTGCGGCGGGCCCGGCGGCGCGTGGCGCGGTGCGTTCAACCGTTCGGGCGGGCTCGGATACAGCGCATCGATCTGGACCTCGTGACGCCCCGGATAGACCTGCATGAACAGCTCACCGTTCGGCTCGAGGCGCGCGGGCAACTTCGAGCTGAGCTCGATCGGCAGCGAGCCCGGCGTGAGCGCCGTGGGCAGGCGTAGCTCCCGGCTTCGGCCCGAGACCTGCAGCACGATCTGCGTGGTCACGGAGAACGGCAGCTGATCCTCGAGCTTGCGAAACACCTCCAGCGTCAGACTCTCAGATTCCTCCACCTGGGCCTGCTCGCGCTCGAGCCACACGCGCTCGCCATCGCGCCGCGGCTGCGCCACGCGCTCTCCGCCCACCTCGAGCTCGAGCAGGGCAATGCGCGCAGGCACGATCAGCGTCTCGGGCATGCGGCGCCAGGCGAAGCGGCCTTCGAGCGCGTGTCGACCCGCGGGCAAAGTGACCACGGGCGTGCCCTCCTTGTCCATGACGACCGCGGCCTTGCCGTCTGCCTCGACCTCCTGCGGCCACTGCTTGTCACCACCCGGGAGCGCGACCTCCGCCCGCTGATCGAGCAGCACGCTCAGCCGAAAGCGGCCACCCCCGCCATCCAGCTCGAGCTCCAGCCGCCCTGGCCAGAGGCACACCGGCGCCCCTGCGACGCTCGGACACAGGCTATCCCCCCGTTGCTCGAGCACCCACGGTATCCAGGGCTCGAGCGGCTCTGGCACGTCTTTGGGCTCGAGCGCGACCGCCGGCGATGCTGCAGCCAGGCCCAGCACGCACACGAGCAGCAGCGACAGCACCCACTCGAGCCCCTGGTACCCACCTTCGACCCTACCCTCTTGGCGCATCCGGGTGGCGTAACACAATTTGTCAGGGGCCGGCACTAACGGCGCTGCGTCACGCCGTGCTGGGCCGCACGATGGCGCGCTTGACGGCGCTGACCGCCAACAGCACGAGCGTGCCCGCGACGACACCCACCAGCAAATCGACGAACATCGTGAACACCGCCGGCGCGCCGGGAATCGATTCGAAGCCCACGGCTCGATGCTGCACCCAATGGTGCAATCCGGGGATACCGTGCGTGAGAATGCCGCCGCCGACCAAGAACATGGCCACGGTACCCGCGACGGACAATAACCTCATCAAGAGCGGCGCCACGCGCAAGATGGCAGCTCCAATCGCGCGATGGGCGGCGCCCGCGCTGCCCATCGCATGGCCTTTGTCCGTCAGATATTGCCCCAGATCATCGAGTTTAACGATGCCCGCGACCAGCCCGTAGACCCCGACCGTCATGAGCAGCGCGAGCCCGATCAACACGGCAACCCGGGTACCAAATGGGGCGGTAGCGACGGTGCCGAGCGCGATGGTCACGATCTCCGCCGACAGGATGAAATCGGTGCGCACCGCGCCCTTGATCTTCTCCTTTTCGACGGCCACCAAGTCGACCTCGGGATCGGCAACGGCGGTGATGAGCTTCGCGTGTTCGCTGCGATCCTCCGCGCTCGTGTGCAGAAACTTGTGGGCGAGCTTCTCGACCCCCTCGAAGCACAGGTAGCTGCCGCCCAACATCAAGAGCGGAGTGACGCCCCACGGCGCCAGGGCGCTAATCGCCAGCGCCGCCGGCACCAGGATGGCCTTGTTGACGAGCGAACCCTTCGCAACCGCCCATATCACCGGCAGCTCGCGGTGCGCGCGGACGCCGGCGACTTGCTGGGCATTGAGCGCCAGATCGTCGCCCAAGACCCCCGCGGTCTTTTTTGTGGCGACTTTTGTGAGGATCGCGACGTCGTCGAGGACGGTCGCGATGTCGTCGAGAACGGCGAGCAGACCAGCTGAAGGCATGGGTTCGAATAGCTTCCTCGCTCACGCCGC
>JAYWEH010000303.1:0-10760 GCA_043780025.1 Deltaproteobacteria bacterium
GGCTGCGATCGATCACCGCGAACTTCTGATGGTGGGAACCCTGTGCCGCATGCGCCTGATCGAAGCGGAACTGCAGGCGCTCATTCGTGGCCCACTGGAAGTACAGCGTTTGCATCCACTCCCGTTCGAGCGCAAACACCACGTGGAAGTCCCAGGCCAGGATGTAGATTTCGAGCTCGGGGTTCTGCTCGCAAAGCTGATTCAAGAATGCCAGTAGGCGGACTTCGGCACCCGGCGGTGCATCCGCCCCGCGAAGCAACGGCACGCCGCGGTCAAACTGCCAGCCTGAGAGTATGATGCTCTTCTTCGCCCGGCGCGCCGCCTCGTAGAAGGCGCGATAGTAGTCGGCCGCGTCGACCAGCACGCCACTCGCGTCGGCGCGCGCCGACTTCCAGCAATTGCGTCCAGGAGCGAGGATTGCGTGCATGAAAGGGATCCTTTCCACACCCCGGGCAGGTATGCACGCTCGTCCAGCGCCGAGCGCCCCGAAATCCGCGGTCCCTCAGCGCCTGCGCAAATGCCACAGGGGTGTTTACGCTTTCGCCTCCAACACTGCCCCGCGACTCTCAGTGAAACGGGCGCTAGAACTCGATCGGGTACCCCCGATCGGTGGGCGCCAGCCCGTCGATGCGCAGGACCTTCACGTCGTCTCGAAGCTCGCTGCTGCGCACGTAGCCGATTGCTCCGGCGAGTTTCGCCACGACGCGCGGATGCACGTCCGCAGGGTCGATGGCCTTGGGTGCGCCAGACTGCCCGCGAATCTTACGATCCACCCAATAGCGCGACACCTCCTCCTCGGACATGCCGAGGACCAGTTTGTCGAAGGCGAGGCGCTCCTTCGCAGACGGGGCGTGGTTGAGCGCGATGAGTCGCTGGCCACGGGAGTCGACCGGATCGCCCAGATACATGCGCCTGAGCTCGGCGAGGGAGAGGCCGTTGATACTGCTCGTCTTGGCGACGACGACGACCAGGCGCGTGCGCTCCTCCGCGATCACGACCTCGGTCATCGCGCCTACAGAAAACACGGCGAGGGTCAGCGTCCACGTAGACAACAAAGTTCTTCGTGTCAGCATGTTCAGAAGCTCCAGGCGCCTTGGAAGTCCAAGAGGTTCAGCGATTGGGCGGACCCCGATGGTCGGAGCGGCTGGGAAGTACACGTGCGTGTACTGAGCCTTCAAGACGAGGCGCGCGATCGGGCGGAGTTGAGACCCCCGTACACGCCCACCCCGGTCGGGAAGACGGCGTGTTTGCCGAACGAGAAGAATTCGCTCCCTGCTTACGGCATCACGCCCAGGAACGGAAATCGATAGCCACCGAGTACATATAAACCTCCCCGCTGGTGATCCGGCGTTCGTCCTGGTGGGCTGCTGGCTACGAGATGGCTACTGGCCTCACGCTGTCGTTGTAGGCCCTCTCATTCATCAGGGCTTCGCTCTGCAATAGTAGCCCCTTGCGCTCCCATTTCAGGTCCGCGGCCGCTCATCGACTCAAGGGGGTTGTCTCGCGATTGGCATTCCGCGCATGGCGAACGTCTGTGTGAAGCTCGAAGCGAGCCCCCCGAACGGAGCCGAGCTTCTGGACGACCTCGGCGTCGAGTTCGACCGCGTGAAAGCGTACCTCGAAGCCTCGCTCGCGCACGCGACGTCGAACTGAGACGCTCGCCCTGCCCCTCCCACCCGCACTACCCCTGCCACAAGCCCCGCTCCACCTCACTCACGATGCCGGTCTAACGCCACCTCCACGTCATCTGACGAGATCCGCCTGCGCGCCTCTTCCAGGTTGAGCTGAATCGAGCTGTTGGACAAGAGCAGCTGGTCGAGCGCCTCCTCACGCGTGCGCAAGCTTCGCTGCGGGGGCCGACGATCCTCGAGGAACGGCCACAGCGCAGCGCGCACGTCGGTGGGCAGGATGCCCTCGAGGTACTCGAGTGCGGTGCCACGCAAATGGTCGTCGTTCGTGTGCAGGCCGCGGAATGCGAGGATCAACGGGCGACGGGGAAATGCCAGCGACAATAGCGTGAACACGTGCTCCAGGCTGCGACTGGCCCGATCGCGCACGAGCTCGTCGACGAACTCGTGTTCGCCGCGATCGGATTCGTCTTCGTCGAGCACACGCTGGCTCTCCCACACACCCCGATCGATGGCCGCCTCCTCGAGCACGGCCGCGAAGATGCGCTTCCGCTCGAGCGGCGCGTCCGGCGAACGCGCTTGAATGCGAGCCAGCGCCCGGCCTGAGCGGTAACGAACCTCGAAGCGTGCATCGTCGAGGCCGGCGAGCAAAGCATCGACCGCGCGCGGGGAAGCGCCCATCTCGAGAATGCGCGGCACGCGGCGGCGCACTGCGAACTCTTCGTCGGGAGACAAAAGGGCGTCGCCGAGCTGGCCCGCCGCAGAGTCGGCGCAAGGCTCGAGCGCGGAGAGCGCCGCCGGTGCGGCCTCGTTCCAGGAGAGCAGTGCGATGGCATGCGGGATCAGCGGCGGCGACAGCGGGCCCTCGGCGAGCGCGCGTCGCACTTGCTCGAGGTCGCGCGAGCGCAAGGCCGCGATGCGTCCGACCAGCGGATCGGCGACTTGCGGGCGAAGCGCATCTTGCTTGGGCGCTGCCGGGGAAGGCTCCGGCTGCTCCAAGGCATCGAGCACACTCCACAGGGTGGCGTCCTTGATCTCGGGGACGTCGATCTCGATCTCGACGGCACGGTCGCGCAGACGTTGCTCCAGCGCCCGAACGTAGCTGCGGTGGAGTTGGGCCGTCACGAGTAGTACGAGAAGCGAGAGGCCGACAGCCAAGCCGAGGAGTGCGCTCACTGCCGCGGTGCCGGCCAGTGCCAGCACGAGTTTCAACAGAGCCCCTCCAAGGGCGTCTCCCAACCGATCGAAGCCGACGTCGATGAGGGTCTTCAGATCGCGCCGATCCATCGCGGACATGGGCGTGAAGAACAGCTCGTACGCCGATCGGTAGAGGGAGCTATGGAGCGACATCTCCGTGGAGCGCAGCGCAGTGAAGGCCGGTAGCCCGGGAAACAAGAGGGCCGCGAGGCCGCCGATCGCCAGCGCCGCCGGCAACGACGCAATCGTACGCGCGACACCGAGTCGTGCCAGCGCGACGTGACTGATCAGGCTCTGGAGCAAGAACGTGAGGAGCCCGGTGGCTGCGTAGAACAGCGCGAAGAAGCGGAGCAGCGCCGGGCCCTGGAATGTCGCGACCGCTTGCGCCTTGAACAGGTAGTCGAGCAGCGTCGCCGACATCGTCGAAAGCAGCACCAACAGGGCAAGCGCCTGTGCATAGCGCGACCGCCGCAGCACCGAGAACCCGAACGACGAGCGGCCGGCGCGCGCCGCCGCTTTCGGCAGGGCGGACGACAGGCGCCAGACCGCGATCGCACAGCACGCTTGCAGGCCGGCGAGCACCAACAGCGAGGCTCCCGCATCGGCCAGGACTGCGGCCCGCTCGGCGACCAGGCCGCCGAGCAAACCGCCGAGCGCCGCGCCCCCCATCATGCGCCGCATCTCCCGCTTGGCGCTGCGCGGGTCGAAGTGCTCATTGACCAGCGACCAGAACCACGAGATGAGCACGGCGTTGATCGCAGCGACGTGCAGATAAAGTGTGACGGCGGCGACCCTGGGCATGTGGGAGGCCAGCCACGCCGAGAGCGCCATCAGCCCGCTGCTGATGACGAACGCCGGCGTCACCACGCGCGCTGGCCCGTACGCCGACAACATGCGCGTGAGGAGCGGCACGATGGCGACCGAGGCCACCGCGGCGATCACGAACATCGAGGGCAGCGAGGAAGCTCCGAAGGTCGACAGAAAAAATGCATCGCGCACGGCCTTACCGGCGACGTGCTCTGCGAGCATCAGGAGCGCCGCGCCTGCGGCGATCCAGCTCGTCGCGCGGTCGGGTCGGGCGCTAACCATGAGGACGAATAGGTCGACCGAGCGTCATCGGCCGGACCTCCTGCGAACGGAGGACGTCTGCGAGCAGCCGCGAGTCGGACGGTGCAGGCCTATGCGCGGCCCACCACTTTTCAGCTCGGTCCGGGGTCCACGGGCTAGCGGCCGCACACGCTGCTAGTTGCGCCGACATGATTTGTGCGCTCGCCGGGCGCCGCTCGGGATCCTTCTCGAGGCACGCCATGATCAGATCCTCGAACGCCGCCGGGATGGGCAGCTCGACACGGCGCGACGGCCGCGTCGCCGGGGTCTTCGCGTGCGCATACATCACCTCGACCGCGCTGCCTGCTGGGAAAACGAGTTGCCCGGTGACCAACCAATAAGCCACGCAGCCGAGCGAATACAGGTCCACGCGTAGATCGGCATCGGGGTGGCCGAGCACGACCTCGGGGGCCATGAAGCCAGGCGTGCCGCCTGCGCTCCCCTTGGCGGTGAGCTTGAGCGACTCTTCCTTCGAACGCTTGCCGCCACCGAGCTTGACGAGTCCGAAATCGAGCACCTTCGCGAAATCGAACTCGGTACCCACGCGACTCACCACGATGTTGGCCGGCTTGACGTCACGGTGCACCAGGCCGTTCGTATGCGCATCGGCCAGCGACGAGCAGACCTGGCGCAGGATGTGGATCGCCCGCTCGGCGGGCAGCGGCCCATAGCGCGAGACCAGCGTGTCGAGGTCGAACCCGTCCAGGAGTTCCATCACGTAATAGAGGGTGCCGTCGTCGGTGACGCCGAAGTCATAGAGCTGTACCGTATGCGGGGATTTCAACGCCGCAGTCGCGCGTGCCTCACGCTCGAAGCGGCGCATGAGCAGTTCCGGATCGCCGGCCACCGATCCCAGTGCCTGGCGACGGATGAGCTTTACTGCGGCGGGCCGGATCAACATCCGATGGCGAGCGCGCCACACCTCGCCCATGCCGCCACTGCCGATCTTGGCCTCCAACGTGTATTGGCCGATGTCGGTGGCTTCGGCGACTTGCTGGCGCAGACCGTAGATGACCTGCGACGTCAAAGTGGCTACCGTGACGCCGAGCACGCTCCACAGGACCGTGTTCAGTGACAGGTGAAGCTTCTGGAAGCCGGGTGTAAATCCAGGCATCACGCCTTCACCGTCGTGCAGGAGTAGGCAGACGATCACCGTCGGCATGAACGCGAGTGCGGTGAGAAGCAGCGTGCGCCGCGGAGTCGAAGGCACCAGGATCGCCCGGACCATGACCGTGACCGTGAGGGCGAGCAGCACCTGCAAGATCTGGTTCTGATCCTGCACCGCCATGAACGCGAGGCACCCGCAAGCCACGGCGAACCCGACGGAATCGAGCGCGCCAAGCATCCCGAGCGAGACCGAAGGGCGGCGGGCGCAAAGCCAGATCACGCCCATGGCCGCGCTACCGCCGATGTGCCCGAGCGTGACCGGTGCACCCAGCACGGCCAAAGGGGGCGCGCCGCCCACGAAGATCAAGTTGCCGAGCAGGAAGAACCAGAACGCGAACGAGACGAGAAACAGCGTCTTGCCCTGAAGCGCGACCCGCTGGCGCACGAAGCTCACGCCGGCCGAGGTGTCGAGGCCGCGTTGCAGCGCGGGAGTCTTTTGATCGGCGCGGTCCGGCGACGTCACGGGGCGAGTCTAGCCTCGAGAACGACTCGTCCGGCGTCGAATTTGCCTCGAGGAGTGCTTCGAGCGGTTCGCCCCGGGCGCAAGCCCGAACCCCCGATGCCAAGGAGCGGCTTTTGCCGGAAGATTTGGCTAAAAACCGTCACCGCGTCCGGTGCGCTCAGAGCGCGGCGCCGTAGCGGCGCTTGAGTTCACGCGCTTCACCTGCCAGCCTCTCGGAGCGCGACTTGGCCGTGTTGGCTTGCGAAACCAGCGCGGGGAGCGACTCGAGGTCACCGCCGCCAATGCCCTGCTCGAGCCGTTGCAGCATGGATCGGCTCTCCGCGAGCATGCCCAGCAACTGCTCGTGGTAATGCGCGCACGGTGGCGGGGGGGTGATGGCGCGGATCTTCTGCTCGGCGTCGCGCGCCTGCGACACCAGTTGGCGCAGACCCGAACTGTCGCCCGATGTGGCGGCGCCGATGAGCGCGGTGGCAGTCGCCTCGGGGTTGTCGACGTCGACGTTCTGCAGGCGATCGACCTCACTGAAGTAGCGCGCGACGGCCTGCTTGTCGGCGGTGCCGTCGACGGCCCCGGGCGATGCGCTCGGGCGCGAGCTGACCTCGGACAGAATGGGCGCGGACGGTCCAGCTGCCCGCGACACCACTGCGGGCGACGCCGGCGGCGCCAGCGCCTCTAACGGGGCCCGAGCCGGCGCGGCCGGCACTGGATCCGCCGCGGCAGCAACTGGCGCAGCCAGCGCGGCTACGGCCGTGGCCGCCGCGCGATTCGACTCGCGCCCCAGAAGAAAACCGAGTGCGAAGAGGCAGATCCCGAGGCAGCAGCTGAGCAAAATGATCGCGCGTTGCGAGGTCACACGGCACAATACCCAAAGCAGCCGACCGACACCACACCGCAACGCAAGCGCATGATACCAGAGCGCCCCTAACCCCCAACCTCACATTCCCCGTGCACGTGATGTTCGAACACCAGTGCGAGTGAAGGCCGTCCAGCTCGGCAGGCACACTAAAGAGCGCCCATGAAGAGCGTTATCGAGACATTGGGTCTCGAACCGCGGCCGCCGCTCTGGCAGGCGGCACGAAGCTCGGGCATGACGCCGCGAACACGGCAAAGGCGCCTCGGGGCGGAAGGCGTGAGCTAGAAAGTCGCCTGAGCATCCACTACGATCACGAAGGCGTCCGGCGCACGGTGACGTATTCGGCGCATCCCCGGTAGGGGCGGCCGTCGCCGTACGAAAGTATCGTTGCCGAACGAAAGTCCTTAGTTAATGGCACCTTAACACCGGCGCCCGCTCTAGCACTTTCGCCCATGGCTTACTCGCCGTCCCGCGCGTGACGTACGGCAATTAAGGCGCGCCTCACACATGCAGCATTGGGCAGTGATGGACACGAAGCGCGGCATTGTCATCACTTGCCGCGGCCATGACAAGACATCGAGCGTCGACGCTGCGGTGCGTAGCTTCGACGAGCTTGCGAAGCAGCGTTCGGCACCCTTCGCCGTCATCGCCGACTTGCGAGAGATGACGGGTTACGAGACCTATTCGCGGATAGCTTGGCAAAAAGTCTTCCGCACGCACCGCGCGCTAATGCGACGTCTGGTGCTGGTGGGGGCACGCTCGGCGTTCGTGCGCATGGGTGCCGCTGTCGTCGGCGCTTTCGCGGGGGTCCCGGTACGCTTCGTAGATAGTTGGAAAGACGTCGAGCAATTGGATGTCGTAGAACGAGGTCGTTCACGCCGAGGACTCGACGACCCACGCGACGACCCTTGACGTCTCGAGTGGAGCAGGGGCTATCGCGCTAGAGCAGCCCTTCCGAGATTTCTCTTGGCGACCTAGCGTCGCCGCCGTCTCGGATTGGAGCGAACGTCGCCCTGTTCCGTGAGCATCGCTTCCACGAGATCGTTCAGCATCTGTTCGACGTCGTGCGGGTCGTCCGCTCCGGGTGCGGGCCCTGCTAGAAATTCTGCGAGCCCGATCTCGCCCCGCTGAAAGCTGTGCGCAAAGTCGCGCAGCTTGCGCAGACTCGCGACGTCGTGCTCGAGGCTGGCGATCACCTCGTCCACCTCGGATACTTCATGTCTGGCCCTGGCACGGCCCCGTGGATTCTCAACGCCGAAGCCGCGCGCCGATTCCTTCAGATCCTTCAGGTTCGCCGTGAGCGTTCGCAACTGCCGGCGCAACTCCTTGTTCGCTTGCAGCAACTGCGCCGCCCGCCGTTCAGCCCCGTCATCCTCCTGAACCGGCTCATCGGAGCACAACCAGGCGCGTTCGAGCTCGACCAAGCGAGCCAAATCTTCGGCCTCGTAGGCACGCGTCACGTCTTTCATCACCGCGGTGAGCGTCTCGCGTTCGACAGGATCTTGCACCTTGTCCGGGTGCAGGGCAATGGCCAGGCGGCGAAACACCGCCTTCAACAGACCCGAATCTTTGGCCGCGGGCTTGGCCGCGGAATAGCCAGCATCCGGCTCTTCGGGGGCCGCTTCAGAATCGCGTCCACTGCGTGCCCGAGCGCGACCGGGATCGAAATCACCGGCCGCTTCATCCGGGCTCGGCTCCGCGCCTTGGAGCCCGAAGTCCGGCAACACGTGATCGTACAAACGCCGGACTCGCGCTTGGTCACGCCGGTTCAAACGGCTCTCGGGACCCAGCAGCGTCCTGAAAATCTTCTGAGTCTCGCCCAGCAGCGCCAGGAAGCTCTCGCGCAGTGGGCCCACCCGGACGTGAAATGCCGTCGCGGCATCGCGCGCTGATTGCTCGCTGACTTCACAGGCGGCTCTGCGCTTCTTGATCTCGCGTAGCAGCCGCTCGTGCTCGCGCTGCAATGCCTCGAGCCGCTGCGCCGCGCGTGACCGAAACACGGTGAGCGCAGCGGTGGCTGGGGCGCCGGGGGCGGCGGCTCCAGAGCTCGGATCTGCATTCGTGGGGCGGCGTTTGGGGACCGACGGCATTGCCGAGCCAGCATATTGGCTCGCCAGCGCAACGGGAACCCACCTACACGCCGGCCTCTACCTTCAGCGGAAAAGCCGTGATCGGGATCGCCACGGGCACCCCGCTGGAGCGGGCGACCTACCGGATGGCGCCCCCGCTCGGCCCACGCACACGGAGACTTCAATCGCGTGGAATGATAAGCCACGGCGGGGGCAGCCCCCTGTGTCATGAAACCGATACTTCCCCTGTTGCTCGCGGCAGCGTGCGGGTCCGCCTGCGTACCTCGGCGCGACCTGGACGACTACGCGCGGGACAGGGCCACTGGCGACCCGAACCTGGACGCGGCGGTCGAGCCGTCGCCCCCTCCACCGGGGTCCAATGCCAATGACGCGGGCGACGCCGCCTCCAACCTTCCGTCCGTTGACGACACGGACAACTTCGACGCGAGTCGAAGTGACGCCGCGCCTGCCACCGCTGACGCTAGCGTGCCGCTCGGACCCGACGCAGGTACTCCCGTTGTCCCGACGGATGCACAGGCCTCGGTATGTGCTGCGGAAGAGCTGCTCGGCCCCGATGGCCATTGCCACTTCCTGCAACCGGGCGCGCTCGTGTGGGCGACGGCGCGCACGGCCTGCCGAGCCCGCGGCCCCGGCTGGGACTTGAGCAGCGTGCGCTCGGCGGCCGAAAGTGAATTTCTCGCCGAGGTGCTCGGCTTCGAAGCCTGGCTCGGTGCGTCGGATGAGACCGAGGAGGCCACTTGGGTTTGGGTCGTCGATGAAACGCCGTTCTGGTCCGGCTCGGGCACGACCGGCAGCGCCATTGGCGGCGAGTACACCAACTGGAACTCGGATGAGCCCAACGGTGGCATCGCCACCAATTGCGTTCGCGTCGTGCCCGCTCTGGCCACGGACGCCGGCGCACCGTGGGCAGACCTCGGCTGTGAGCAGGAGCTCGGCGCCGTGTGTGAGCTGTACGTTCCGTAAAGGCCCGCACGCTCGGCGCGCGCCGCGAACTACCGGTGGCGGTCCCCGCTCTGGCCCCGGCCCGATTGCGCGGCGAGCACGGCGAGCTCATCGACCCAGGCGTTCATGAGATCGGTACCGTGGCCCTTCACCCAGCGAAAGCTCACGCCACGCGTCAACACGAGCGCGATGAAGGGCTCCCACAGATCACGGTTGGCGACGGGTTTCCGCTGGCTGTTGCGCCAGCCGTTCGCGTGCCAGCCCGCGTACCAACGCTGCTTGAAGCAATTGACCACGTAGGTGGAGTCGCTGACGACCTCGACGCATCCCGAGAGCGCTCGCACCGCTTCAAACGCGGCACTGATCTCCATGCGCTGATTGGTGGTGTGCTTCTCGGCCCCGCTTTCGAAGCGCCCGCCCTGCACTGCCCACGCCCACCCGCCAGGACCCGGGTTGCCGCTGCAGGCGCCATCGGTGTAAACGACCGTCTTCTCCGAGCTCGGATTTTCCGACATGCGCTCGGGAGCTAAGCCAAACTCCGGCGAAAGTCAGCCTTTCATTTGCGCGAGGCTTCGAGGACAGGCACCGCGTCGCGGCGGTGGCTCTCACGGGCCCAATCGAGCGCGGTTTTGCCGGTTCCTTCCGTGAGGGCCGGATCCATGACGACGAACTAGGCCTTGCGACGGCGCTGACCGGCAGCGGGTGGAGCGTGCAGCGCCTGGTAGGCTTTGCGTTCCATCACCTCTCCGCGCAGCCAGCGCTGCATCGCCGGCAAGAGGCCACTTTGCCAGCGCGGCGACAGCCGCACGCTCAGAAAGTGCCGATACAGATCCTGGATCAGATCGTGCAGCTGCTCCAGGAAGCGCATGCGCTCGTGAAAGTGCTCTTCCTCGCCCTCGCTCAGCAGGGCGGGCAATTTCACGCCGGTGAGCGCGAAGCTCGCCGCGTCCAGGCTGGCGACCCATTCGTTTTGCTCGAAGCCGAGCCGCAGCACCACCTTGCGCGGCAACTTGCCGAGCAAGAGCGCATCTTCCGCCTCCTGGCTGCCCAGAGGGTCGAAACCGCGGATGTTCACGCGCTCCTGATCCGCGAGCGGATCGACGAGCAGCAGCGACGACTCGAGCGAGAGCTCGATCCCGCCCTTCGTCGGGCTGAGCAACACACCGTCGAGGACGTCGCGGCTGAACCAGAGCCACAGCACGAACTCGCTGCCGAGAAAGCGCGTCGTCTCGATGCGGTCAACGAGATCCATGTGTCACCTCGTGAAACGCACTCAGCGTGACGTCCTGGAGCGCAGCCCCGAGCACCTTGTC
>JAYWEH010000304.1:0-10755 GCA_043780025.1 Deltaproteobacteria bacterium
TCAGATCGACGCGATGGAGTGCGTGTTCGAAAAGATGGGCATAGCCCAAACGGAATTCGGCAACCCGGGTGCAGACGGCACCGCCGCCCAGCGCATTCACCTGTATCGCGGCATAAACCAGGACGGCAACCCCGCCGGCGCGCGCATCGACGACGCGACCCCGGCCGACGGCGCTCTCTACAGTGAGCTCGGGCGCCTGCAGAGCTACGACATGATCGTGGCCGACTGCGAAGGCCTCGGCTGGGACGACACGTTCGCCGAGCGCAATGCCTCCGGCGCCAACGTGCGCGAATACGTGAACCGTGGCGGCCGCATGTTCGCGAGCCACCTGAGCTTCAGCTGGCTGCACGAGAACGACACCACGGCGTTCAACCCCGACACCCCCATCGCCACCGGCCTCGCCGCCGCCGGCACCTGGGCCACCGGCATCAACACGGCCACTACGGGCAGCGGGAAGATCTCCATCGAGCGCCCCAACGCGAGCCCGCGGATCCAGAATTTCGCCGATTGGATGCAGAACGAAGGCATCACGACGCCACCGGCGAACAACTTCACGATCCTCGAGCCGCGCAGCCAGAGCACCGGCCTCGGCGAGTTTTCCGAGGAGTTCGTCCACCTCGAAGACGGCACCGAACGCACTCAGCAGTTCTCGTTCAACACGCCGTACGGCGCGCCGGAAGAAGCGGCCTGCGGTCGGGTCGCGTACAGCGGCTTCCACGTCTCGGTCGGCGGTGGTAATAGTCCCTTCGCTGATGCCACCTTCCCCGTCCATTGCACGGGTGACCTGACCGACCAGGAGAAGGTGCTGCTGTACATGCTGTTCGATCTCGGTGCCTGCGTCGGCGAGCCGCCGATCGCGCCGCCTTGCGTGCCGGTGACGTGTTCGGAAGTGGGCGCACGCTGCGGGTTTGCGCCGGACGGCTGCGGCAACATCCTCGACTGTGGCGCCTGTCGCCCCCCCGCTTGAACCGCCTCGCCACTCGGCTGCTGCGCGACGCCGATTGGCGAGGCTGTGTATACGACGCTCAGTGTCGATTGGCGCCGTACGGAGCGGCCCGCCGCAACCCGAGGGGTTGCTGGGGCCTCTGAGACGGCTTGGCGGAATTGCTGGGAGGGCTCTGCGGGCTCGCGGACTTGCTCGTTCGTTGGGCGTTTACTTGATTAGGACCGTGGCGGCTTCTTTGACGAAGGTGCCGATGACGGGGCGGTAGCCGAAGTCGCGGGCGGCGGGATCGGTGATGTTCTTGGGGCAGATGGATGCCACCACGGCCTGCGAACCCACGCCCTTCAGGACGCTCAAGATGCGAGGAGCCGGGAAGGCCTTGGCGAAGAACTGCTGGGTTCCGTAGGTGCTGGTTGCAGCATCCCAGCACAGCGGGTTGCCAGCGAAGTTGTTCTCCCGACAGTCGCAGGCGGCGCCGATGCTGGCCGCGTCCCCCACGCAATTTCGCGGTGCGGGCAAGGGTAGGATGCAAGAGAACTGCAGATCCGGCGGATCGTTGCCGACATGTTCCTTGCCGTTGATGGGATTCATCACCGTGGCATCGATCGGCATGACGGGGTCACCCGTGAGCGGGTGGGTGCCCACACGAGGCTCAAACGACTCCTGCGCAAATGGATCGGTTGGCGCAATGCCCTGCGCCGGATCACCCAAGATCCGCTCCCACAAACCGGTTGCCTCGAACTCCGACGCGGGGATTAGATCGAGCTGACCCGGCATGTCCCTCGTCGCATCCGTGGCCACGTCTTGCCAGGGAACCCCCACGATACCGACGAAGAACACCTGCTCTTTGGAGCGGAGGTTGCCCGCCTCATCGATGGGTTGACTGAACAAGGGGTTTTGAAGGAAGCGAATTTCGCCCATCTCGTCACGCAACGGCTCACCGTGCTCGTCGAAGCCTTCGGGTAGCCACGGCGAGGTCAAGCCGAGGACGTAACGCTGTACCGGGTATAGGTACTCGAAGCCGTATTTGCGCCGTTGATCCACACAGCGCAGGTTCGGGTGCAGCCGATCGACTTCTTCTGCCGGCGTGATCAGCGCGACGGTATCCCCGGCAGCGCAAGCCGGATCTTCAGCCTTGGGCGGACATTCCTGTGGAGCATCGGCCACGCACGAGTAGCAGCACGCATCATTGGGGTTCGTGTCGCAAGCCGAGGAGGCGCGCGTGATGCCTCGGGATTCGTCGACACTGAACCAGCCGATATCGGTATCGCGCACCGAGCAGTCGTCTTCGTCCGTGAGCATGATCACGGCGACGACAGAGTCTGGGCGGAGAAACGCCCCTCGTTGCGCCAGGATCTGCTCGTCGATGCCGTCGGGGCGGGCGCAGTTTTGTCCGCGGTCGCCTTCGCCACAGGACACCCGGACGTGGCGCGCCATCGGCGCCGGATCCATGAGGAACCGGTACATCGATTCGAGCTGCGATTCGATCGCGCACCCGTTTTCCCCAACTGACCCCAACATGCCTAGAAACTGGCTGGTGATCTCTTCCAGGTTGGTGGAGCCGGGCGGCTGGACACGCTGCTCCGGATCCCAAGCCAAAAAGCCGAGATCGCGATAGGAAGGAATGACCTGGCCCCGCGCCAGGCTGCCCATCATATACGCCCGATCGCTGTTGTCTTCTCCACAACCCGAGAGCGGATTGTCCGCGCCGTGGCTGCCCAGGCTCGAAGTGATGATCCCAACGTGAATGTCTTTGACCGGCTTGAATTGGCGGCCAAAGCCGACCGGGCACGCTTCCTCTGCTGTGGCAGGCTGAACAGACTCGGTGAGCTCGGTGTTGAGGCACGGAGGGTTCACCAAGCGCTGCAACAGATCCGGAATCGCCAAGCTGAAAATCTGCTGCTTGTCACCCATGGACAAGGAGTTATCCACGACGAAGAGCAGATCGATCTTGTCGGAGAGCCGAATGCCGCCCGCGGTCGAGACGTCTTCGTTGCCGAACACGACCGTACCGTTGCCCTCCGTGACGACGTTCGTCTCGTCGCCCATGTTCTGGTTGCCGCAGGCCTCGCCTGTGCACAGGCCGTCGTCGGGGACGACGACGATCGGTGGGTCATCCGGGCCTTCTTCTTCAGCGCGGTTCGGGCTGCACGCGGCAACCCAACCCCCGACGGCCAGTAGAGCCAATTGAGCTGGGGCCCTGCGGCGCGTGCGTCGACCAACGTTCAATGCCATCTGAGCTGCGCTCCTGTACTGCTGTCGAAGGGACTTTCAGCGCTCGGCGTAGGATACGCGAGGATCTCCGGGTACGCTGCTCTGATGCGCGAATGCGCCCGACGCTTCGCCAGCGGCTCGAAAAATGCCGCTCAGACGCACACCCGAGCTCAGCCAATGCCGCTCGCCATCAAAAGCAGCCAAGACTCGCGAGTCTGCCAAGAATTCCGAATTTATCAACGAATCTCAACCGGTAGGCTCGTGTGAGCAAACTCCGATACGAGCGGCGTTTGATTCCCTGGTTTGACAAACCGCGTTAGGGTCCGCGGCGCGTGGACCAGACCCGTTTTCTCATTCTCGGCGGAGGCGTGACAGGCTTGGCTTTTGCCGGGTACCTGAAGGACCCCGATTATCGCATCTGCGAAGCGGACACGAGCCTCGGCGGCTATTGCAAGACGGTGCTCGAGGACGGGTTTGTCTGGGACTACTCCGGTCACTTCTTCCATTTCCGGCACCCGGAGATCGAACGACAGCTGGTCAGCCGCATCGGCCCAGAGCGCGTACGGCGCGTGACCAAGGATTGCCGCATCCTGTACAAGGACCAGCTCATCGATTTTCCGTTTCAACGCCACATCGATCAGCTGCCGCACGCGGAGTTCGTCGAGTGTCTGGTCAATCTCTTCGAGCGCCCCGGAGGTTCCCCCCAGAACTTCCTGGAAATGCTCTACGCCAAGTTCGGACGTGGCATCAGCGACAAGTTCCTCGTGCCGTACAACGAGAAACTTTACGCGACGGAGCTCGGCCGGCTCGACGTGGAGGCGATGGGTCGCTTTTTTCCGCATGCGAGTGCCGAGGAGATCGTCCGGGGCCTCGGCAAACGCGATGCTTCGGCCAGCTACAATGCGACCTTCACGTACCCCGAGGGAGGCGCGATTCAATACATCGAGGCGCTCGCCCACGACGTCGACGCCGCCAAGATTTATCTGGGCGAAGCGGTGCGCCGCATCGATCTACGTAACAAGACCGCTGTCACCGACACGCGCACGATTCACTTCGAATACCTGCTCAGCAGCGCGCCGTTTCCACGCTTGCTCGAGCTGTGCGGGCTGCCCTTCGAGCCCTCGATCTACAGCCACAACAAGGTGCTGGTCTTCAACCTCGGATTCGACGCCAAAGGCCCCCGCGGCGTTCACTGGATCTACTACCCCGACCCGAGCTTGAGCTTCTACCGCGTAGGCTTCTACGACAACATCTTCGACACCGAGCGCATGAGCTTGTACGTGGAGCTCGGCTACCCGAGCGACGCGCCGCTCGACGCGCGTGCAATCGCCGCCGCCAAGGCACGCGTGCTCGAGGATCTGCGACGAGCCAAGGTGGTAACGAACCAGCGCCTGGTGGCCGAGCACCAGATCGTGCTCGATCCGGCCTACGTCCACGTGACGCGCGAGTCCGAGCGTGACGTCAGCCAGCAGAAGGCCTTGCTGGCGGCGCGCGGCGTCTACAGCGCGGGCCGGTATGGTTCGTGGACCTACTGCTCGATTGAGGACAACATCGTCGAGGCCCGAGCGCTGGCCGAGCGCTTCAACGCGCTGTCCGAGTCGCAGCTCGGCTGAGCTGCTCCGATTCGCGCCGTTAAATATTGCTTCACTTACACCGTGGACCATCCGATCCGGGGGGTAAGGCAGGCCACAGTCGCGATGCAGCCCGCGGACGCCGTCGGATCGTCCGGCTGAGCCCAGCGGGGGTAGCCCGGCTCAGCCGAGGACGGCGCGCAGGTCCCCCGCGAGCGCGGCAGCGTCGGGGCCGAGCGTCGTGGTGACCCAGCGGATGCCGAGCCCGCGGCTTTCGTCCGGCTTTGGGATGATGTGGAAGTGGACGTGAAACACCGCCTGGTGCGCCACGGCCTCGTTGTTCTGGAGCACGTTGTACGCGGAGCAGCCGGTCACGCTTTTGATGGCCTTGCAGATACGCGGAAGGGCGCGCCCCAGTGCCTCTGCGGAGGCCTGCGAGAGCTCATCGAGCGTGCGGGCCGGTTCCTTGGGAATGACCAGGGTGTGACCGGGGGCCAAGGGCGCGATGTCCAGAAACGACAACACGTGTGCGTCTTCGTACACGCGGTGGCACGGGATTTCGCCCGAAATGATTTTTGAAAAGAGGGTTCCCGACATGCGGGCGGACGCTAGCAGGAATCCATCATCAACGTGAGCGCCGGCATGTGCCTCGGCGAAACGGACGTGAACCCAGCGGAGCCAGAGAGCCCGTTCAGCTCGATTGGGGCTGGCGTTTGCCCTTGACCAGTAGGCACCAGTCACCCTCGCGCTCGGCGCACTCGAGCGCGAGGCCTAGCTCCCCAAAGCAGCGCTGAAGCGGCGCCACTTGTTCGGCAATGAACCCCGTGAGCGCGAGAGCACCGGCGGGGTTCAGCTTTTCACACAACGCGGCGCCGAGCGCGCTGAGCACGGGCGCTTCGATGTTGGCCACGACGCAGTCGAACCGTTCAGCGATTTCCGCGAGCGGCACCGAGGCAAACTCCACGCCGCTGATACGATTGGACAGCGCATTGCTCCGAGCTGCCTCGAGGGCGGCTTCCGAAGTGTCGAGCCCGAGCACGCGCCCCGCGCCATTGCGCTTGGCCACCAAACTGAGCACGCCCGTGCCGCTGCCCACGTCGAGAACCGACGCGCCGGGGCTGGCTCGGCAGTAGCCTTCGAGCCAACTCGCGATCAAACGCGTCGACGCGTGTTCCCCAAATCCGAAGGCGAAGGCGGGAGCCAGGTACAGGTTACCCGGCTCCAGCTCAGCGGGAGCGGCGCTCGGAATGAGCGAGAGCGTAGCGGTGAGCTGCACGGGCACGAGGTGTTCCGTCCACTTCGAGCTCCACGATGGATCGGGCTCGGACAACTCGAACTGTAGCCGAAGTTCAGGCTCCCTTTCACGCGCGCAGAACGCGAGCTCACGCTGCACTCGTTCCAGCACTGCCGCGCTGTGATCGTAGATCACCAGACAACGGCCACCGGCGAGGGAGCGCTCTTCGAACGCATCGAACCCCAGCTCATGCAAACGCGCCGTCAGCCACGAGACCTCGCGAACGGGCACGCGGATGGATAGTGACAGATACGCTGGAGTCACGCCTGATGCTTGTACACCAACTCCACACCGGGGCATGGCAGAACTGAGACCTGGCAGCAGGATTCGCGATGACACGCGTTGCGCTGGCTCTATCGATCCCAGAGCGCAACCCCAGCCGATTGAAGTCATCGGGGTGCTGTGCCATGGACGGTGACATGTCGATGCGCAGGATCTGGTGCTCGTTGCCGGCGTTGATTTCGTCTGCGTGTTTGCAGCCGGGCGGAGGTGCCGAATCACCGAGCGGCACTTCGCCCGAGGGCGAAGCCGCCTCCGATCCCGGCACGGAAACGCACGCGGCCGGCACGCCCTACGTCTGGAAGAACGTCCCCATCCTGGGCGGTGGCTTCGTCACAGGGGTCATCTTCAGCGAACTGGAGCAGGATCTGGTCTACGCGCGCACGGACATCGGCGGCGCATACCGCTGGGACAAGCAAGACCAGAGCTGGATCCCGATCACCGACGGGCTCAACCGGGACGAATCCAATTTCATGGGTGTGGAGAGCCTGGCGATCGATCCGAAAGATCCCGAGAAGGTCTACCTCGCCGTCGGCACGTACACCCAAGATTGGGCCGGCACCGGCGCCTTCATGCGTTCAAGTGACCGCGGCAAGACGTGGCAGACCACGCCGGTTGCGTTCAAGATGGGCGGCAACGAGAACGGTCGCTCCAATGGCGAGCGTCTCGCGGTGGACCCGGGCTCGCCCAACATCGTCTACTTTGGCTCGCGCAAGAACGGGCTCTGGAAGAGCGAAGACGGCGCCGCCAACTGGAAGCAGGTGGAGAGCTTTCCCGATGCGGGGGACACCGGAGGCGTGGGCTTGCCGATCGTGGTGTTTGCGCCCGCGAAAGCTGGAGCCGCCGGACCGTCCAAGGTGATCTACGTGGCCGCTTCCAACCGCGAGAAGAGCCTGTTCCGCAGCCAGGACGGAGGCGCCACGTGGAAACCGGTGCTAGAGCAGCCGACGGGCTTCGTGCCGAGCCATCTCGATTTCGATGCGGCGGGCACGCTGTTTGTATCCTACGGCAATCAGCCGGGTCCGAGCGACGTGACGGACGGGGCCGTGTTCTCGTTCACTCCGAGCAGCAGCAAATGGACGGACGTCACGCCGCTGAAGCCGAGCGCAGCGGATAAGTTCGGCTACGGCGGCTTGTCAGCAGACCCGCGCCGTGCGGGCCATGTGATCTGTTCCAGTATCGATCGCTGGACTAACAAGGACGAAGTGTTTCGCACCACGGACGGCGGCAAGACCTGGCAGAAGCTGGGCCAGACCGGCAACTGGCACTCCGAAGGTGCGACGTACCTGCTCCACGGCAAGGAGAAGGCCAGCATCACCCACTGGACCGGGGACGTCGACCTCGACCCCTTCAACGCTGATCGCGCGACCGTGGTGGGCGGTACCGGCGTGTTCATGACGGACAACCTCGGCCGCAGCGACGGGCAGCCCGTGGATTGGCGCTTCACCAACAAGGGGCTCGAGGAAACCGCAGTGAGCATCCTGGTGAGCCCGCCCGTTGGCGCACCTCTGATCAGCGGTGTCGGCGACATTTGCGGCTTTCGCCACGACGAGTTGGACAAGGCTCCTGCCAAAGGCGCACACTCGAAGCCGAGCTGCAACGGCACCACCGGCCTCGACTTTGCGGAAAAGCAGCCGAGCTTCGTGGTGCGAGCCGGACGCGTCTGGGGAGAAGATCCGCACGGCGCGTATTCGACCGACGGCGGCTCGAGCTGGACAGCGTTCCCCAAAGAGCCGCCCGGTAGCGCCACGGGTGGCGCCCTCGCGGTGTCGAGCGACGGCGGCAGCATCGTGTGGTCGATCAAGACAAAGGTACCCATGTACTCGCGTGATCGCGGGGCTACCTGGGCGGCCGTGACGGGCGTGCGCGAGGGCTCGAAGCTACCCGATTGGACCAGCATGGACCTGCAGCCGGCGGCCGATCGCGAGAACCCGAATTTGCTCTACATCTACGACGCGCAACAAGGCGGCGTCTACGTGAGCCGGGACGGCGCCAAGAGCTTCGCGGTCACTTACACGGGTCTACCGGGGCTCGCCGACTACCAGCTCGGCAGTGCTTCGATCAACGCCGTGCCGGGTTTCGAGGGGCACATCTGGATTACGACGGGCAAGGAGCTGTATCGGTCCACGGACGCAGGCAAGACCGTCGAACACGTGAGCAGCGTGAGCGAGGGCTACGGCCTCGGCCTGGGCAAGGCCGCGCCCGGGCACTCCTACCCTGCCCTGTACCTCTCCGGCCTCGTCGGTCAGAAGAAGGGCTTCTATCGTTCGGACGACATTGGCCGCAGCTGGGCCCGCATCAACGACGACGCGCACCAGTTCGGATCAGTGAATCTGGTGGAGGGCGATCCGCGAGTCTACGGGCGCGTGTACCTCGGCACCGGCGGTCGCGGCATTCTTTACGGCATGCCAAACGACAGCCACTAAGGCAGGGTCGACAGCAAGCGCAAAATCGGGTAGCGAACACGCGGTGTCGACCTTCACCTCATCACTCGTTCGAACCTTCTCGGCACTCAGACCCGCAGCGTTGCTGCTCGGCAGCGCCGCACTCGTCGCCTGCTCGGCGACGGCGCCGGGAGCCAGTGACGCGACCCTCGCCCAGGCCAAGAGCCGCGCAACACACGGCGCCTCGGTCTTCGCAAACGCTTGCGCGCGCTGTCACGGGCCGCGTGGCGAAGGCCTGGCAGTCGCGCCGGGTATCATCGGTGCCAATGCCCTGCCGCGCTACCCGCGCGACAACACAGGCGCCCAGCAGTTCCAAGATCCGCAGGTGCTGCAGCGTCAAGCGCAGCTCAGAGTGCCTGGCGCGGCGTCGCGAAAAGAGTTCGTGTCGGCGCTCGACCTACACGACTATTTGACCAAGCATCTAACCATGGTGAGATCCGCGGATGCCGCCGTGCTCGGTGCGGAGGACTATTGGGCGCTCGTGAACTTCATATTGATCGCGCACGGCAGCCCAGTCGCGGCGGAGATTTCGCCGGACAACGCGGGGACCGTGCCGATTCGGGCGGAGTAGTTCGCACCAGCGCAGACTGTGAGAGGCTTCGTCGTACAGTGTGGGCAGGAAAGAGAAGACAGGCTCGGGTCGCTTTTGCCACGGTCTGTTGAGCCTCTCTCATGCCGCGACGCCACCCGAGTGAAATGAAGCTTCCGGAGCGCGCGCGACGGGCGACGCTTTGCAGAGCCCACCACCAGGCCCGCTGCGCGTTGTTTACTGCGCTGCTCTCGCTCGGGCTGACGAGCGCGCCTGCGCGGGCCCAAGACGCCGCGGCGCCGATGCCGCCCGCTGTCGCCGTGTTGCCCGGATCTCCGCGCCCACTCGGCCCCGGCTTGTCTCCTGAAGCGCCCAGCGAAGGGCCCGCCGCGGGCGGCCGAGCCCCGTCGTTCGGCGCACCCGTCAAAAAGGACGCCTGGGCCTTCAGCCTCGGCGGCAGCATCACCGCTTGGGAGTCCGTGGGTATCGGCAGGGCGCCAGAGCTAGGAGGCCCGAACCAGGTGTCAACGCCGCTGCACGTGCCAGCGGTGAGCGAAGGGCGGCAGCCCGTCGGCGGCAACACTAGCGGCTCGCTGAACATGCAATACGGCAACTCGACCGTCAGCGGCTTCATCAACGCGACGTTCAACGCCAGCGGCAAGGAGCGCCAGGGCTTCTACAGCGCGCCCAACGGACCGTCTCTCGGCCAAGCCTATCTCGCGATCACGCCGCAACCGATCGGTCCGCTGCAGCTGACGATGCGCGTCGGTGGTTTCACCGAGAATTTCGCCGGGCCCGGGCAATGGGGCTGGGGCCTGTTTGGGCCTCTGCTCGCCACACGCGGCTACGGCATCTCGGCCAACGCACAACACCCGTACGGCGACAGCCTGGTCTTCGATCTGCGGCTTGGTTTTCAGGCCGTGCCGGGCGTGCCCGAAGACTTCGTGCGCGGCGCCTACACGGGCTGGATCGAGACGGGCATCAACTCGATGGTGGCGCACGCGCACTTCGGCTTCGTGTATCAGGGCCAATACACGGCGCGCTTCCACTACGCGCGCGCCGTCGGCTTCGACGAACGTCGCTATATCGCAGCCCCACGCGACGGCAGGATGGACGTGTACATCCTGGAGACGCGTTACATGGGTACGCCTTTCGGCCAGCTCGGCGTGAGCTTCGGCCTCTGGGATCTCGAGGACGCGACCCACCTCCACGAGTCCGTCTGGTGGGGGCTCGACTGGACCAAAGGCGGCGCCGACATCACGCGCGACTACTTCGGCAACGTGGGCCCCGAGAGCGGCTTCTGCGCGCCGGAACCCGGGTCGATGACCGGCCCCGTGCCATGCACGGGGATCGACACCGAGACCCCATTGTTGAATGCCAACGGCACCGGACAGCTGTTCGCGATCAGCGCCGAATACGACACCAGCCTCGCGCAGCTCCTCTGGCACCCGCGTCCCTTCACCGGCACCGCTCCCGACGTG
>JAYWEH010000305.1:0-4517 GCA_043780025.1 Deltaproteobacteria bacterium
TTCAATGCCGCTTGCGCGTCGGCAGAAGCTTCGTCGTTCTTGGCAGCGACGGCGGTGGCCAGCGCGGATTCAATGCGTTTCTGCTGCGCCGCCGCAGCCGACGCCTCTGCACCCGACAACGCGTGCAACAAGGCCATCAACTGCCGATCGACGCGTTCATAATAGGCGCGCGTGATGCTGGCCGCGGCCTCCTCGTTGCCCGTGCGCAGCGCATCGACGAGGCCGGTCAAATAGTTGGGAAATGTGGGTTCGAGCACCCACAGGTTGGGAAACCGCTCCAGCGTGTCGCGCAACGCTTCGAACAGCGAGTTGGCGATCCAGCGCACCGACACCGAGTGCCCCGCCTCCACCATCACGTCGAGCCAGCGCTGGAAACCGCGCGCCACCACCGCCGCATCGCCCGCGTCAAACGCCGTTATCAGCAGGTCTCCGATGTCGCTCAGGCGTTCGATATCCGACGGCTCCGCGCGGCGCACCGCCAAACGAGCCGCGTATTCGAGCAGCAGGATGCGCGGCTCGAGCACGTCACCGATGATCTCGGCGACCTCGGTCAGATCGGGCCCGGATTGCAGATAGGGAGAGAGCAGCTCGGGCGTGCCGGTGCGCCGAAAATCCGCCACCGTGACGCCGCGGCCGTGGCGCACTGAAACCAGGCGCGCTTGCTCGAGCTTGCGCACCGCTTCTCGCAGCGTATTGCGATTGGTCCCGTACTTCGCAGCGAGCTCACGCTCGCCCAGCAAACGCTCGCCGGCGCCCAGCTTCCCGCCCAGGATCTGGCGCTGCAAGTCCTCGAAGATTTGCTGGGCGATGTTCCCGCTCTTCGTGGGTTCCTTGTCAGGCTTGGTCAAAGGACTCACCTCGGTTCTTTGCGGAGTTGCTCGCCCGACGCAGCGCCCACCACTTGCATTAGACGATCGGGGCGATCCGACATCAACCCATCCACGTCCATGCCGAGCAGTCGTTGCATTTCCGTCACGTCATCGATGGTCCAGACGTGCACGGCGATACCCCGCTGACGGGCAGCATCGAGCAGGCGCGGAGTCAGGAAGCGCATGCTCCCGACTGAAACCGGCACCTGTAGGGCTTGATAAGGACAGTTTAGGGCTCTGGCAAGTCCCAGCCTGCTGGCCAACCAAAACTTCAGACACTCCCGGCGGCTCGCCGAAGTCGCCACGCGACCCGAGCTGAGGCGCCGAAACCGTTGGATTAGCGGGTGCTTTTCGGCCGCGACCACGATCCTGTCCTGTAGCTCGTGGCGCTGGATGAAATCCCAGAGCAGCTGCGGCAGCGGCGCCGTGTCCGGCCCGCTTTCCTTGATCTCGACGTTGAAGCGCGCGCGGGGGGCGAGCGCGACCAGCTCCTCGAACGTGGGCACCTGAATGCCGCGGCCGCGGGCCGGGTGCCCACCTGCGGCGGGCGAAAAGTGATAGCCCGCGTCCAGCGCCTTGAGCTGCTCGAGCGTGAGCTCGGCGACGAAGCCCGTGCCGTTGGTGGTGCGTTCGACGCGCGCGTCGTGGAAGAGCACGAGCGCTTGGTCGCGCGTCACGCGCAGATCCGTCTCGATGTGGCTCACGCCGAGCTCGACCGCGCCGGCAAACGCCGGGAGGGTGTTTTCGGGCCAAAGCGCCGCGCCGCCGCGATGAGCAAACGTGAGCGGGCGTCCAGAGAGAGCACGCGCCGCGATGAGCTCTGTCACGAACTCGGAGTTTTCGTGCTCGAGGCGCCGCTCGTCCAGCAGATCCCGACGTCGGCGCGCTTACCGACTCAGCGACCGAGCTCGCGGCTCAGGGGCAGAGCTGGTGCTCGACGCCTGAAGGCAGCGTCGAATAACCGAACTCGGTGCGCTCTTCGCCTTCGCAGTCGGCGCTCAGCGGCTGAATGTGCCGGGCGATGACGCCGGCTTCGTCGGCGTAGTCGAACGAAATCGAGTAGCCAGCGCAGGCCTGCTCCGCGAGGCCGCCCCCCGTGAGGATGGCGCGCAGCGGGCGATCCTGCGCGTCGTATTCGGAGAATTTGTGCACGATGAGGCCGCCCTCCGCGCGCTCGACGCTGCGCGTGAGCCGGCCGATCTCGTCATATGAGAGCGCGGTGCGAACCGGCACGCCCTCTTCGACATGGGTCTGCTCCAGGCTCGTGAGCTTGCCGAGCTGTGCGGAAGCCTCGACGTAGTCCTCGATGCTCGCGAAGCGGCTGGTTTCGACGACCTCGCGGCCCAGGGCCGAGCGCACGCAGGTCTGCGTGAGCGCGCCTTGATCGAACTCGCACGGCGCACCCGGCGCGGTAGTGAGCTCGTCTGGTGACGACACGCATTCGTCCTCCGCCACGTCGAAAGCGCGAGTCACGCCTTCGGTGAGTGAACCCTCTCCGCAGTTTAGCGCTGACAGGGGCAGCAGGATTACAGAAAGCACTCGTGTGTGTCGGCGGATACTCATGATGGCGTCACTCCGTGACCCGAATCGGGTTCTGGTGAGGCTCTGGCCTCGGGTCACGGAACGGCAGCCAACGCCATGCTTTGAGACACATCGCGCGATCGTCCTCATCCGGGACTAGAAGCGAGTGTCTTAACCGCCGTCTTCGCCCGAGTCGTCCGCACCTTCGGGCACACTGTCGTCGTCGAGGTGATCGAGGAACCCTTCGGGCAGGCTCACGATCTGGGTGCCGGAGTGCTTGCCCCGCGACACGCGCAACGCCGATCGCGGAAACGGCTCGGCGCGATCGACCGAGCCGACGGCGCTGGCCAAGTCCGCGAGGCTCGAGACGTGGGTGAGCTCTTGGCGCAGCCTCGCGCTGCCCTTGAAGCCCTTTGTGTACCAGGCCGCCTGGCGGCGAAACGCCCGCATGGCCTGCGGCTCGCCGAACCACTCCGCGGTCCAGCGCGCGTGTTCGAGCATCACGTCGATCACCGCGCCGAGCACCGGCGGCGGGCGCGCGGGCTTGCCGTCGAACACGTCGGCGAGCTCGCGAAATAGCCACGGGCGGCCGAGGCAACCGCGGCCCACGATGACCCCGTCACAGCCGGTCTGGCGCATCATCTTCAGGGCGTCCGCCGCCTCCCAGATGTCGCCATTGCCGAGCACGGGGATGCTCAATTGTCGTTTGAGCTCGCCGATGGCATTCCAGTTCGCAGCCCCGTCATACAGCTGTGCCGCGGTGCGCGCGTGCAACCCTACCGCCACGCAACCTTCGTCTTGTGCCACCTGTCCGGCGTTGGCATCGGTGCGCAGCCCGTCGTTGATGCCCATGCGGAACTTCAGCGTCACCGGCACCTTGCCCGCCGCCTTCACCGCCGCTCGCACGATGCGAGCGAGCAACCTGGGCCGCGCCGGCACCGCCGCGCCGCCCCCTTTGCGCGTCACCTTGCGCACGGGGCAGCCAAAATTCATGTCGATGTGATCGACCTTGCCTTCGTCGACCAGGCGCCGCACCGCTTCGCCCACGTAGTGCGGATCGACGCCGTAGATCTGCAGGCTGCGGGGCGTTTCCTCGGGACCAAAATCAGCGAGCTTGAGTGAGCGCGACTGCTGCTCCACGAGCGCGCGCGCGGTGATCATCTCGCTCACGTACAGGCCCGCGCCAAACGAACGGCACAGGCGCCGGAACGGGTAGTTGGTCACGCCCGCCATGGGCGCGAGCACCACCGGAGGCCAGACCGAGATGGGCCCGATCGGCACGGGGGCGAACTCCCCCGGCCGCGCGGGAAGCTCCGCGCACTCCTCGATCTCCACAGCGTTCATCAGGTCTTGCCGCCGCCTCGACCGAGGCGCCCGCGCATGAACGCGCCCGCGGCGCGCCCGAGATGATACGGCGTCGACAGCAAGCTGCTGGCGAGGGACGCGGCGAGCTGCACCGGGCTCGACCCGCTCGCCTCCAATTGAACACGTTCACCGGTCACGACGTCTTCCAGCGCGCCTCGTGCCACGGTACGCGTCCCATCGGAACGTATTTCGACCACCATGCGCGCCACCACGGGCAGTTGCTCCTGGGTCGCCGGTAGCCCGGTCTGGGTCGCCTGCATTGCGTTTGGCTCCGGGGGGCGCTTTGGCCCCTTGGCTGGGGCAGGGCGTACGTCGGCGACCCGCCGCGCGGTCTCCTCGATGCGGCGCTTGACGCCTTGCACGCGCTCCTCGAGCGTGTCGACCCAGTCCTTCTTCAAGCCTTCGATTTAGCTGCGTCCCCCACAAACGCAACCCTGGCTAAACGGAAGCGGTCCACCCAATCTAGCGATCGCCGCTGGATTCCGCGGCGGCGCGCGCCTTTTTGCCGCGCCATGGGATCCAGGTACCGCTCTGGGTCGCGGCCCACACGGCGTCACAACTCGGCGTGTGCGGATCCAACGCTGCATTTCGATGCTCGAGGCTGCCGGTCAGAATGGCGTCCCGCTCATCGATGAAAAACCAGCGTTCGAAGCCGGAGCCGGGCGCAGGCCACGCGAAAGAGAAGAAGCGGCGCTCGGCCGCGTCCTCGTCGATGCCGTCGACCCCCGCGACCCACCCCCCTTGGGCCGCCGGCAGACAGGT
>JAYWEH010000306.1:0-10731 GCA_043780025.1 Deltaproteobacteria bacterium
GCGCGCGGGAGAGCCATGGATCCCAGCACCGACGACATCCGCATCACGCGGCTGCGGCCGCTGATCCCGCCGGCAATTCTGATCGAGGAATTGCCGCTCGGGGCCGCCGAAGCGGCGCTGGTCAATCAGCGCCGCAAAGAGGTCGGTGCGGTGGTGACTGGCACGGATCGCCGGCTGCTCGTGGTGGTGGGCCCGTGCTCGATTCACGATCCAGAGGCGGCCCTCGAATACGCGGGCAGGCTCGCCAGCGCGGCCCGGCACTACGCCGATGATCTCCTGATCGTGATGCGGACCTACTTCGAGAAACCCCGCACCACCATCGGTTGGAAGGGCCTGATCAACGACCCCGATCTGGACGGCAGCTTCGCCATCAATCGCGGCTTGCGCTTGGCGCGCCAGTTCTTGATCGACGTACTGAAAGCGGGGTTGCCGACGGGCATGGAGTTCCTCGATCCGATCACGCCGCAGTTCATGGCGGACCTGGTGTGTTGGGGGGCGATTGGCGCGCGGACCTCAGAGAGCCAGGTGCACCGGGAGCTGGCGAGCGGCCTGTCGATGCCGGTCGGGTTCAAGAACGGCACGGGCGGCTCGGTGAGCGTGGCCGTCGACGCGATCGGGGCCAGCCGTTATCCGCACCAGTTCTTGAGCGTGACCAAGCAGGGCCTGGCCGCGATCGTGGAGACACGCGGCAACGAACACACGCATCTGATCCTGCGCGGCGGCGGCACGCCGAACTACGACGCCCAGAGCGTCGGGCAGGCGGTGAGCGCGCTACGCGCAGCCGGCATCGACAACGGCTTGATGGTCGACTGCAGCCACGCCAACAGCGGCAAGGACCACCGGATGCAGCCCAGGGTGGCAGCCGATCTGGCGGCGCAAATCGCTGGCGGCAGCCGCCAGGTGAGCGGCGTGATGCTGGAGAGCTTTCTCGTCGCCGGCAACCAAAAGGTGCGGCCGCGCTCCGAGCTCATCAGAGGCCAGAGCATCACGGACGCCTGCCTCGGTTGGGACGAGACCCTGCCCGTATTGGAGTCGCTGGCCCTGGCTACTCGCCAGCGCGGCTGACGCAGGCCCTATTGCGCAGTTGGGCTCGGCAGTGCCCAGCGCAGCGGGCCCATGGGGAGGCTGTTCGATTCGCCGGGTTGACTGGCAACCAGCACCGCGCCCCGGCTCGACAAGGCCAGGCCTTCCCCGTTGACGCGCCCGAGCAGGCGCCGTTCGGCGAGATCGACCACCCAGGGCGCCGCGAACACCAGCGGGGCTTGGTGCACCAGCGGCGCCAGCGGCTCGAACGCGCCCAATAGCTCCAGCGGCGCGTGCGCGTCCCCCCAATATAACCGCTCGCTGCGACGGATCAGTACGTTCGAGCCGTGGCTGGCGATGACGCGATCGCGGCGCTCGAGCGCGATCAATTGACCGCTCTCGAGATCGAGCAGCCGCGTGTCAGGCCCCGGGTAGACATACAGCGGGAGCAGGCGCGGCGAGCCGCCGAACACGTTGTCGATCTCGAAAGCTCCCACGAGTAGGTTCAACTTCTGGCGCGAGCGCCGTGCCACGAGCTCGACTTCACGCGGCCCTTCTTCCGTCGCGCACGCGACGACCAACAACCCGCGCACCGGATCGGCGTGCAACAGGCGGCCGTCACACATGCTGGGCGACCAGAGCTCGCTCTCTGCCCCCACCGGATCGAAGAACAACGCGCGATCCTCGCTGCGCCGGAGCACGCCGCCCGCTCCGAACGACGTCACGAAGCCGCGCACCGCGCGCACCGGGCCACCGCTCACGCGCGTCACGCGCACACCGGGCTTGTCGGGCGGCGCCGGCGGCACGCGAAAATGCGGGATCGGCGACACGCAGCCCGGCTCGCTCGGACCCGGTTTGCCGTGTGGCCACTCCCAGCGGCCGTCCGCGTTCGTGTCGGCATCCACGACGCGCAGGAGCAGCCACTCCCCCGTCGCGTCGAACTCGGCCCGAACCAACAGGCCATCGCCTGGATCGATGACACTCTCCAGCCCACCGTCGAGCTCGCGCACCACGACCCAGTCGCGTTGCCCGCGGCGGCGCAGATACAACAGGCGGCGGCCGTCGGAGCTGAAGGCCGCCGCCCGATGCGGCAGGAAAGAGGCCTTGTCAGTGCCCACGAGCGCGCCCGATTCACTGAGGTCCGTTTCCAGGCGCTCCCAGCTGTCGCGCAAGATCAAACGCCCAGCGCGCTCGAACACCAAATAGCGGCCACGCGGATCGGCGCCGACGAACGTATCGATGGGCTCCCCCGCCCCGCTGCCCTCCACGAGATACGTGTCGAGCCTGTCCCGACTCAACGTCCCCCGGGCCGCCACTTCGACCGAGACCCGGCCATCCCCGTCCGTGTCAGTGCGCGCCTGACACAACACGGCCCATCCTCCGTCCGCCGCCGCTGCGCGCAGCAGCACGGGATGGGGCGTGCCGATGGCTCCCGCCTCGACCTCCTGCACGGACGTCGCCCGCTGAGCGGCAGGCACGTCGACAAGCGGGATCGGGGCAGAGCCCGGCGTGACGGCAGCGACCTCGGTGGGCGGGTGAATCGCCGCGCCAGCGCCGCATGCCGTGAGCCCGAGAGCCAACAAGAAAGCGCGAAAACGAGCGTCGCACAGCCGAGCTGTTATGCTGTTCGGAATGATCGTGCCGTCCGAAAGAGTCGTTTCGGTTCTCAGCTGTGCAGGCGGCGGTCGGCGGTGTCAAGTTACTGGTGTGGCTCGATGACAGCGCGAGAGGTGAGCCCGGAAGACGATGCGCAAGGCGAGGTGCCGCTCGGAGACGCTCAGAGCCTCGCGGCGCTGAGGCAGGCCGTCGCGGATTGGCGCAAGCACGACGTCGCGGCCGCCACGCGGCAACAGCCCCCACGCAAGCCGCGTTTCTCGACCTGGAGCGGTATCGACATCCCCGATCTGGTCACACCTGCCGACCTCGACCTCGACTACACGCGCGATCTCGGGCTGCCCGGGCAGTATCCATTCACGCGCGGCGTGCAGCCCACCATGTATCGCGGGCGGCTCTGGACCATGCGCATGTTCGCGGGCTACGGCACGCCCGCCGAGACCAACCGTCGCTTCCGCTACCTGGTGGAGCAAGGCCAGACGGGGCTGTCGACGGCCTTCGATTTCCCGACCCTGATGGGCTACGATTCCGATTCGCCGCGCGCGCTCGGCGAGGTCGGCCTGTGCGGGGTCGCCGTCGACACGCTCCACGACATGGATAGCCTGTTCGAGGGCATCCCCCTCGACCGCATCACCACGTCGATGACCATCAACGGCCCGGCGATCGTGCTGCTCGCGTTCTACATCGCGCTCGCGGACCAGCGCGGCATTCCGCGGAGCGCCATTGGCGGCACGGTGCAGAACGACTGCCTGAAGGAGTTCATTGCCCAGCATGCCTGGCTCGTGCCGCCGCGGCCCGCCATGCGCCTGGTCACGGACATGGTCGAGTTTTGCACGCACGAGGTGCCTCGCTACAACACGATTTCCATCAGCGGTTACCACATCCGCGAAGCCGGTTCGACCGCGGCGCAGGAGCTCGCGTTTACGATCGCCAACGGTATCGCCTATGTGCAGGCGGCCCTCGAGCGCGGCCTCGACGTGGACGCGTTCGCGCCACGGCTCAGCTTCTTCTTCGACGTGCACAACGATTTCTTCGAGGAGATCGCCAAGTTCCGGGCCGCACGCCGCCTGTGGGCTCGGATCATGAAGGAGCGCTTCGGGGCGCGTTTGCCCGCCAGCATGAAGCTGCGCACGCACGCCCAGACCGCCGGTGTCAGCCTGACGGCGCAGCAACCGTATAACAACGTCGCGCGCGTGGCCCTGCAGGCGCTCGCCGCGGTGCTCGGCGGTACCCAGTCGCTGCACACCAACTCGCTCGACGAAACCTACGCCTTGCCCACCGAAGAAGCCGTCACGATCGCGCTGCGCACGCAGCAGCTGATCGCGGAAGAGAGCGGCGCGGCCAGCGTGATCGACCCGCTCGGCGGCAGCTACCACGTCGAATGGCTGACGAACGAGCTCGAGCGGCAGGCGCGCGAATACATCGAGCGCATCGACCAGATGGGCGGCATGCTCACAGCCATCGAGCGGGGCTACCCGCAGCGCGAAATCGCACGAGCGAGCTATGAGTTCGAGCAAGCGCTCAACCGCGGCGAACGCACCGTGGTGGGAGTGAACAGCTACACTCAGGGCTCGGACGCCGCGTCGATCCCCACGTTGCGAGTGGATCCGGAGCTCGAACGCCGGCAGGTGGAAAACTTGAAGCGAGTGAAGGCCACGCGTAACGCCCAGGCGGTCGCAGCGGCGCTCGCTGCCGTGAAGGCGGCGGCACAGGGCAACACCAACCTGATGCCCCCGATCATCGACGCCGCCCGCGCTTACGCGACGCAGCAGGAGATCTGCGACGTCTTGCGCGAAGTGTTCGGCACCTACACCGACCCCGCCGAGTTTTGAATGCCAGGAGGGGGCAGGCCGCCCTGGCTTGTTCCAATCCGCGACAGCGCTGTCCGAGATTGGCCCCCCTGGCACAGCCTGAGCCGCTAGGGCTAGCCCCCGGCGATCCAGCGTTTCACAATGGAAGTCTGCCAGTTGGGTGGGGCGCGCCGAGCGGGCGCGGCGCGGTACGAAGTATGCTTTGCCAGCGCTTGGCGCTGGTCACCGGGCGAGCCTGGCAGCAACCAACCCAGCCGCGACGGCGTCAGCCCGAGGAGCAGAATCATGGCGAACCCTTTATCCAATCCACGTATCCGGCAGCTCGGCGCTGCCTTGGCCATGCTCAGCGCGCTCGGCCTGTCCACCTGGTCTGAAGACGCGCTCGCCTGTGGCGGCTTCTTCTGCGGACGGCAGCCCGTCGATCAGACCGCCGAACGCATTCTGTTCGAAGTGGGCTCTGACTCCGTCACGATGACCACGCAGATCTCCTTCAGCGGCAAGGCCGAAGACTTCGCCTGGGTATTGCCGCTCAGCGCGCTGCCGGATCCCAATAGCCTGGCCGTGTTCTCTCAGCGTGCGCTCAACGCGCTGGACGCGGCGAGCGGGCCCGCGTTCAACTTGCCGGACGATCCGGAGTGTTTCCAGAACCTGTATCGCAACTTCCCGCAACCGAGCTCCGCAGGTCCGGAGTCGGTCGACGAAGATGGCGGACCGCCCGTCGACGTCTACGTGCGTGCCGAGGTCGGCGAATACAGCGTGGCCGTGATCGGCTCGAGCGATCCGCAGGCACTGATCGACTGGCTCATCGCCGAGGACTACCGCATCACGCCGGCGATGGAGCCCTACATCGAGCGCTACACGGCCGAAGGTCTCAATTTTCTGGCGCTCAAGCTCAATGACACGGCCGACGTCACGAACCTGAGCCCGTTTCGCTTCACGTTGCCCGGCACCGCGCCCAGCGTGCCCTTGCGCATGACGGCGCTCGCCGCGGAGCCGGAGATGTCCATCGTGGTGTTCGTGCTCGGGGCGCAGCGCTACGAGGGTAAGAACTGGGCCAACGTGCAGATCGCCGACGAAAAGATCCGCTTCAATCCCTTCCTCAACAGCTTCGACGTCTCCACCAACTGGGCCACGCTGGTCGCTCAGGGTGTCGACGCCGCCGGCGGCCAGGGCTGGGTCACCGAGTCTGCCGGCAGCTCAGCGCCGTATGCCGAACAGGTGCGGCAACAGGTGCTGAACGACAATTTCCAGACCGAAGACGATCGCGCTGCCGCCCGAGCCCTGCTCGAGGTGCTCGACTCGTACCCGTACATGACGCGGCTCTACACTCGCGTCTCCGCCGAAGAGATGGTCAGCGACCCCGTGTTCGGGCAGACGACGCAGGCTGACGTCCCGCGAGAGCACCAGCTGTCCCGCATCGTCGACGGAGTCGATCAATGTGCGCAGACACCGCCTCCGATGGATCCGTGCGACTTCACCACCTGCGGCTCGGCAGGCCTGTGCCGCCCCGTGCCGGTGGCCAGCATGGGCGCCGCGACGCCCGCGAACACGGACGCGGACGCGCGCGTCGCGGGTTGCGCGTGTTTGCCCGGTGCTACGGCGCGCACCACCTTCGCCCCCGACGGCATAACGGCCAACATCATCTGCCAGGACGGGCGCATGTCATTCCTGAACCCGGGCGCCAACGACAACGGCGCGGAGGCCCTGCCCGATCCGTGCGCGACCTTCAGCTGCGGCGGCAACGGTCAATGCATCTCGGTCAACATGACGCCCACATGCGTGTGCGACCAGGGCTTCGTGGCCGTCGGCAGCTTCGGCATGGATGGCACGCGCGTCACGAGCTGCGTCGAACCGCCGGAGCTCGTGCCTGCAGCGTTCTACCAAGGCCGCCTCGATCCGCTGCCTCCGGAGCTGCCGGGCGGGCGCGAAGTGGTCCTGAGCGATGCGTTGCCGATGCCGGAGCCCGGCCAGATCGATGAACCTTCGACGCCCGCCACGGGCTTCCCGATGCCGCGCACCAACCCGAACTTACCCCCGGCGACCCCTGAAGTGTCGCCGAACGGCAGCACCAGCAGCGGGGGCGGCGGTTGTGCCATCGCGAACCCACAGCGCAGCTCGAGCGGCATGGGCGTGGGCTGGCTCGCTCTCGGTGCAGCGCTCGCGGCCGTGCGGAGCCGAACCAGCAAGCGCACGAGAGCGTGCTCGCGCGACTGACCCCTCGCAGTCTCGCGGTCGCGCTCGGTGCGGCCGCGAGCCTTTTGATCTGCAGCAGCTGTGATGGCGGTGGCGGCTCCAGCGTCGCAACACCGGACGCCGCCCCCGCTCAACGCGTGGTGTTGGGCACGGGCGAAGCCGAGTTCGAACCCATCTCGGGCGAGCCACGCCTGAATCTGGTCGCGGGCGTGCAAGGCGGCTTCCACGTCTGGGCCAGCTTCCTCGGCTACGGCTTTCCCGGGCCGACTGTCGACATGGTGCTGACCACCAGCCTGGAGGGCCAGCCCGACTCGCGCCTCGTCATGCGGGCCCAGCTCACACCCATCGAAGCGGACGATGCCGACGGTGAACCCGTGCACATGTTTTCGGGGTTTCCGGCCCAGATCAAGAACGCGCGCTGTGCTCAGGATCAGCGGGTCACGATCGAGCTCGCGCTGAGCGATGCAGAGAATGCCGACGCCACAGACACGCGCTCGTGCATCGCCGAGCTCGCACCCATGTATCGCTCCGAGAACTGCGAATAGTGCCTCGCATTTGCCTCGAGACGTGAGCAGGCGTATTAGTTAACGCTCTCACGCCGAGATTCGGTAAATGGAGGCACGGACGAGCCAATGTCGGCGCCTGAACGTGGCGAAGCGACACGGTCGTTTGCGGGCTCGGAATGCCTGCTGTATCCTGGCAGCGGAGGCCTCATGAACCGATCCGGACCCCTATCGCGACGCATCTTTATCTCAGGTGCTGCTCTGTCGGGCGCGGCAGCCACGCTGGGCTGCTCTGACGCGCTTGTGTCACCTGCGGTGCCGCCCTTCATGCCGCTCGAGCCTGCCCCGACTTCACCGCCGGTCATGAGCGGCGCAGATCAGGTGCTGCTCGGCAGTACCGGCATTCAGATTTCGCGCTTGGCCATGGGCAGCGGCACACATGGTGACAACGGCGCGTCCGATCAGACGAGGCTAGGGCTCGACGGGTTCTCGTCGCTCTTGGTCGGAGGTTACGACCGCGGCATCAGCTTCTGGGAGGCCGCCGATCAATACGGCTCACACGCTCACCTGGCGCGAGCGTTGCGTGTCGTCGGGCGCCAAAACGTGGTCGTGCTCACCAAGACCCACGCCCGCACCGAAGGCGAGGCCGCGGCCGATCTGGATCGCTTTCTGCGCGAGCTCGACACCGACTACATCGACATCGTGCTCTTGCACAATCGCCAGAGCGCCACGTGGACCAGCGAGTGCGCTGGCGCGATGAGCTATCTCGCCGATGCCAAGCAACGCGGCGTGATCCGCGCACACGGTGTCTCCTGCCATACGCTCGTGGCGCTAGAGCTCGCCGCGCGCACGCCCTGGGTGGATGTCGATCTCGCGCGCATCAACCCCGCGGGCCTGCACATGGATGCGGATCCGGCGACCGTGATCTCGGTGCTCGACGAGATGAAGGCGGCGGGCAAAGGTGTGATCGGCATGAAGATTCTAGCCCAGGGCGACCTATCGAACAGCGTCGAAAGCGCGATTCACCATGCCGCCCGCCTCAACTGCCTGGACGGCTTCACCATCGGTTTCAGGAGCGTCGCAGAGATCGAAGACGTACAGGCCAAGATAGCAACGGCTTGAGGTGCGGCTGCAGCGGCTCGGAGCTTCCAATGGCTGATCCTGGGGACCCTCGGCGTGGCGCCCGGCGCGTGCGGAAGGAGGGCTTCCAGTGCGCCTGAACTGCTTGACTCTCACGGGGCCGAGGTGGACGCTTCAGCATGCTCATCGCACACCATCAGGAGGTCATCGATAGCCTTCGTGAACCGACGGCTCAGGAGCCCTGGCGGGTGCTCGTGAGCGGTTGTCTAGCAGGGTGGGGATGCGGGGTGGACGGCGGCGACTACGGGTTCGGCGTGAAGTTCCATGAATTACTCGCCTTGCCGACGTTGCGCGTGTTGCCGTTCTGCCCCGAACAGCACGCGCTGGGTACACCTCGCACCATGCCGGATATTCACGGAGGGGATGGCTTCGATGTGATCGCCGGGCTCGCAAGGGTCGTCGATGAGCACGGTCGTGATCTGACCGGGAAGATGGTCGAGGGGGCCCGGGCCATGCTCGCGTTCGCGCAGCAGGCACGTGCGGAGCTCGCGATTCTGACGGACATGAGCGCGGCATGCGGCAGTCAGGTGATCTCGGATGGCTGCCGCCTCGTCAGCGAGCGGCGCTGGCAGAGGGGTGTCGGTGTCGCGACAGCTCTGCTGCTCGAGGCAGGTATTCCAGTCGTCGCCCAACGTGACCATCGAACCCTCGCTCTCTTGCGCGCACGTCTCGACCCGGCCTTCACGCCACCCGATGACCTGCAGGATCACCATGAGCACCCGTGGGTGCTCGAGCATCTTCCCGGAGCTCATCCTCGCGCCTGAGGGGCGACAAGGCGTGTTGCTTGCCCTTTGATCTGGCGTACACTTCGGCGTGCAGGGCCTGTGCCGAGGCCGAATATACGCGCCCTCAGTCCCCAAACCCGAGCGAGCTGACGCACGCCTCGAACGGTTCGAACGGATCGCCGATGATGGTGAGACGAATGGCCTCGATTTGTGCCGGGTCCCACGCCGGATCACCGGCTTCGCCGGCGAAACGGTCGAATGGCACACGCAACTGCCCAGGGCCGCGCGCGAAGGAGACACCCTCCAACTCATCGTTGTAAAATAGCCCGGGCCGACTCGTGAGCTGCCCCTGCACCAGCATCGATGCCGGTCCGGCATAGTCGAGCAACACGGCGTCAAAAGCCGAGGCGTCGAAAGGTACTCCGTCATTCGTGCCAAACTGATAGATGAGCACCACGGAGCTCGCGACGGCATCGAACGTACCGGTGACGCAAACGCCCGCTTCGCTCGCCGAGAGCCGGTGCACCGTATCGCCGCTGCCGAAGCTGCGCACCGTGATGGCGCCCGCTGGGATCGCCGCCAGCGACATCTGCTCGACGGAGAGACTCCGGTTGGGAATGCTTTCTCGAGCGGGACCTTCAACACATGAACGCGGAGGCTCGCCGGGCAGTGACGTGAACCCGGTGGGCGCGCACACCGTCACACCTTCGACACAATCGTCGGACGTGGTGCAGCCGAGCTGACACAGCCCGAAGTCGCCGATGCGATAGTTCGGATCGGCCGGCACGCATGCGTTGCCCGCCCCGCATCCTGAACCGAGCCGGCAGCGGCCAGTGCAAACTCCAGTCTCCCCGGGATCCCGGAAGCAGAAGCCGTTACACGTCACCGGTTCGTCAGGGAGACAGAGGCTGCCCACCGGGCTCAGCGGACTCTCCGGGCCCAGCGCCCTCCTGCAGTAGCCATTGCCCAGATCGCAGCGGTCGAAGCCGCCACAATCGGCATCCGTCGCGCAAGCGACGGCGCAGTACCCGGGTGCTCCGGGAATACCGGAACACAAAAGGTCGGTACGGCCCCCGCACTTCTCGCCTTCCGGCGCGCCGACTTCGCAGGTCGAGAGGCAAAAACCCAACGGGGCACCGAACAGGGCCCGGAAACAAATGGAGCGCGCGCCAAAGCTCGCGCAATCTCCATCGCCCACGCAGGCGACCGAGCAGTACCCCCCCGCGACATAGTGCACGGCATTGGTGGACATGCCGAGCACGTCGACGCACCCCAACCCCGGCACGCAATCGCTGTTCTCACTGCAGCGCCCCGCGATCGGCGATATGCCGGGCACGACGGGATCGCGCCCGTTTTCCGGCGGAGGATCCAGCCTCAGATCGGGGTCGACTTCGCTGGAGGCCCCGCCCCCCGTGCCCGTGTTCGGCGGTGGTTCGTCTGCGTCGGGATCCCGGGATGAAACGTCGGTCGTCGCGACATCATCGTTCTCGGTCGGGGCAGCGCCCTGCTCGTCACCACAGGCGCACCCCGTGGCCACAAACAGCAAGCCCGCACACGACAAGACCACCGCCGGGCCCCCCACCCACGCGCGCCGGCGCCGCAGCACCTCGATCATCGCGGCATTCTAACGACCGAGAGCCCCTGCGCCAATCGAATGTCCACTGAGCCGCGACACCGCTTCGAGCTGGATCGGGTTGTGGTCACCGGATGTCGAATTCGATC
>JAYWEH010000307.1:0-4472 GCA_043780025.1 Deltaproteobacteria bacterium
GTGTAGCTGATTCTTGGCAAAGATGATGGTCTTGCCGAGCCGGTCACCGCCTTCGACACGCTGGCCACGGGTCATCAGGTGCTGGAGCACCTTGTCGACTGTGTCCTGGTTGAACAGCCACTTGTTGACGGCCGCCGCCTCCACGCGATCCGGCGCGTCGCCGTCCTCAGTCCACTCCTGGGCGTCCCACTCTTCGCGCTCTTCCTCGGTGAGATCGTCGTAGGTGATGCCTTCGCGCGGGAACTTGAGCGGAACGGACACGGCTTTCGCCGGCACCAGGAACTTGTCTTTGACCGCATCGACGAGGTCATAAGCGTCGGTCGGCACCCCGCGTTCGAGGTCGAACAGGCCGTAGGTGTTCTTGTCGATATCCTCCTTGGGTGTGGCCGTGAGCCCCACCAGCAAGGCATCGAAGTACTCGAAAATAGCGCGGTATTTTTGATACACGGAGCGGTGCGCTTCGTCGATCACGATCAAGTCGAAGTGGCCCGCGCCGAAGAGGCGTTGGTCGCCTTGCTTGTCATCAATGAGGCCCATCATGGTTGGATAGGTGCTCAGGAACACACGCCCCGTGCTGTCCTTCTCCGTGACCAGGTTCACCGGGCTCGAGTCGGGCAGCTGCTGCTTGAACGCGCCCACCGCCTGATTCACGAGCGCGATGCGGTCCGCGAGGAACAGCACGCGCTTCACCCAGTTGCTGCGCATCAATTGGTCGCAGAGGGCGATCACGGTGCGCGTCTTGCCCGAACCGGTGGCCATCACGACCAGCGCTTTGCGTTCGCCATCGCGCTCGAAGGCTTCACCAATCTTGCGAATCGCGCGCACCTGGTAGTAGCGGTCCACGATGCTGGAGTTGATCGGGGTGTCCGCCAGCGACTTGCGCGTCGAGCGGCGCTGAATCATCAGCTCTAGCTCGGCCTTCTTGAAAAACCCGGACACGGGGCGCGGCCCCCCGGGCTGCGTGTCATCCCACAGCATGTGGTCGTAGCCGTTGCTGTAGAAGATGATGGGGCGCTGACCAAAGCGTTGCTCCAGGCAGTCGGCGTACAGCTTGGCCTGCTGTTGCCCCAACTCCGGGGACGAGCGGCTGCGTTTGGCCTCTACCAGCCCGAGCGGCTTGCCATCGTCGCCCCACAACACGTAGTCCACGAGGCCTTTGCCATGGGCATTCGGCATGCCCGTCACTTCGAACTCGCGATCCCGCGGCTGCTCGAGGGCCCAGCCCGCCTCTTTCAGGAGCACGTCGATGAACAGGTCGCGGGTGGCGGACTCCGAGTAGTCGTGCGTATCGGGTGTGGCCGCATGCGCTTTCTTCGCGGCCGCGACTTCCGCGCGCAACCGTTGCAGCTCTTCGTCCTGGGCCGCGCCTTTGGCCAGGAGCTCGGAGAGCTTCTCATCGCGCGCTCGCAGCTCCTCCTGATACTTGCGGAGTTGCTCCGCCGTCTGCTTGGGGATCGGGCTGGTCTTCGGCAGCGCGCCGGCATTGAAGCCGAGCTGCGGGGGTGGGGTATCGAGGCGCGCGTACGTGCGAGCGAACCAGAAGCAAACGTGAAACAGCTCGCGCACGACATTGAGCCCATCCGCCAGCTGCACCGGGCGGCTGTGAACGGCGCTATTACCCAGCGTGATGATCAGGCGCGCCTTGTTGAAGACAGCGGGCCCGGTCGCCAGCTTGAACGTGGGTTCGTGCACCAGCGCGCTCAGCTGGTCCTGGTAGGGGAGGCGAAGTGAGCGATCCGCCCGATACGCCCAGTTGACGAGCAGCTCCAGCGCCCGGCGCGCCTGGAAGCAGGCGGTGCGCGGGTCGCTGTGGGCGAGCTCCTCGGCGCGGGCCGCGGCTTCGTGAACGTGGGGCCATTCGCGCCCAAGAAAGGTGAAGTTGCTGGGCGGCTGGCTCATGCGGGCTCCCCACTCTGACTAACCCACAATGGTAACGGCACTTTAGCCCCGTGTCGCAAGTCCTGTCGCAAGTTTGTCGCAAGTTTAGCGGGAGGTCGCCGAGGCGGCAGCCCGCTCAGGGCTTTTCCTTGAGGCGGTAGGTTAGGTTGTTCGTCTCGCCTTCGTGCAGCACCAGGCCTTTGCTTTCCAGCGTGGCCAGATCGCGCTGCAAGGTTCGGCGGCTAAAGCCGGGGCAGAGGCCCTCAAACGTGCGGATATCCAGGCTCGGGGCCAGCATCAAGTGCTCGAGCGCCAGCGCTTGGCGGGCGATCAGCTGGTGAGTCTGGACCAGGACGTCGCGACGGATCACGCGCTCTCCCTGAGCCTTCACTTCAACGAGCTGAGTGGAGAGGCCTTCCACGAAGAACTCGAGCCAACCGGTGAGGTCGAGTTCTTGCTCGCGCACGCTCTGGATCGCGCGATAAAACAGGTGCCGATCGCGATCGTAGAACTCGCTCAGCGTAAACAGGCGCTTGAAGTCGTAACCGCGGGCGTACAAGCAAAGTGTGGCAGCAGGCGCGAGGTGCGGCCGTTGCCGTCCACGAACGGGTGGATGTGCACCAGTTGAAATTGGGCGATGCCTGCCACCAGGACGGGATGGATGCTCGATTCAGTGCGCAGCCAATCGACGAGCTGCAACACGAGCCCGGGGACGTCTCCGGGCGGTGGCGGGGTGTAGATGACGGCGCGGGTCTGGCTGTTGACGACGAAGTTCTGGACGGTGCGATAGCAGCCCGGAGCGCCTTCGCCTCCGCGTACGCCGTCCACCAGGCGCTTGTGGATCTCGCGGATCAGGCCTTCGGTGATCACTTCGCCGCTGCCCAGGTACTCCGAGACCAGATTGAAGGCTTCGCGGTAATTGAGCAGCTCGCGCACGTCATCCGGGCGGGCTTGCTCCACGCGTTCGCCCGCCCAGACCAGTTCCGCCTGCGCCAACGTGGGCTCGGTGCCTTCGATGTGCGTGGTGGCGTGCGCTTCGACCAGCAGGGCGCGCTGACTCATTCGGCGCACCCAGTCCTCGGACAGCGTCGCGGCCTCCAGGAACCCTCGCGCCCGCTCGATCACCGTCAAGCCCGCCGTGATGCGGTGGCTGGTGGTGAAGCGCGGCGCGAAGGGGAGGGGCATTGCTATAGCTCGCCGCGGAAGGCGCGGTGTTGGAGGGAGGCGAAGAGGGCGTCGAGCTCGGCGAGGGAGGTGCGCATGGTGGATTTTAGCTTTTCGACGGCGGCGATGCGGCGGGCGAAGTCGCGCTGAAGATCCGATGGGGGCACGGCGATCGGGGTCTCTCGCACGTCAGCCACGCTGATTGTATTCAGTCCGGTTGTTGTCCTTCCTGCCTTAAGCAAATGCTTCCTCCCACCCTGCGAGTTCAGAAAGTAGCTTCCATAGAGCGGGTCAACCCGTTCCGCGGCGAAGCGAGCACGGATGAGGTGGTTTTGGTGAACGCACGGCTCTATCGATCCATCCCAGAGACAGGAACGTCCGATTTCATCTGGATTGCCATGCCCTTCCACGATCAATAGATCGTCCTTCGCAAGCTTGGTGCGTTCGGCCTCTGCTTGCGTGACGTGCATTAGTTTGACCTCGCGCAGGTCAAGCACGTTTCGGTACACATTGCCCACGCGCAGATAAGGAACCTGTACAGGGAGCTTGCTACGCGCGTGGCTGACCTGGAGGCCGCCTTGAACGTTGGCCAGTTCCCCCACGGTCGACATCGGCCACTTCTTCGAATTGGTTGCGGGGTCGCCAAAGAGGTCGAGGAAGATGGACTGGACGAGTGCGTCGAGTTGGGCGAGGGCGGCGCGACGCTTGGTCCGCAACGCCTCCGCCCGATCCAACACCTCCGCAAGGCGCTGCTGTTCATCGACGGATGGCATCGAAATGCGGATATTTTTCAGATGAGTCGGTCCGAAATTTTGCTGTGACGTGCCTGTTACCAGCTTGGATACTTGAGATCGGAATTCCACGGTATCGAGCCAGTGGCGAAAGAACCTGAGACTTGAAACCCCGTCAGTCGCCTTGAATCGAATGGTGCTCGTGTTCAGGCACAGCGGGAGATGGTGCTCTTCGACGAAAGCGCCGCGCGTTCGCAACAGGCCGTCATCGTCGAAGGAAATTCCTGAACTGGCGATTACAAAATCGCCCGCCTGGACGAGAAAATGGCTGTACTTCTTTGCGACCTCATTTGCGTCCAAGCACCGATGCGTCTTCGAAAGGTTGAGCGTGCCTGACTTTTCAATGTTGGCGACGTTCAGAAGCTTTACACCCTCGCTTTGAAACTGCCAGGTGCGCACGCCGGGGCCTTCCTGAAACCAAAATGCGCTCTGCAATGGAACTTCCTTCCAAGGCCCACGACGCATCATCACAGCATCGCCTCTAGCAGTGCCATCTCTGTGACGATTTCACGTTCCAGTGCCTTCAAAGTGTCCAAGACCTGCTTAGGCGGCTGATCCTATTTAGGTTGCCAAGTTCCGCGGTCGCAGCTCGTAGTTCCATTCGCCGCGAAATGCGTCTGGGTGCAAGGCAAGCGCGTC
>JAYWEH010000308.1:0-4470 GCA_043780025.1 Deltaproteobacteria bacterium
TCAGAGGGGAAATCCGTCACGCGATCGAGGCCGAACTGGATGGGGAAGGGCGCGCTCGCCGCGGCGGCAGCCGCTTCGGCCAGGTTCATGCCGTACGTCCGCTGGTAGTATCCGCCCTGGCCCCAATACGCCTGCCAACCCAGGATCGTGTTGTCGAGCGGATCGGCGGCGGTGATCTCCGCTCCGAGCTGGAGCAGCGACGGCAAATCGCGACCGAACTGGTTGGCCGTGACGGTCAATGGCACGCGATAGCCCCAGTCGCGCACGCGGCGGATGGTGTCCGTGGCATCCGTCACGAAGCGCGCGCGGTCGTCGAACGTGGGTTCACCGAATGCGTCGATGATGATGTACTTCTCGTGGCGGGCCAGCATCTCTCGGACGTCGGCATGGCCGAGCCACTCTGTCGCTTCGCTGCCGTACGGCGTGACGTAGGCCACCATGTTGCGCGCGCCGACATGTCCGATCAGAGCGTCTACGTCAGCCGTGCTGAGCGTGTCCGTGCCCGCTAGGATGCGCACGGCGTTGACGCCGCTCGCGGCGATGTCTTCGACCAACCCGAGCCAATCGTTACCTTCCGGTAGCTGCTCGCCGAAGATCTGTTCGACACCCCTCACCACGAACGGATTGCCGCAGCTGTCGAGCAGTTGGCGGCCCGACGTCTCCATGGTGGGTCGCGCGATGGGCGGCGCGGCGACTGTCGCCTCAGCGTCCTCGGGCTCTTCACTCCCCTCTGACCGAGCGGGCTCGTCATTCGAGAGGCTCGCTGCGGTCGACACGCGGTTCGGTTGGATGCCGGACTCCGCATTTTCAATCGGATTCGCAGTCAGTTCTGTCTCTGTCGCACCGAGGGCAATCCCGCTTTTTGCCTGCTCGGGCGACACTTCGCCGGCGCCGCTCGCGGGAACGTCCGCGGACGACCCGGGCTCCGAAGCCGCCTCAGGGGCGTACTCCGTGCCCATGGTACAACCGACGCCGGTGGCAGCGAGGGCGGTACAAAACGCTGTGGATCGAATGATGGAATGGATGTCGAAGCGCAATTTCATTTCCTGATGCCTTGTTCGCTTTCTCGGTCCAAGTTCGACCGATGGTGGTGGTGAAACGCTGCCGGCAACACGAAGGTTCGCCGGCTCCCCATGCGGGGAGAGCGCACACCAACCCGGAGAACCGTTCGGGCTTTCCGAACGGAGCCTGAGCCGCGCGAAACTATTTCCACGCGGAACCCGCAACCCCTTGTGGGCCGAACGCGAGGCGCACCGCTGTTGCGAAGGCCTGCGCTCGGTGCCGCGCTGCAAAGGCTATTGCCGCAACGCCGCGAACCGCCGAGCTAGGGTCATCCTAGAACGCAATCATTCTCAGTCAATTGGGAATAGCGGCGAAAAGCTACGTGCCATCGCGCACACTCGTGGCAAGATGCCGCGATTGGCTGGCTTGCCAATGCATCAAAGCCACCGAAAATTGGCCGAAATTTGCGATTCGTTCGCGAGTGCCGCGTCGCTGGCGATCAGGCTCGCTGGCTTGCCATTAACCGCGTTTTCATGTGCGGTTGTGCCGCCTGGCAGCGAAGCACGCGGTCTGTCGCGCGCGCGCTCGCCGCGCTATCAGGCCCCGAGCCGATGAAAGAGCGATGGGCCGTTGCGCTGCTCGGCGTTTCGTTGATGGGGAGCCTGATGATGTTCGTGGTGGCGCCGACGAATTTTCGGCTGATTGACGAACTCTTGCGCGACTCCAGCAACACCCGCTTTCGTGCGCTGGTGGAGCGGGCGGCAGCGCTTCTGCACGCGAGCTGCTCAGGTACTTGTCCTCAGAGCTCAATCGCGATTTCTTTTTGACATGGAACTTCGTGCAGGCGGCGTTCGGGCTGCTCTCGTCAAGGTCGGTTGCGTGGGCTTTGCCTTAGTCCGGATGCTACGCCGCGCCGCCTGATTGGCTAGAGCCGTGCGGTATGGGTGGCTCCGCATGCTCATGAATGGGGGCGGCTCGAAGCGCCGGACGCCGAAGACGCAGCGCGGGTTCACCCTTCATCGGCTCTATCCGGAGAATTGTGACTGCGGTGCACGGCGTGCCTGACGGCTGCCCGGTTCTCGGTTATCATCCCCACCCATGACCTATCCAGAACAAACGCCCGGAGCCCCCGCCCATTCGCCGTTGCCACAATCGCCCGCGGCCGCGCCTCGGGACGAGGACAAGGTCATGTTGGTGCTGGCCTACTTCGGCCTGTTCGCGCTGATTCCTTTTCTCGTGTCCAAGGATTCGTACGTGAAATGGCACGCCAAGCAAGGGCTCACGCTCACGGCGGCTTTCATCGTCTTGCACATTGGCATCTTCATCATCGGCATGTTGCCCTTCATCGGGTTGATCACGTTGCTGATCTCGCCGTTGGTGGGCCTCGGCGGCCTGATCTTGGCCATCGTGTGCATCATTCGAGCACTCAAGGGCGAACGCTGGCGCATTCCCGTCGTGGCCGATTTCGCCGACAAGTGGTAGGGGTGGAAGGCTCGGGTCAGCGCCGGCGAACCACGCTCCATGCGACGGCTCCGGCGACGAGCACGAGCAGAGAGGCCAGTAGGAACGCCGCGCCGGGTAGATGCGCTGGCGCACCCGGCTCGATGGCGTAGGCGAACAGGCTGGCGAACACGAAGGGTGCGAAGATGCCGCCCAGGCTCGACAGTCCGGTCAACGCGCCTTGCAGGCGGCCCTGTTCACTCGGGTCGACTTGCCGGCTCGCCATGGCCTGGGTTGCCGGGCTGGCGAGGCCCCAGAGCGCGAGCACCGGAATGCCGGCACAGAAGGCCGCACCCGTGGGCGCGAGGCCATAGATGGCAAAGCCCAGGATACCGAAGAACACTCCCATGAGGAGCGTCCGCGGCTCACCGAAGCGCGCGACCGCGCGCCCCGCGAGCACGGCTTGTACGAGAGCGCCGCAGATGCCGGCTGCGGCCAGCACAAAGCCCACGGTGCGCTGGTCCCAGCCATAGCGATAGTCGGCATACAGGACGAAGGTGGCCGGTAGCACGTAGTGAGCCACGGCGAACAAGGTCATCACCGTCGCCAGCCCCACGACCTGCGGGTAGCGACGCAAATTGGAGAGCGCTCGGAGCGGATTGGCGTCGGACCAACGAAAATGTTTGCTGCGCCGCTCCGGTGGCAGCGACTCGGGCAGCACCCAGAGGCCGTACAGGAAGTTGCACAGCGCGAGCAGCGCTGAGCCCCAAAACGGAGCTCGCACGTCGATGGTGCTGAGCAGGCTGCCCAGCGCGGGGCCGAGGACAAAGCCGATGCCGAAGGCGGCGCCGAGCTTCCCGAACGCGGCTGCACGGCGCTCGGGCGGCGTGATGTCGGCGATATAGGCGTTCGCGGTGGTGAAGCTCGCCGCGGTGGCGCCCGAGATGAGGCGGCCGATGAACAACAACGGCAAGCTGCGCGCCAGCGCCATCAGCGCAAAATCGAGCGCCAGCCCCAGACAGGAGGACAAGATCACGAGCCGGCGCCCGTAGCGGTCGGACAGGGCGCCCTGGATCGGTGAGCAGACGAACTGGGTCAGCGCGAACACGGTGCTGAAGATCCCAGACCACATCGAGGCCTTCGAGATGCTACCGCCCACGAGCTCCTGGATCAGGTGGGGCAGCACGGGGATGATGACGCCGAACGACAGCAGATCGATGGTGATCGTGATGAAGATGAAGAGCAGCGCGCCGCGCGACACCTGGGGCACGTTGCCGAGCCCAGCGCCGGACGTCGCGGGCGCGGCCGGCGTGGCGGCGGCCTCGGGAATTACGTCAGCCATACGGGCGTCAATCTGACGCGGGTGATGCCACGTCAGCTCTCGGTTTCGTCCACGACGCCGATGCGCCGCAGTAGCTCGTACACGTGTTTGCGGCTGAGCCCCGCGGCGGCTGCGACTTGGCTCACGTTACCGGAGTGGCGGCGCATCAAAGCCTGGATGTATTCGGCCTCGAACTGCGACATGAGCTGTTGTTTGGCTTCTTTGTAGTCGAGCGGCGGATCGATGCCGGGGAAGGAATAGCCGAGCGTGGCGGGGGCGGCGCCGCTGACGGCGAGGTTGAAAACCAGATCGGAGAAGCGCACGTCGCCGGGCTTGTGACCGCTCAGGGCCACGGCGCGGCCGAGTACGTTGCGCAGCTCGCGCACGTTGCCGGGCCAGGAGTAGTTCAAGAGCTGGTCCAGGTTCTTGCCGGCGATGGTGTCGCCCGGGGTGAGCTGGCTGCCGATCAGGCGTTCGACGATCAAGGCGATGTCGTCCGGGCGAGCGCGCAGCGGCGGCAAACAGACGCGCACGACCGCTAGGCGGTACAGCAGATCGGCACGAAAGCGGCCACGGCGCACCTCTGCCTGCAGATCGCGATGCGTGGCAGACAGCACGCGCACGTTCACCTTGTGGTGGTTGCCGTCACCCACCGCGCGGACTTCGCCCGTTTCCAGCACGCGCAGCAGCTTGGGCTGGATTTCACT
>JAYWEH010000309.1:0-10637 GCA_043780025.1 Deltaproteobacteria bacterium
CCTGTGGAGTGAACGCCGGAGGCGGCCTCTGAGCATGGAGCCATTCGGCACGCAGCTTGGATGGTCATGACCGAGGCAATTGCAATTGCCGTACCTATAAGAGCTCAGCCGACTATCCAGCCTCCCGCCGAAACCATTGGACAAAGCCGGCATTGACAGATGCAGCGTCCGGACTTACCTCAATGTCCATGCGTGGCATTTTCGCCCGCATGTGTCCCGCTGGGAGCGACGGCCCCGGCAGAAGGAAGAAATTGTCATGCATCCAGGTTTTTTGGCTTGGTGGCACCGGCAAGGCGCCGGGCACGATGCGGCTCAAGGCTGTACAGACTGGCAGCACCATGACGGACCCGACGCTTGGGGGTCTCGAAGGCCTTGCCGAGGTGGGCGCTCCTCGCACGGGGGACACTGGCACGCCCAGGGCTTCGACGACGCTTCCGCCGGCTTCGGCGTGCGCCGCCCGTTGCGTTTCCTCGCTCACAAGCTGGACCTCGACGACGACCAGGTGAGCAAACTGGCGGCGATCCTGAGCGCGCTCAAGACGGAGCGCGCCCAGAGTGACGTGGACCAGCGGCGCCGCACCTCGGCGCTGGCCGAGGCGTTCGAAGCGGCGAGCTTCGACAGCGCGAGGGTGGACGCCTCGAGCGTCGAACAGACACGCAGCGCGGAGCGGCTGCACGCGAGCATCAAGGCCGCTCTGGCCGAGATGCACGATCTGCTCGACGACGAGCAGCGCAAGAAGTTCGCCTACTTGCTCAGGGCCGGCGTGCTTTCGATCTGAGCCTATGCGTCGTCAGCGCGTCTCGTAGCTCACGATGCTGGGCGGACTGGTCCGCAGATCGACCAGCAGGCGGCCCTGCCCGGCAGGGCCGCCGCCGAGATGGATCAGCCCGGGCTCCACCGCCGCGCGATCGTATCCGCGCACGGACCAGCCGTAGTCGGGCGGGCCCGGCAGGATCAGCGGCTCGGAGAGCACGGGTGCGGCGCCGCTGACGTCTACCGCCACCAACGAGTACGTCGAACCTTCGACGCACATGTTCTCGGGGTGCGTCAACAGAGCGATCCACCCGTCCCTGGCTTGAGCGCCCTCGACGTATTGCCCGACGTCCAGGCTGTGCTCGATGAACGCTCCCGCCGACTCGATGCGCAGCTGGTGGAAATGCATGTATTGCTCGCCGTCCGCGCGATACGCGGGCTCCAACGTGTACGTGCGCAGCTGCCCACTCGGGGCGGAGCCGAGCCCAATCGCGACGCCCGGCACGTTCACGAGCGGGTCGAAGGCGAGCCCGTCGCCAGCGCGCTGGATCGTCTGCACGTGCCAGCGGGACATGCCGTTACCGTGCGCATCGTTGATGCTGCTGCCGGCGGCGTCGTACAGGGGTTCCTGCACGGTGAACGCCCACTCGGTTCCGGCGCTGACGTCGCGCCGGAGCAACACGTTGCCGACGTCGTTTTCGTACGTCTCGTGGAAATCGTTGCGTCCGCCGCCTCGCGTGGCACGGCTGAGCACGGGGGCCTCGGGGTCGCTCACGTCGAGCGAAAACAGCCAGCTCTCCGCCCTCGAGCCGCTCGTGAACGTCTGCACGGAGCTGTCGCACTCCTGCCCGCTGGCGCAGCCCGACGTGCCAAAACTCGTGTACGCGGGCACGCCCAGCCGCTCACAGCTCTCTGCCGACCCGCAGCGCTCCACGAACGTCGCGAGCAGGGCCCAGGTAGACTCGGCAGTCTGAAAGTAGCCGTTCCAGTTGATCGACTGCTCGATGCCCGGCTCCGGGCGACCTTCCATGAAAGAGTTCAGCGGAAAACTCGTGACGACGCGCGGCCCCGCGGCATCGGCAGCCACGATGCTCACGCCGTTGCCGGCGTCCGGGCCACATTCGGCGAAGTTCGACCCTCCGAGCTCTCTCCACGTGTCGCACTCCCCCGTCACCCAGAAGCCGAACACGAGCAGGTGCGTGTCATCGATCGGCACGAGATTTTCGACGGCATGGGGGATCTCCACCAGCCGGGGCTCGGCGAACTCCGCGTCCCGCACGCTGAGCGAGGTCTGGCCGTTGTCGCGCCGGTGTGCCGCCCAGATCTGACCGGCGTGCGCGAGCTCCGCGCGTACATTTTTCGGGACTACCGTGGTGGGCGGTGCCGCCGATAGCGAGAGGCCCGACGCCGCCTCGATAGATAACACGCTCAACGTGCCGTCCGCGACCGCATAGGCGGCGTCGGCGCCGAGCCAGGGCGCGCGCAGCACGCGCTCCGTGTCGACTACTTCAGAAGCCACGATCTGCCCGGCGTCGTTGCCGATCACGGACAATCGCGTCACATCCCCGTTCTGCGAAGGGAAGAAATAAAGCACGCGCTCCGAGGCGGCGTCCACGCGGAACGAGCCGCCCGGATACCAGGAGAGATTGTACGGCAACGCCATGTCGAGCGCGTCGCGCAGCTCGAGCGCACCCGCGGCCATGCCGTAGGTCGCGACGCTCAACGACTGGTTGTCGCCTGCCCCCGATCCGGAGAGCGAAATGAAGCCGTCTCCAAACGGCTCGAGCCAGCCCGCGCGGCGATCAGCTCCCGCGACAAAGGACAGGAGTGGCTGCGCGGCGCTGCGATCGAGCCGCGCCAGACCCGAGGCCGCCCCTTGCAGGCGAATCAGCTCGCCTCCGGGCAAGAACTTCACCCCGCCGATGTTGCCAGAGCCGCTGAGCGGAGCCAGGGCCGCCCCTGTGTCATCAAACCCGAGCACGCGCGAGCCCGCCGCGAACACCAGCACGCCGCCCGCATAGTCGGCGCTGATCAGCCCCGAGCTGGCAGCCCCCAGCGCGCTCGCCGGTACACGCACGCTGAGCACGCTCGCCAGAGAACCGAGCTCGATCACCTCGAGCTCCAGCTCGGCGCCGGGCTCATCCCCCGGCGGCGAGCTCGCGCGGATGACGTGCGACTGGTCGGAGCTGATCCTGAGATAACCGCTCGATAGCTCGCGCCGGCCCGTCTCCACGAGCGCGCCGCCGAGAGCGGCGAAGCGCGCGACCGAGAGCAGCCTCACCGGATCGGGCAGGGAGGGCAACTCGATGCCGCCCTGAAACGCGCACGCCTGACCTTCCCCGTTGTCCCGCTCTGCGCCTAACAGAGTATAGCCCGTAACGTCGGGCACCACCCCGATGGTCCCCGCCGGCACGTCAAAGCTCGCCGTGACCCGCGGCTCGGCCGGGTTCGATGCGTCGACCTCCAGCACGCGCCACACCAGCGGCGGCAGCCGCTCTGCCGGGATCTCCGTGCCCTGGTACCGTGTCGTCTCGGTCACGGAGAGCGCGATCTTGCCGAGCCCGTCCGCGGAGAGCAGCGAGGCGAAGCCATCGATACGCAGGCGGCCGACTTCCACGGGCTCATTCGGCGACGTGACGTCATAGATGGCGAGACCGGAGCGGCCCGCCACGAGCAGGTGATCACCGACGCCGAGCACCTCACCCGGAACCTCCGGCGGTTCCGGCATGACGTCCTCGGAAGGAGCGCCCACGCCGGGCTCCTCGCCGTTGTCGATGCCGCCGCCCTCTTCGGGCGGCTCCGGATTGGGGCTTTCGTACACGGGCGAACCGGTCTGCCCGCTCTGCGCCGTTGCACACGCGGCGAGCACGAGGGAGATGGCCACGGCGAGCCTGGACGCGGGGCGGAGCTTCACGATCATGATCTGATCTTGAAGTTCGCCGGCCACTCTGTCTAGCTCGAAAAGCATCACACCATGGGCACAATCGCCCATGCACTGATGCAAATCGCTAGATTGTGCTCCTCGACGCGTCGGGATCGGCGTGCCGCAGCGGCAATAGCTGCAGGTTCATCAGCACCACCCGGTCGGCGCTCTCGGATTGCTCGATGATCGCGCGCACCTGGTCGTAGTAGGCCAAATGCAGGCGCCGGATCTTCTGGAACCCCGGCTCCGAAATCGCGAACAGGTTGAAGGAAAATAGCGTCTCCGCGTCCACCGCCCCGGTTTCGAAACGGCGCAGCGCCTCGCCCGCCCAGAAGGCCTTGAGCTTGCGGTTCCGCTCGGGGTCCTCGCGCGTATCGATGGTCAGGATTTCGGCGGCGCTGTAGTGCGCCCCGCTGCGCACCGCCTGGCCCGCTTCCTCGAGCGCGCTCAGGTATCCCGCAACGAGCTCGCGCGGTAGGCCGAGCTCGCGAGAGAGCACCCCTTCCTCGTGCTCCGAGTGGTGACGGTAGGCGTCCAGCTCGAGCGCGCGCAAGACTGCGTGGCTGAGCGGCCGCGCGTAGGCGAGCTGGCGCTGGCGTTCCACGTGCGTGAACATCTCGCGGGTCGAGCTCAGCTCGGCCACGTCGACGAACAGCGCCACAAACTCGAGCAAGCGCTGAGTACCGAGCTGGACCAGGGCCAGGAACGCCGGCAAGCGCGGCTCGGTCTTGCCGCCGCACCAGCGCGCCAGCGTCGTGCGATCGATGCCGAGCTGCGGCGCGAGCGCCACCTTGGCGGTGGAACCCACGAGCTGAGCCACCAGCGCGGTGATGGTGCGCGTGGCAAACGCCCGGCGCCCGACAAAACTATCCTCGGGCAGCTCGAAGAAGCGACTGAGCGCGGGCCGCAGATCGCGATCCCTCAGGGCTGCCTTGAAGAACAGGCTCGCCTCGGGATAACGGCGCCCGCTCTCCCAGGCGTAGGCGGCGTTCGAACGAAAACCCAGAGACCGGCTGAACGCGGGCTGCGAGCGCCGCCCGCGCAGCGCCCGCATCAGCTCGCGAGCGACCAATTCGACATCGAGCACCCGAGGAGCTTGCTAGACGTTAGGAACTCCGTCAAAGAAGTCTACTAAGCCGCTCTCCAAATCGTATTCTGCGCCGACTACGACGACGCTTTCTTCGAGCACCAGCTTCTCCAGCGCCGGCGAGCCGTGGCGCAGGTGGTTAGCCCCCATGCGCACGTTGGCGCGCACACACTGGTGGCGCAAATTGACCGGGTCGCGGATCAGCTCCGTCAGCGTGAGCGGCTCGATCGCGGGCCGCACTCGATCGACAATCGAGCGCAGATTGTGCAGCGACTTGTCCTCGGGGTGGGCAATGGCTTCGAGCGTGGCCTCGATGGCGCCGCAACCCGTGTGGCCCATCAACACGACCAGCGGGATGCCGAAGCGCTGCACGGCGAACTCCACGCTCGCGATCTGTGAGGGCGCGACGATGTTGCCGGCGACCCGGATCACGAACAGATCGCCGAGCCCCTGATCGAACAAGATCTCGGCCGGTGCGCGCGAATCCGAGCAGCCGAGCACCACCGCGAAAGGCGCCTGGCGCGCGACCAGCTCTGCGCGGCGCTGCTGCGACAACAGCGCGTCGATGCCTCGCACGTTGGCGACGAACCGGCGATTGCCCTCACGCAAGCGCTCGATGGCGGCGTTGGCTGGGCTGATGGGGGCGATGCTCACGGTTCGGGTATACCCGGTCCGAGCCGGCGACAAAGCGTCAAAATTTCGCTCAATTTGCCGGCTTCTCCGCGTCCATCGGGGAAAGCCGCCCCGACACCAGGCTGAAACGCATTCCGCCTACCTTTTCCACGAACGCCGGATCGTTGGTCGCGATCACGTGGCCGCGCCCGCGGCTGCGCCGCTCGGCGATCAACTCTGCCACGCTGTCCTGGGCAGCGGGGTCCAGGCCATTGCTCGGCTCGTCGAGCAACAGCAGCGCTGGATCACCCGCCAGCGCTGCGGCGAGCAACACCCGCTTCTGCTGGCCAAACGACAGCGCATGCAGGCGCCGGTGCCAGAACGGGGCAATTCCCAGGCGCTCGTGCCAACGCGCTTCGTCCGCGGACAGCGCCACCGGTAAACCCCCGAGGGCTCGCACCAACGTGACGAACTCACTCGCGAGCAGATCCGGCAGTGCCTCGGCCGCGCCGTCTGGCGCGTAACCCAGCGCGGCTCTTGCGGACACTGGGTCTTTTCTCAGCGAGCGGCCGGCGATGCTGATCTCGCCCGCATCCGGCTCGAGGATACCGGCGAGCAGCCGCAGCAGCGTCGACTTGCCGGAGCCGTTGGCCCCGATCACGAAGCAGACGTCGGAGGGGTTGCAGAGCAAATTCACCTGCTCGAGCACCGGGCGCCCGTTGAGGCGTTTGCTGAGCCCGAGGACGGCGAGAATGGGCGCGCTCATCTCGAGGGCTCACGTACGACCCGGCGCCCCCAACTCGAGAGCAACGCGGCGAGAACGAGCAAGATCGGCAGCGCACCCCTGGGCGACCAGGCGATCAAACCGAGCGACACTACGGCGCAGCCCAGACCTCCGAGCAGCAAGCGCGTCGAATTCATCACGCCTGCGCTCTCGGCGCACCGGGCCACCGCCAGCGCCGACACACTCCAGGCGGCCCCGAGCAGGCCACAGCGAAACATCGAGCCCACGATCGCGGCCGTATCCACGCGGAGCGCGACCGCGACGCCCGAGCCCACGGCCGCGCCGATGACGGCGCCCCACGCACCGAGCAACAGCCACGGCGTCCGCGCGGCGCTCGGCATGTCGCCACGCGCGCGCACGAGCCAGCTGAACTTCCGTTCGACGCTCGAGACGGGACCCGCGATCCCGAGCGCACCGGCGATGCAAGCCGGCCCCCAAAATAACGCGGCGTGGGCGTCGAGATCACTCGGACCGCGCTGCTCCTGAAGCACGATCAAGAGCGCCGACGCGAGCGCAAGTCCGAGCGCCCGCACGAACACGGCAGGGTGCCCGCGCAGCGTCGCGATCGCGAGCGCCGACGCGAACGAAAGCCCAGCGGGACGGCCGAGCACCCAATGCCGGCCCGCTGCCGGTGGCTCGGGCGCGCGGCGCCACACTTCGCACAGCGCCCGCGCACTCGCCAACGAGAGCACAGCGAGCCCCGCTATCCCCGGCGCCGTACCGAACGCGACCCCGAGCGACAACATCAGCCAACCGAGGTCGAGCGCGCGGCGGAGCCCAGCGATCCAGGCGAGCTGCAGCGAGCAGGCCGCGCCGAACGCGAAACCACCCGCCTGCATCCCCGCCCCGCGCGACCACAACACGACCCAGGGAGCATGGATCAGCGCGCAGCCCAGGGCGAGAGAAGCGTAGAGCACGCTCGGCGACAGCGGCCGGGTGCGCAGCAGCAGAGTTTCACCGTGCGTGAGCCAGGCCCTCGAGGCGGGTAGCGTCAAGAGCAGCCACGCGAGCAAGAGCGCGGCATGCACGCCGCGCGAGCGAATGGCCAGGCCCGTCACGGTCCTCGCGTCCATACCGTTGCCGCCGAACAACACCACCACGGCGATACCGGTGACCAGGTACGCCGGCAGCGCGCGGACCGCCGCGGCGCGCCCCGCCGTCCAAGCGAGCCAGCGAACGAGCGCGAGCCCGCGCCGACCCCACATCACGTGAGACCGGCGCGCCTCGGGTTCATGACTCGGCTCGGCTGCGCAACCGGTAGATCACTTGCTTCAGCGGCGCGTCGCCGGCAATCTTGTCTGGATCGCCGCGCTTCACGTTGGTGTCGACGAGCTTCTGCAGCGAATCGGCCACCGCCACCGAGCCCTTCGGCGACAGGTGATCGATCACCTTGGCGGCCGTGAAACGCACGGCCGCGTTGCTGATCGGGTCGATGCCGGCGGCCAGGTCGTCGCGCGCCTTCTCGTTGCCGAGCACGCCCACCATGTAGGCCGCCTTGATGCCGACGAACTGCATCTTGTCCGCCTGGTTCTGGCTCTTGGTGGCCGCGTCGAGGTAACACGGCACCCCTTTGCCGCAGCTCTTGACGAGCCCCGCGGCTTCGGTGAACACGCCCTTCTCGAGCTCGCTGCCGTACTTGTCGATGGCCGAACCCACCGCGGCGACCTGCTCCGGCATCATCAATTTGATAGCGGCCACGAGCAGCCCCGAGCGCACGTCCTCGTCGTCCTTGGTCGCCGCGGCACGCTGCAAGAGCCAGGGCACGAACTCGGGCTCGAAGAAGGAGGTCGCGGACTCCGCCAGCACCTGCAGCGCGGGCTGCCCGGGCGGTATGACGGCGTCCGACTCCAGCGTGACAAAGCCAGCCTGGAAGGCCTTTTCGACGTCGGGAGACGAGGGCAACTTGGCGAGCTCGCGCAAGATCACGGCTTTGTTGGCTTCGGTCTGCGGCTGTTCGAGCGCGGAGATCAGCGCCGGCGCCGCTGAAGCGTGGCCAAGGGTACCGAGCACGATCGCAGCCGTGGCCACGTGCGGAGCGTCGGAAGTGGTGGGCAGACCCGCCGCCTTGCGCGCCTTGAGCGCGCCGAAGTCGACCAGCGCCTTGTCGTCACCCTTCAAGAGCTGGCTCGCTCGCACCACTGCCGGCTTGCCAATCTTGACCAAGCTGATGACCGAGTCGGCGTGCAGGTTGGCCTTGGCCGGATCGAGCAGCACCTTGAGCAGCGCATCGACAGCCGCGGGGTCACCGATGGCTCCGAGCAACTGCGCGGAGGTGGTCTGCCAGAACTGCTGATTGCGAAACTCGGTGATCTTGAGCTTGTTCTCTTCGCCAGTGCCCTTCGGCATCTCGAGGGTGGCGTCCAGCTTTTCGATCAGCGGCTTGGTCCAGCTCTTGTCGGCCATCTTGAGCATGGAGGCGTTGAGGTCGCGATACACCGGACCGCCTTCTTCCGAGTCCGCGCGCAGCTTCATAAACGCGCCGAGCAGCTCGTCCGCGGCGCTCGACATCTTCATGTCGGCGACGGCGCGGGCGGCCCATTTCAGGTCCTCTCCGCCGCGGCCCTTTTCGGCAAACTCGCTCATCGCTTTGGTGAGCGCCGGTTCGGTGCGGGGGTCGCGCACGGACGCCAGCAGCTTGATCAGCCGTTCGCGGGACTTATCGTCGAGGCTTTCGTACTGCTCCACGTACGTCTTGTTGAGCGGCACCACGATCTTCTCGACCAGTGCCTTCAGCTCCGGCGAGTCCTGCGATTGGCCGGCGCGCGTGACGGCGTCCTCGTAGAATTGATCGAGCTGCTTGATCGCGCGAGCCCGCCAGGACGTGTCGTCGAGCTTGTCGACCCAGTATTCGGGTTGGCTCTCGTCCTGACAGCCGACGAGACAGGCCGCGCTAGCCGTCAGAACCGTTGCCGCAGTGCCGGCCATGAGTGCGCGAAGCAGAAACGCGGTAGCGCGCTGAGTACGAAGCATCGATTTTCTCCTTGGAGCACGGACGGTTTCGACAATTTTTCGATCGGAGCCGGCCGCGCGAACGCTGAAGCCACCCCCAAAAAACGGTAGGCCGCCTCTTGCCGCGATGTCAACGAGCGGCCCACGCCTGAAACAAACCCTGACGACGAAGCGCCGCGACGCCCTCGCCCTGTGACGCAACGCATCAGGCGCCGCGCACCCCTCACTTTGGCCTCAGGATTGTGCGAGGCGTGGTGCCAATGTCGCGTGCAACGTCTGATTGCAGGCGAGGATACCCTGAGCGAGCTCGAGCTGAGGCCCTCGGTAATCGACAAACTGCCCGGCAAGATCTGTGACGCGGCCGCCCGCGGCGCTGACGAGCGCGTCGAGCGCGCAGGCGTCCCAGAGTTTACCGGCCGTGCCCACCGCCAGGTAAACGTCCGCGCTCGCCTGCGCGACCTGGGCGCCCTTCAAACCCGCGCTGCCGAGTGGCACGACTTGCCGCGGTGAAATCAGCTGCAACGCGCGCTTCAGCCGCTCGGAGCGGCGCGAACGCGAGACGGTGACCGTGGCGGCCTCGGGTTCCGACACCTCGCCCACGTGGATCGGCACCTTGCTGCCGTCCGCGTCGATGCGATGGGCACCTGCGCCGCGCAGGCCGCACCAGAGCGTGTCCGTGGTCGGAGCGTAGACCACGCCGAGCTCGCTCGCGGCCCCCACGACCAGGCCGATCATCACCACGAACTGGCCATTTTTGGCCACGAACTCGCGTGTGCCATCCAGGGGATCGACAAAAAAGACGCGCTCTTGCTCGCGGTAGTCGGCGTAGGTCGCAGGATCGCTCTCTTCCGCCACGATGGCCGCGTCGGGAAACGCTCGACCGAGCTCAGCGCAGATCAGCGCGTTGGCTTCGCGATCCGCGTCGGTCACCGGATCCCCCGGGCCCTTGTAGTCGACGCTGAAATCGAGGGCATAGGTGCTCATGATGAGCCGCCCCGCTTCGCGGGCGATCTGCGCGACTCGTTCGAGGTCGCCGGGGCTCAACGGCCCACTCCCTGCCGGGCCAGCTGATCCTTGATGCGCTGCACCGATGCGGCGGCGAGGTATGCGGGGCCCTTGCCAGCTTCGCGCACGAGTTGATCGAGCTGGACACGGCTGCGCGGTCCGAGCACCGCGCTGCTCACGCTCGAATTGCTGAGGACGAAGCGCAAGGCGGCGGCACGTAAGGTCGCCACGTCCCCATTCAGCACGCCCGAAACGGCGGAGAGCTGGCGCAGCCGGCCGCGCAATTGTTCCTGCGTCCAGCGCTCCGAGCGATGGTCAGAGCCCGTGAATACTTTTGTCTCCGCCCATTGCCCACACAGGAGGCCATGCGCGAGCACACTGCGAGCCAACACGCCCACGCGGCGCGTGGTCCAATCGAGTGTCTCGAGGTCCCCGTGGAAAACGTTGTAGGCGATCTCGATCACGTCCGCGTCGCGAGCGAGCGCGGCGCCCGCGACCCCCGCCGAGCCGGCACTGACGCCCCA
>JAYWEH010000310.1:0-4456 GCA_043780025.1 Deltaproteobacteria bacterium
GCCCGCCGAGGTCGTCGCGCTGGTCAATCTGCAACTCGTCACGATCCTCCCGCGCGCTTCGAGCTGAAGACCAAGCGGCGGTGAGGTGCCTTTGCACCGTCCGAACGAGAGCGGTATCCTGTACGGACCATGGCCAAAACGCTCACGCGCAACGGTAACAGCCTGGCCCTGACCATCGACGAGCCCATTCTAGAGGCCACAGGCATCGACGCTGACACGCAGCTCGAGATTTTCACCAGTGGCGATGTGATCGTTATTTCGCCGGTTCGTTCCAAGGAGAGGACCGCGAAGCTGGAGAAGATTCTGGCCAAGCTCGATCATGAATATGCTGGCGTATTCCGGCGGCTCGCGGAGTGAGCTGTCTTCCTGCGCGCAGTGAGCAGCGCTTCTGGTGATGACCGAAAAGCTGTGAATGTGATCACAGGGTCACGTGGTCTCGGCTCACTCGCTCGTGGCGAGCGTTAGCGTCACCTCTTCGAAGAACCACTGGCCCTGAGTCGTGAATTCGAGCGGCTGGCAAGTGGCGTTTGTGCAATCGGGCGCTTCGAAGGCGACCACACGCAGCGTGTAGGTTTCACGCGCGGGTATGCTTCGCACCAGACAACGGATGGTGTCGGTCACGACCCCTTCGCCGCAGGCCTGAGGCATCTCCTGCGAGGTGACCTCGAGCGTCGCGTTTTGAGTCAGCGTTTGGCCCGGAGCGATCGGCACGAGAGGAGCCGGCATGCAGATATCGGGGCATGACACGTCGGTGTTCCCCTCGGGCTCCCCGTTGGCTGGGGTGTAGTTCGACGTCCAACCATCGTCGAAAACGTCTTCGCAGCTCGTGGCGCAGCCGAATCCCACGGTGTTGAGCGCGATGCCGTCGCGCTCGACATGCACCAGCGAAGGCGTGAACCCATTGCAGCCTCCCGTGTTGCGTTCGATGTAGAGCGTGCTGGGGCCGGAGTTGACGATGGAGACTTGGGGCCGACCGATGGGCAGCTCAACTCCGCCGAGATACGGCCTACACAGCTCTGCGCGTGACAGGTCAGAGCCGTCGGGGCCTCCGGATTCGTCGGGGTCTCCGGACTCGACTGGGACTTCGGACTCGTCGGGCACGTCCGCGATCGGATCCGTCATTGGCTGGGACACCAGCGCACCGCGACGGCAGTAGCCTGCATCGCAAACGTGGCCGGCGCCCAGCTCGCCGCAGTCGGCCGTTTCCGAGCACCCGAGATCGCACACCGCTGCCTGTCCAGGCTCCACACTTTGGTCCGTGCACGCGGCGCCGCTCGCGAGATCGCCGCAACTGCCGTTCGAGAGCAGGCAAGTTCGGGTGCAGATGCCGCCGATGCAGTCGAGCCCATCGGAACAAGCCGCGTCGCAACGGGTCAGGAAATGAGTCTCGCTGCCTCGAAGGGTGCCGCCGTCGACATTGGCGCCGCAGCCCCCGGCGGGCACTACCAGCGCGAGCAGCAATGCCGCCAGGCCGGCGCCAAGGTTCGAAGGGAGCCGCCACTCTTCAGTGCGGCGGGCTCGGATCGGTTGGGGCTGCGCAGTCATAACAAAGTACCTCGTCATTGATTGAAGAAGCGGGATCAGTCCGGGTTGCCGGCGCGTTCGCTCACCACGTGCTGGCCGATGTAGATGGTGACGAGCTCGGGTGTGGGCTCGTCCACGTGTTCGGCGTTGTAGCGCTCCACCTCGGTGCGTAGCGCGCTGAGCTCGCCGCGCACTCGCTCGAGCGTGCCAAGGACGCGCGACGCGAGGGGATGTTCGTCCGCGAGATCAAAGCTATAGGTGCTGCCGCCATTCGTCCGGGCGTCCCCTTCGCCGCGCAGGCGAGCGCACAGCGTCTTTACCATGGCCTGGAAATGGTCGAGCATGGCCGCTTCCCAACCCGCCGCGGCATTGCGCGAGACCACGACCTCGCGGGAGCTGTAGCCGTCCTCCGACTTTTCAATGCGCCCGCCGTCGCACAAGGCCTGCAGCGCGGCGTCGAGGCGACCGGACTCGACGCGCAAACGCTCGAGTAGCGCCTGGCGCGTGAGCGGGCCTTCACGGTAGATGATGAGCCAGGAGAGCTCGGCCAGGCCATCCGCCGAGGCGTCGAGGGCGACGAGCTCACTGCTAGTCACGGCGCGATAGGCCGTCGACACGCCGCGCCCGAGCTGCAGCAACATGCCGCTCTCGCAGAGGTCGCTCAGGATGGCGCGAACCAATAGCTCCTCGTCCAGGTGGAACTTCGTCAACACCTCGCCGCGAGTCACCAGCCGGTCACTGGGGACGAAATCGAGCACCGCTGCCCAGAGCGAGCGACCCTGCTCCGTCACCGACTCGCTGAGTCGCTGGATGCGGCGGCGATAGCTGCGCAGCGCCACCCCGAACATATCGGCCGTGACCTTGCGGCTCAGGCCTTGCGCCTCGAGCTCACGGGCGAGCTCGATAAATACCCGATCGGCAATGTGGGCCAGGGGAGCCCGCGCGCCCCCGCACGTGGCCAGCTGGGCGATCAGGACCATCGTCTGGCGCACAACTTGATCGATGAGTACTTGCGAGTCCATGGGCGTCCGAAACGACGATGCAGCGATTGGCTAGACATGAGAATGACCGCAGAGCCGCCGGATTGCAGAGGACAACTCGGTCCTCAGCGGCGATTTCGGTCCTGCGCCACCCCGCGTTTTCAGTGCGCCTGAAGTTTCTGAAGCCGAATCAATGCAATCGACCGGGTGTGGAACACTCCTGGATATCAGGGCGCACGCCCCAGCGTGATCGCTCTCTGGGCATGCCACCACCGAGCCGCTCTCACGGCACCTCGAGTGCCAAAATGCACGGGCAGGCCCGCTGTAATGGCACTTCAAGTGCCAAAATGCATGGGCAAGCCCGCTGTAATGGCACTTCAAGTGCCAAAATGTATGGCGCCTCGGGCATTAGAGGCACTTCGAGTGCCGTTCGAGACGAAGGGCCGTGCAGCAACGGCACTGGAAGTGGCCATTTCGGCGGCTCGGTGGGCTGCTGAGGCACTCGAAGTGCCTTGCTGCGGTGCCGACGAGACTTTGTCGCAAGAAAAATCGTCGACCACTTGCGAACGCTTATGCGGCACCCCGTGCGGCCGCTCTGTGGTCGAGGTGCTCATGGTGGAGGCTCCGGCGGAAGCAGTGAAGTTCGAGCTATTGCTGAGCGACTACCACGCCATGATGAGGCACGTCTGCGCGCCGGGCTCTAGCCGGTTCTCGGCCGCGCTGCTCGTCTGGATCGCAACGGTGTTCTTCGCCAGCGCCGGCATGAGCCTCTTCGGACGGGACGGGCGGGCCTTCCCCGCTGGCATGGTCGCCGGGTTCTTGCTGATGTTGGCTAATGGGATGCGCACTCAGCGCAGACTGAGGCCGCGACCCCAGGGCGCCGTGCTCTGCCACTACGAGTTGCAGCTGACTCAGGATGGCATGCACGTGCAGACTCCCGTTTGGAGGAGCGACCTGCTCTGGCGCGGCATTCTCGCTGTAGAAGAAACGCCAGCGCATTGTTTCCTTCGAATAGACAGTGCCAGCGTTTACACGATCCCGAAACGTGCGTTCGCCGATGGGGAGGCAAGCCGGCAGTTTATCGACTTCGCACGGAGCTGCGTGTCGCGGGCCCGTGCCGGATAGAGAGTAGCAGTCGGCGCCTTGCGCTTCGAGAACCTCTTCGAATGTTCAAGACCTTGCTCCCCAGGAGCCGTCATTGTTGCCGGTGCTCCGTCAGCGCACACGCTCGAGTGTGATCGCGTGCTCGGGGCACGCCACCACGCACAGCCCGCAGGCGCGGCATGCGTCGGCGAGCGGGGTGTAGGCGCTGAGCCGGCCGTGGGCGCGGCTCTTCAGGCGACCGAGGAGCGACAGTGCGCGGTAGTCGGCGTCGTCGATGCGACGGACCTCGAAGACGTTGTACGGGCACACGGCGACGCAGTCGGACTTGCCCTCGCAGCGGCTGCGATTGATGCGCGGCTGGTAGGCCCCGGGAGCCGCCTGGCAGCGCTCGCCCGGCCGTTTCGGATCGCGCGCGTGTTTGCGGGCCTTGTCCGCGTCGAACTGCGCGTGCTCGCACAGGTCCGAAGGCAGTGTCTCGTCGCTCGACATGTGAGGCGAGAGTACGACCAAATCGGGCTCGCTGCCGAGCCATTCCTGCTCGCTGGCGTTACTCCCAGGTAACGCACGGGGCCTGTCCCTCGAGCGCCTCGTTACCTCGAGGTCGCGGTGACCTTGCCGGAGGGCCCTCGTGGCGAGCCCAGAAAGGCCGAAACGGCGTCGATTCATGCTCGGCACGGCGGTTGCTCTAGCCCGCACGCTGGCCCGATTCCTCGTCACAACCATAGGACCCTTTGAACATGTCATTCCGTAAACTCCACCTCACCTATCTGGCGCTCGGCGCCGCGCTGTTTGTCGTTCTGCCGGAAACGGCCCAGGCGGCCCGCATGCTGCCGGTCGACGACATCGAC
>JAYWEH010000311.1:0-4454 GCA_043780025.1 Deltaproteobacteria bacterium
GTGGCAGGCGCCACGGGTCGCAAGCTCTTGTTGGTCTTCAGCGAAGGTTTCTGGATCTTCGCGACCTTGTTGTTTGCCGTGAACAGCGTCGCGGCTCTCTCGCAGCGACGCTTCGGTAGCGCGGGCCTGATCTGGCTCAGCATGGGCGTCGCCGCAGCATTGATGATTGCAGCGACGGTATTGGCGCTGTCGCTGTGCCGCTCACAATTTGCTTCGGCGCTGTTCACCGGTCTCACGCGCGTGCTGCCGGCCCGGCTCGCTCGAGCCGTCGCGCAGCGTCAGGCCACGTTTGCGCGCACGGACGACGAGCTGCACCGCATCTTGTCGCTGAAGCCCAGCGCGTGGGCTCGCCCCGCCTGCCATTACATCGGCGTGTGGTTGCTCGAGGGGCTCGAGGCCTACCTGATCCTGCGACTGCTCGGCGCGAGCGTCGATCTCGCAACGGTGCTGTATGTGGAAGCCCTGGTGGCCACGCTGCGCGCGCTCGTCCCGATTGCGCCGGCCGGGCTCGGCATTCAGGACGCGGGCTATGCGGCGTTTTTTGCCTGGATTGGCGTGCCGGCAGCCCCGGACATGGCGGCGGCATTTTGCCTGACCAAGCGCACCCGCGAATTGGTGTTTTGCCTTTTCGGTGGGGCTTGCCTCGTGACGGCGCGGCGCTGGGCACGCTCACGGGCGCCCAGCGTCACTCGCTTCGCGTTGGGGGCGGAACCTGGGGAATAGACCCGCCCGTCTTCGAGAGCAGCGCACCGAAGCGCCGCACCAGCTCAGAGAGCGCCTTGCCCCGGTGTGAGCGGGCGTGTTTCTGCTCGGCCGTGAGCTCCGCGCTCGTGCAGCCGAGCTCCGGGAGATAGAGCAACGGATCGTAGCCAAAGCCGTTGTCGCCGCGCGGCGTATCGGTGATTACGCCCTCGTAGGTTCCGCGCGTTTCGGCCAAAATGGCGCCCGTCCTGTCCGCCAACGCCAAGGTGCACACGAAGCGCGCCAGGCGCTGGTTTTCAGGCACGCCCTTCAATTGCGCGATCAGCTTCTCGTTGTTGGCTCGATCGCGTTCAGCGCGCGTCCCGTCGATACCGGCGTACCGCGCCGAGTGGACGCCCGGAGAGCCGCCGAGTGCGTCCACCTCGATGCCGGAATCCTCCGCCAGACAGCGCTCACCGAGGGCGCGTGCGTAATACCGCGCCTTGATGCGCGCGTTGTCTTCGAACGATGCACCGTCTTCGACGGGCTCGGGCAGCTCGCAGCCCAGATCGGCAAGCGAGGACAGGGACACGCCGAGTGGCGCCAGAATCAGCCGCGCCTCGTCGACTTTATGGGGATTGGACGTAGCCAAGATCAGCTGCACGTGGGCCTCCTTGAATCATTGAGCGGCTGGGCCCTCCGGCCCCTGCGCGCGCCGCCCGCTCTTCAACTTCATGCCGCCGTACGGCTCGACGCGCGGGATTTTATCAAAGCTCGACTCGAGCAGGTCAACGAGTTCCTTGACCTTCTCGGGCTCTCGCTTGGCGAGGTTCTCCAGCTCGCCCGGGTCTTGCTTCAGATTGAACAGTCGCACGCCGCCCCCGATGCGCGGCATGATCAGCTTGTAGTCCCCTTCCACCAGCGCCACGAGGCCGGGATTGTGGCTGTCCTCGCTCAGCTCGAGCAAGATCGGGTGCCGCTCCTCCGCTGGCTTCCCGAATACTTCCGGGACCAGGCTCTGGCCCGCAAATTGATCGAGCGCGGGCACGCCCAGCAAGTCAAGGATGGTCGGAGCCAGATCGATGTGTGTGCGCCCTCGGGCGATGCGCTGCGGCGCTGCACCCGGCACGTGGATCAAGAGCGGCACGCGTAAGAGCACGTCCCACAGCTCGAACGCATGCTTGTACATGCCGTGCTCTCCGAAGGTCTCACCGTGATCGCCAGTCACGAGGATTGCGGTGCGAGCTCCAAACGGGCGGGACGCCACGAAGTCGAGCACCTTACCGATCCACAGATCGGTGTAGAACACTTCCGAATCATAGCGGTCGCGGTTCTTTTTGCCGAAATCAGGGGATTCGGCGTGGGCGATGTACTCGTCATGGGGGTCCATGAAGTGCGCCCAGGCAAAGAATGGTTTGTCTGCGAAGCGCGGCTCACCGAGCAGCTCGATCAGCCTCGTGGCGCTCTTCTCGCTCGTGACGTGTTTGTCCGTCTGGGCGTCGAAGCTGATGCCGGGCACGGTTTCCCACACGTCGAAGCCCTGGTTCAGCCCCTTGTCCTTGCCGAAGTACATGTGCGCGTGCAGACCCAAGGTGGCCACGCCGCGAGTCTGAAGGACTTCGGTGAAGAACGTATTGGAGCCGTGGTAGCCAGTGAAGAACCAGCCGTCCCGATACAGGCTCGACGCGTATTGACCGCTCAGCAGCGTGGCCACCGTCTGAGCCGTGTAGCTCGCCACCGAGCGATGGTTTTCATACACCGTACTGCGGGCTGCCAGCTCGCTCAGGCGCGGTGCGATTTGCCGCGAGTAGCCCGCCCACGGCATGTCCGAGCGCAGCGAGTCGACCGTCAGAAGCAGCACGTTCAACGGCGGGGACGGGCGTGTGGGCGCCGGTGCCGGTGACAGCGCACGCTTGTCGGACGCCACCGCGATGGGAGCGGGATTCGGCTCTGGCGGCGGCTGATCTCGCGACGGCTCTGCCGGCCTAGCGCAAGCGGCGATCGCAGAGGCCGCGATGATTGCAGCGGTGGAACGCAAGGCGCCGAGAGCCGAGCCGGGGACGTACACTTCAGATAGACAAAGGCCAGGAACTGTCATCGACCGCTCGCCGGTAGCCGGTTTTCGGTCGCCCCGCAAGCGGCGGCCGCTCTGCCTCAGCCGCTCACCCGCGGGCCAAAGCGACGCGCTGACCTGAGCTTGGCCTTCTCCGCCTCGACCTCGCGGTTGCGCGCCTCCGACTCGGTCACGAGCGAGCGCAAGAGCTCCCGAGCGACCGCTGCCGTGTCATCGATGGCCTGCTGAAACACGGCCTCGTTTCGCTTGGACGGCGCGGTAAAGCCCGCGAGCTTGCGCACGAACTGCAGCGCGGCAGCGCGGACCTCTTCCTCGCTCGCCGGCGGCTCGAAGTTGAAGAGGGTCTTGATGTTACGGCACACGACGAACTCCCTGCAAATGAGCCGATTCAGGTCTCAAAGGTTCGGTTTGACGTCCCCGAGCGGGGCGCTCTGCAACGAAACACGTCCGCCTTGACGCGTCAAATAGTGCACGTCTCGGTAGCCCGCCCGAGCGATCGCTTCGAGGCAATGCTCGAGCCCCACGCCGACCGCCTCCGGGCCGTGGCTGTCGTCACCGAGCGTGACGGGCACACCCATCTCCCGAGCGCGCGCGAGCAGCTGCGGCCCCGGGTAGACCGGTCCAAAGCCGCGCCGCGCGGGCGCCGCGTTGACCTCGATCGCAGAACCAGCGGCGAGCGCGGCCTCCAGCACGCGTTCGGCGTGCCGGAGCGCTCGAGCGCTGAATTCGAACTGATGCCCGTCGAAACGCCGAATCAGGTCGACATGTCCAACGACCTCCGGCCGGAGTTCGCGCACGAGCTCCGCCAAGCGATCAAAATATGCGCAACGCAGCGCTTCCCAGCCTCCGGCGGCCAGAGCCGCACGTTCGGACGTCTCGATGTTGTAATCGATCCAGAGGTCACCGACGCTATGGACACTGCCGACGATGTAGTCGAACGGTCGTGCAGCGCGGAGCTCCTGCATCTTGGCCGCCCAGCTGTCGAGCGGCAGTGCCTCGGTCTCGAACCCGATCAAGATCTCCATTTGCCCGGCGTAACGATCGCGCAGCTCAACGGCATGCTGGGTGTAGCGCTCAAAGGCAGCAGCCAGATCGGCGGGCTCGAGCGAGGCCTCCTCCTTGTACAGATGTTCGCGCTGCCAACGCGGTGCGTGCTCGGAGAGGCCGTAAGTCGTAAACCCCGCTTCCAGGGCGGCGTGGACAACCTCGGCGAGCTGGCCCTTGGCGTGGCGACAAAACTCGCCACTGTGCCCGCCGTGGTAGCTGAACCAGACCATGTTCGGCAGTCTACACCAAAGCGCGAGGGCGCCGAGTTCCCGGAATTCCACGCAATCGAGGTCAAGCGGACGAAAAAAAGCGTAGGCTCGCACCGTGCGTCGGGTCGGAGCTCGAATTTCCCCGCTGTGGCGCGGAGCGGCCCTCGGGTTGCTGCTCTCGGGCGCTGTGGCATTCGTGTGGATGGCGACGCGGAGCATTGGATCCGGAGCAGATGGCGAACCCGCAGCCGCTTCCGGTCGTGCGTCAGCGGCCGCCACCGCGGCAGGCTCCACCCGAGCAGCGCACGTTCCGATCATCGACGTGCACGTGCACTTGAGCCCAGGAGGCGTATCGCGGTTGGGCACGCTGATGACGCGCTACGGGTTCGATCGCGTCGTGAACCTGTCCGGGGGACATCCCCTGCAAGGCCTCGACGAACAGC
>JAYWEH010000312.1:0-10562 GCA_043780025.1 Deltaproteobacteria bacterium
TGAGACGTGTGAGGATCTTCCGGACTTGCCCCTGGCGCGCCAGGATCTCAGAGGCTTTCTAGAGCTACCGAGCCTCGCCGATCCGGTCGGCCGTCTCCACGAGCTCTCAGTGGCTCAGGCCGCGCTCGTCACGGTGTTGAGCCCTCATGGTTGGCGCTACGAATCTCCAATCGCGCGCGCGAGCTAAGAAACAATGAGCCAATACCACGACCGGTCCCGCTCGCGTTCGTCCGCGGCTGCGTTGCTCTGGGGGCTCACCCACATCGCGCTCGGCGCATTCGCTTGTGGTGGCGGGAGCACGAGCAGCGAGGCCCGATTGTCCCTCGCGGTCGCCACCGAGGTTTCAGACGCTTCTTACCGCTTGAGCAGCGCCACGTTCGAGGTCACCGGAGGAGAGGATCCCCTCACCCTCCGCACCGCGGATGCGCCGGACGCACCCACACTCCTGCAAACGCTGGAGCCCGGGGCGTACACGGTAGAGCTCATGCCAGGGTGGGTGCTGGAACGTGAAGCGAGCTCCGGCTTTGAAACCGTCAACGATGCGGCGCTCGCCTCCGACAATCCGCTCCAGATCAGCCTGGCGCGCGGTCAGCTCACGCGCGTTGGCTTCGAGTTCCAAGCCGGAGACGTAAACGTCGGTTTTCAGTCCGCCCCCGATGAAGAAGGAGACGACACGTACTATTGAGCGGGACACAGGCCATCTGACCAAGGTGTGGGCCGATGGCCCTGAGCATTGCCAGGGACTGGCGCTGCGTGCCAAACGCACTTCATGGGCAAAAAGCCACACAGCGATTCCGCCCCTCCGCGTTACATCGGGGCCCGATTGGACCGTTGTTCCTGGTGTGCCCCGGGCTCCCTGAGGTGATGGGAAAACATGCGAGGCGAAGGGCTCGACGTGCGACTCCTGAATAAGATCTTCGGCAGCCCCGAGGGCACTGAGGGTGATTCTAGCGAGCCTTCAGAGGTGACCTCGCCTCCGGCAACGTTGCCCCCACAGCTCCCGCCAGAACAGCTGCCCCCGCCCGGTGGAAACCGCCGACCTCAACACCCCCGTCACGCCTTGGTCGTGAGCCCCATCAGCGTCTCGCCCGAAGAGCTGCGGCTGTTGCCCAGCACACGCCAACGGATGCCCACGTTGCACGGCTTGGGCGCAGGCGCCGAAGCGAGCGGCGCCGAGGCAGTTCCACCCGAGCCGCCCCCTCGGTCTCAACATCCCGATCCCAAGACCTCGAGCCCGCGAGAGATGTCCATGCCCATTGAAACGAACAAGACCCCGAAGCAGACGTTGGTGGAACAAGGTACGGAGTTCAAAGGAACCATCAAGAGCTCCTGCGCCGTGGTCGTCAACGGGACGATCGACGGAGAGGTCGACGCACCTGAGGTGACAATCACCCAGTCCGGTACGGTGATCGGCACGATCAAGGCCAAAAAGGTCAGGTCTTCGGGCACGCTCTCCGGCAACGTCGACGCAGGCGACGTTTTCCTTTCGGGCAATGTGCGCAGCAATACGGTCATCAAGGCCAAGAGTCTGGAGGTCAAGCTGGGCTCCTCGGACCGCGGTCAAATCCAGCTGGCGTTCGGCGACTGCAACATCGAGGCGGCCCAGGTTCCCCGCGAAGAGGACTCCACAAACGAGCAGTCGGCCAGCGTCGATAGCGCGGAAGTCGTGGCAAAGGAGCTCCACCCGAGCCCGCCCTCGCCGTCCCCCGAGCTGAACGCTCTGGGCGCCCTGTCCACGGCGGGGCTCGGCCAGCGGTCGCCCTGGAAGTCGTCGCGCATGATCGAAGCCTCCGCCCCACCGAGTGAGGACGCCGGCAAGACCACACTGCGCTGACGTGGCGTGCTGCGGGCCCCGACCGCCCCAAAACTCGAGCCATTGTGGCCCCAATAGTTCCCGATCCCAAGCGAATCAAAAGCTTCCAGACGGACGCTGCGTTCGAAACCTGGTTGAGAGCCCACCACGACCGGGATACCGAGTTGTGGCTCCAGATCTACAAGAAGGGCTCCGGCGTCACGAGCGTGACGCACGCTAGCGCGTTGGACGTGGCGCTCTGTTGGGGGTGGATCGACGGCGTTCGGAAGGCGTTTGACGAGCGCGCTTTTCTGCAGCGTTTCTCGCCTCGAAAGCCGAAGAGCGTTTGGAGCCAAATCAACCGTGACCATGTGGCCCGGCTGACGGAGGAAGGCCGCATGACGCCGCACGGCCAGCGACACATCGACACCGCCAAGGCAGACGGCCGCTGGGAGGCCGCCTACGCTCCCATACGCAACACGACCAGCGCTACCCTACCCGCGGATCTGCGCGCTGCCATCCAGGCGAGCCCACGTGCCGAGAAAATGCTCCAGACCCTCGGGCGCCAGAACCTATTCGCGCTGGCGTTTCGCACGAGCAACATGAAGACGCCAGCCGGGCGAGCCCGGAAGATTGCCGCGCTGGTTGCGATGCTCGAGCAGGGCCAGACGATTGTGCCTGAAAAGAAGCGCTGACTGCCCAGGCTGCATTTGCCGGACATTGCCGAATCGGGACACCCCGGTTGATTTCAGCATGCTAAGAGGCGCCGCATGCGCTCAGGGCTCAGCTTCGCAGAGCTTTCAGAACTCCACCGGACCGGAGCCGCTCGCTTCTAGCCGAGGGCGCCGCGCGTATTTCTTGATTTCATGACGGGCTACTCGAGATCGAGGCGTCACTCATCACGGCTTACGCAGACCACCAAGAACCCGATTGGCGCGTTTGACAGCCCGCTAGCTGGCACCTGGGACGTGCAGGACAATGTCTTCGACAGTTGCACCGGTACCCAACCCGTCACATCGGCTGGGAACCTCACGCCGCCGTACCCTTACACACTGGAAGAGCCGCGGGGCTGCCCATTTCCATTCCGGGCACGGCCGGCGTCGGCAAGCTCTGAAGCGCTATTTCTTCTTCGGCGCCGAGCTGGCGCCGGTAGCGGGGCTTGCTGGCTTGTTGCTCTTCTCCTTGCCCTTCTGGTCCTTCTGCTTCTGGTCTTTCTGCTTGGACTTGGGGGATTTATCGCCCATCTGTACTCTGCCTCCTGGACGGCGTTGAGCCGGCAATAGCGAGTTTGCGCTTCCACGCCGGGTGTAGCAAGAGGCGATTCTCACCCGACGTTGAAAATTATGCGGCGAGACACACCAAGGCATGAGGCTTTCCAATGCTCACTGGTAGCCTTCAGCTTGCAGCGCGAACAACTCCGCATACCGACCTCCCAATTGCACCAGCTCATCGTGTGAGCCTTGCTCGATGATGTGGCCTTGCTCGAGCACGATGATGCGTTGAGCCATCCGCACAGTCGGGAAGCGGTGCGAAATGACGATCGTCGTGCGCCCTTCGGAGAGCTCGCGAAATCGGGCGAACACGGCGTGCTCTGATTCGGCGTCGAGAGCCGCCGTCGGCTCATCCAGCACCAAAATATCGGCCTCTTCGCGCATGAAGGCCCGCGCCAGCGCGACCTTTTGCCACTGACCTCCGGAGAGCTCGCTGCCCTTGGCGAACCAGGTACCCAGCGGAGAGTCCAACCCGAGCGGCAGTGTGCTCGCCACGCTGTCGGCGCCACCGCGACTGAGCGCGCGCTCGAGCCGCGGCTCGTCCGTCATGTGGTCAATGCTGCCCACCCCCACGTTCTCACGCAAACTGAGCTGGTACTGGTTGAAATCCTGGAAGACGACTCCGATTCGGCGCCGCAGCGCGTCTTCGGGCCAGTCTCGCAGATCGATACCGTCGAGCAGAATCCGCCCGGCTGTCGGCGTGTACAACCTCGCCAACAGCTTCACGAGGGTGGTCTTGCCCGCGCCGTTTTGACCTACGATGGCCAGGCTCTCGGCGGGCCCAATGCGCAAGTTCAAGTCGGACAGCGCGAAGTCTTGCTTGTTCGGGTAGCGAAAGCCGACGCCTTCGAACACGAGGCCGCGCGCCGCTGTGGCCGTCGGCTGCGCGCCATGGTTTGCGGTTCTCGTTTGAGCAGCGGAGCTGCCCGCCGCGATGGCGAGGTAGTCAAACAGGTTCGACATGTACAGGTTGTGGTCGTACAAATTGCCGATACCGCTGAGCACCGATTGGAAGGCTTGTTGCCCCTGACGCAAAGACACGATGTAGAGCGTCAAGCTGCCCAGGCCGATGCGCCCGCGCGCCGCGGCAACCGCCATCAACACGTAAGCGCCATAAAACGCAGCCGTGCCAATCAGGCTCAGACCTTGAGTCCACGCTGAACGGCGCAGCGCCAGCCGCTTGTCCTCCTCGTAAAACGTCTCGGACAGCGCCCGGTAACGGTCGAGAAAGTAGCGACCGAGCCCGAAGAGCTTGACCTCTTTCACATGCTCGTCGTTGGCGAGGACGTGTTCGAGGTACATCAGGCGGCGTGTGTCGGGTGAACGCCAATTGCGAATGCGAAACGCGAGCTTCGAGTAACGCATCTCCGCGATGGTCGCGGGCACGGTCGCGAGCAACAGACCGAGTACCAATAGGCTGCTGAAGCTCGTCAGCAGCACCGCGTAACCGCCGAGCGTGACCGCGTTCTGGACGATCTGAAAGGAATCGGCCAAGAGTGCCACCGGCCGCGACGAAGCCTCGCGCCGTGCGCGCGTGAGCTTGTCGTAGAACTCGGCGTTCTCAAAAAAGGCGAGGTCTAACCCGAGCGCCTTGTCCAGAATCGTGACGTTCACGTCGGTGCCCAGCCGGGCACCCAAGATGGAGCGTGTGAGGCCGAGCCCGCGCAGCGAGAGGCCGAGCAGCACTACGCTGGCGAGCTCCCACAGCACCCAGCGGACCGTCTGGGCTTCGTCCGCGGCGACCACCGCGTCGATAATGTGCTTGCCCGCGTAGGCCACGGCCAGCGGCGCTACTGCCCCCAGCAACGTGAGCGCCGCCATCACGAGCACGAGGCCCGGGGACGACGCCAGCACCAATGCTAGAGTGCGACGAGTATAGGCGAAGAGCTCGCGTGTGCTGGCCAACCCGATCCGGGGCTTTTCCTGCGGCGGCACCCCTTAGGTCATAGTACCGCTTCGCCGGCAGCGGTAGCCGGGCGGCGCGAACATGTTACACGCGCGCCCAAGGCCAAACCGCGCTACCGGAAGCGACGGACGCGCTTAGTAGCGGCGCGGAGCGGCCGGCTTGCGGTCGTTTGCTTCGTTGACGCGGAGATTGCGCCCGTCGAGCATGAAGCCGTCCATTTGCTGGATGGCGGTTGGGAGTTCGGAGGAGTCCGACAGCGTGACGAAGCCGAAGCCGCGCGACTGACCGGTGGCGCGATCGGAGATCACTTCCGCGTCCGCAACGGAGCAGAATGCTTCAAAAGCGCGCCGCAGATCGTCGCTCGTGGTGCCCCAGCTCAAGCCACCGACGAATAGTTTATTGGTCATTTTGTATGTCTTTTATCTGTGACCGTAAAAACAAGCGATCACTCTTGGTTTTGCAAAAAGGGCGCGAACGCCCGTGCATTTTTGATGCGACATCCACTCGTGTGTCAGCAGCGTGAACCCGCGCTGATTGATGTCTGGCTTGGTCTCCGTGAGGCCCGTCTTCGTGAGCTAGGTTCGTCGGCTAGGTTTCGCTGGCCAGTCTTCACGAGGCCCATCCTCGATGGATGGGTTTGCTAGATAGGTGTATCTAGACAGACGTTTCGTTAGGGCGAGCCCCTACGACACATCACCTGTGAACCGCACCTGCGTGGGCGAGCCGCCCTGGGGCGAATCGGGGCAAACTGCCCATCAATCCGCGCCACTTGCGACGCTAGCCACTGTTCCCCCAAACCCATGTCGGGCCTTGAAGGCACCTACCCCATCCGAACCTGAACTATCGCGCTATACCCGTCTTCTTCCAGCTCACATCAAGTCCATTGGACCGCTTGAACCGAGCCGGGCAACTGGGCAGTCGACAAGACACACACACCCTGAGTTGTTCAAGCGAGAGGCAATCTACACGAGTTTTTCTCAAAAGCAAGCGGGCCTCCCGATTTTGCAGGCAGCCAACCAACGTGTGGGAGCGGCGCGTGGGAGGGCGGCCGTGAACTATTTGGCTCCGCGTACGCGCCTGCGCTTCACCACCCGCTCGGGCTCCACGCTCACGATCGCGTTGGTGGTCACGTCGCGGTAGCGTATCTGTTGAACCAGCCGGCCCTTGCCAAACAGCCCGCCCTGCTCGAACAGGAAGCGCTGCTCGCACCGCTCGCCGCGCCGTGCCGCCGCTTCGCCCTCGACGCTGTGCTCTCGAGGTTGCCATTCACCCAAGTTCGGCGGAAGCGGCTCCAGCACCCCAAAGCGCTGCTCCGTGAACCCCGGCACCGAGAGCATGACCAGAAGCAAATAGATCCCGACGCCGGCAGCGGCAATGGCGAGCAAGAAGAGATAGAACATCCTGACTCGAGCTCTGGAGCGGTCTTACTCGGACGGAGCCAAACGTCGACCCCGAAAACATCGAGACCCTGCGGCACCGGGGCTGCCCGCTGAGCCCGCTGACGAATGCACGGCCATCTCCGCCTGCAGCGACCGCCAATATTGTGGCGACGGCGTGACTCAGATCTGCATCCTGAGTGCCGAAGGCGTGAACCGTTGCGGTGAGCTCCCGAGTCCCGCGCAGAGCGCACCGTTCAAGCCTCCCCGAGGCTAGTCCGGGCGTTTTTCCAGGCGTTCGAATCGGAACGCTTCGGGCTGAGGCTCGCGTTCGAACGCACCGCGTTCGCAGTACGGCTCTGCTGCCGCCATAGCGCTTGCTGAGCGGTCTGCGACCAATGCGGCCCCTCATTCGAGGCGCCGGGCAACGCTCGAGATCCATCTCGCGCTCACGCAGCGTTCGCCGGCGCTCCGGCACCCTCCAACTTCGAGCAAATCCATCCAATGACCTCGAGAATCTGCACATGCTTTCCAATCACCCTCGTTCGTCCTCCGATCGCGGCCCAGCTTCGGCCGCTGGGAGCAGGTCGATGAAAGCGCCCGACGCGCTCTCGCGCTTCGGAGCACTCGCACGCGATCTACCCGCGGGTCTCGTCGTGTTTCTGGTCGCATTGCCGCTCTGCCTGGGGGTCGCCTTGGCATCGAATGCTCCCTTATTCTCCGGGCTCGTCGCCGGCATCGTGGGGGGGGTCGTCGTCGGGCTACTGAGCGGATCGCAGACCAGCGTGGCTGGCCCCGCTGCCGGTCTCACGGCGATTGTCGCCGCACAGATCGCGACCCTTGGCTCCTTTCGCGCAGTGCTGCTCGCCACACTGCTTGCTGGCGCCCTCCAAGTGGTCATGGGCGTGGTGCGCGCCGGCTTCATCTCGGCGTTTTTTCCCTCGAGTGTGATCAAAGGGCTGCTGGCCGCGATCGGTTTGATCCTGATCCTGAAACAACTGCCCCACGTCTTGGGGCACGACTCGAATCCCGTCAGCGACCTGGCGTTCGTTCAGACGGACCACGACAACACCTTCTCCCATCTCGTGTCGACGCTCTTCGATATTCACCTGGGCGCTGCGGTAGTAGGCGCTTCCTCACTGGCGATACTGCTCTTGTGGACCAAGATTCGCCGGCTCGAGAAGGGTCTCCTGCCTGCACCGCTCGTGGTGGTGGTGTTCGGCGTGGTCGCGGGTGTTGTGCTCGCTCAGCTCGGGCCCGAATGGACGATTGGACCCGAACACCTAGTGAACGTGCCGCTGGCCGGCCCCGGAGGGCCGCTCGAGCTGCTTCAGGGGCCTGATTGGTCGGCGCTCGGCAATCCCGGGGTCATCATCGCAGCCGTCACCCTCGCGATCGTCGCATCGCTGGAAACGTTGCTGAACCTCGAAGCGGTGGACCGCATCGATCCCTTGCAGCGGCACTCGCCGCCCAACCGGGAGCTCGTGGCCCAGGGCGTCGGCAATATGGTCTCTGGCCTGTTCGGGGGCTTGCCTATCACCAGCGTGATCGTCCGCAGCAGCGTGAACGTCAACGCGGGCAACAAGACGCGCGCCAGCACGGTGGTTCACGGACTCCTGCTGCTCGGCTCCGTCTTACTCGTCCCCCAACTGCTCAACCGCATCCCGTTGGCCTGCCTGGCCGCCATCTTGATCGTGACCGGTCTGAAGCTTGCGAGCCCCAAGATCGTGAAACAGATGTGGGCTGAGGGGCGGCCTCAATTCTTGCCGTTTGCGCTGACTGTTTTGGCGATCGTGACCACGGATTTGCTCAAGGGCATCGGCATCGGCCTGTTGGTCGCGCTCGGCTTCATCCTGCACAGCAATTTGCGGCGCCCCCTGCGACGTATTCTCGAGAAACACGTCACCGGCGACGTACTCCGGATCGAACTGCCGAACCAGGTGAGCTTCCTGAATCGAGCCGCGTTGGAACGCGCCCTGCACGCCATCCCACGCGGTGGGCACGTCTTGATCGACGCGCGCAACACCGATTACATCGATCCGGACATCCTCGACCTGCTCGACGATTTCGCAAAAACGACCGCGCCCGCCCACGGTGTCGATCTGAGCTTCGTCGGCTTCAAGAACCGCTACCCAAGGCTCGAGGACAAGATCCAATTCGTCGACTTCTCGTCGCGCGACGTGCGTGACGCGCTCACGCCTGAACAGGTGCTAGGGATCTTGCGTGAAGGCAACCAGCGCTTCCGCACCGGTCAGCGCCTCACGCGGGACCTGGTGCGGCAAGTCAGCGCGACGGCGACCGGCCAGTCACCGATGGCCGTGGTGCTGAGCTGCATCGACAGCCGGACGCCTGCCGAGCTGATCTTCGATCTTGGAATCGGTGACGTCTTCAGCGTGCGCATCGCGGGAAACGTCGCACGCTCCAACGTGCTCGGGAGCATGGAGTTCGGAACAAAGATCGCGGGCGCCAAGCTCGTGCTCGGGCTCGGGCACACCAGCTGCGGCGCGGTCAAGGCGGCAGTCGATCTGGCGCGCAGCGGAGAAACGGCCGAACGAGCCCTGGGCTGCCAGCACCTCGACGGGCTATTGAGCGAGATCCAGCAATCGATCGATCCCAATCTCCTGGCTCCGCTGATGAACGACAGCGAAGCGCCCCTGCGAGAAAGCTACGTGGACGAGGTGGCGCGGCGCAACGTGTACCGTACGATGGCGGTCGTGCGACGCGACAGCTCGGTCCTCGACGGGTTGGTGCGCGAGGGCAAACTGGCCATCGTGGGAGGGCTCTACGACGTCCGCACGGGAGAAGTCAGCTTCTTCGCCCTGGACGGTGCCATCAGTGAGTCCGTCCTCACAGAGACGAGGCGAACTGGCCGCCGCCGCTCGCGCCCGCTCGCCGAGCTCCCGTCATCCCCCACCGCGGCGGAGTGAAGTGATGTGTGATCGAGGGCATTACTAAGGACCTCCCGAGACTTTGTGCCACGCCCCATTGCGTTGGCCTCCTTCGCGCGCAAGAAAATCGGAATGGAGACACAAAAACTTTTTCGAGGCAGGCTGATTGACCACATTCAACTCGTCGTGAAGGACCTGGCTGCGAGCCGTCGATTCTACGGAGCGGTGCTCTCGGCCCTCGATATCCCCATCACTGAAGGGCCAGGGTTCTTCTGGGCGGACGAGTTGTTCGTTTCTACCAAGGAGTCGCCCGCGGCAGCGGCCAAGCTCACCGGTCGTGTTCACCTCGCATTTCAGGCAGCCGATCGCGAGAAGGTGGGTGCCATCTATGCAGCAGCGCTGGCGGCGGGTGGCGCTGACAACGGCGCCCCCGGAGAGCGGCCCTATCATCCGGGTTACTACGCCGCGTTCATCCTCGATCCGGACGGCAACAACATCGAAGTTGTCTTTCACGGTCCTGCTCGACGATCGACGGACGCCGTTCACATCAGCTTCTGATTCCCCATCGTTGGGCTGCGCTGGCGGGGCTACATCTCATGCCATGACGCATGCGCCTCGTAGCCCCGCGCAGCGACATGCACGTCACTTGGTAGCGTCGTCGATCTCGTCTTCTACCTCTTCGGCCCCCTCCTCGATATCTTCGCCGGCCTCCTCGACGGCATCGCCTGCGTCGTCATCCTTGTCCTTGTCGGGCCCGCAGCCCAGGGCGAAGCCGAGCATCAACGGGATAGCGAACAGAGAGAGTTTCCGGTTTGGCAGTGTCTTCATCGTGAGCGCTCCATTTGATTTGGTTTGTTTCTTGGGTGCGCGCGGACCTGGAATGGACGAGTTCGTGCGCGCCGCTCGCCACGGTGCAAGGCGGGTGCCAGGCGCGGAAAAAAGCCCTACGCGCCCTCCAGCGCAGCGCAGCTGAGGCATTTCTGCGCCCTAGCGTCAGGCCTGGGGTGCACGCACGCCACAATGCCTTCAAAACGGAAGAAGACGTACACCCCGGTCGTAGTCTCAGAGTGGACCTACAATCAGCTCTGCAGACAAACCAGGTTCGGCCGCCAACGAGCGACGGCCACAGCCGCCGCCGAGCGTCACCCCGGAGGAGTCGACGGCTGAGCCGTTCGACAGCGGTAGCGGGAAAGCGGCGTCGACGCACCGGCGCCCTACTGGCGACGCTGTGCGCGCTCGCCGGGTGCCGGCGTGAAGGCGCTGTCCGGTTCAGCCCGACTGAAGACGTGCTCTACGCACCAACCCCAACCGATTCGCAGGCAACGTTCG
>JAYWEH010000313.1:0-24185 GCA_043780025.1 Deltaproteobacteria bacterium
CGATACCGTCTCCGCCTTCGCGTCAGCGGCGTCGAGGTACGCGGCCGGGCGGCGCTCGGGATAGAGGTGCGCGGGCTGCACCTGGTGCTGGCGGTTCACGCCACGCAGCACTTCGTGCGGCCCTGTCAGGCGCAGGATCTCGACCTCCTGAATCACCCGATCGGCTCGCCCTGAAATGGACGCCAGCGCCTCGTTGGAATCTCCCAGATGCATGACTCGATCCTCACGTACCGCCGCTCGCTCCCGCCTTGGCGCTGATGCTGGCGCTCACCTGCACGCTCACCCGGATCGAAGCTTGTGCCCGCAGAGTGGCGTTAGCTGCCGCGGCGATGCACGATGCAGCGCGCCCGGTGATCTGACCAAAGGCGTTCGGAAGCTCGGCGCCCGTTCGAATCAGGATCTGGATGTCGTCCGCGATGCGCGCGCCGTATTGCACTTGAGCTTTGATCAAGGCCGGCAAATTGTCCTGGAGCGTGGCGACGAGCGCCGGGAGCTCGCCGACCGTCACCGCGCCTTCGATGCGCACCTCGGCCGGTGTGCACTCGGCCTGGAGATTGGCGTCGGCCTTGCAACTCGCTTCACAACGCGCGTCAGCGGAGGGTGGCTTCATTGCGACCGCGCACTTGGGCTCCTGGAACTCGATGCTGCAGCTGCCCTTGCAGTCGCCCTGACAAGAGCCCTGGCACTCGCCGTTGCATTGGCCATTGCACTTACCGCTCGCGTCCGTCGAGCCCTGGCACTGGCCCTGGCAGGCTCCGTTGCACGTACCGCTACAGGTGCCGCTGCACGAGCCTTCGCAACGGCCATAGAGGTGCCCGGGCTGGCAGTTGGCCCTCACGTAGCCGGGATCGATCTCGGCGGAGCACTGGCCCTTGCAGTTCGCTTCGATGCTGGCGTTGACGGTACATTGCGGCGGCGTCACCTGCGCTTTGATCGACGCGCCCGCGCCTTGCGCGAGGATCTCGTCAATGCGCGCGGAAACTGCGTTGCATGCGGCCGCGGTACGGCTTTCGTTGGGCCGCGCCGCCATTTGTGCCGCGGTGACACCGAGGTCGGCGCCAATGTTCTCGCAGGCAACGCCGACCTCCGCCTCGGCGTGCCCTGCCACTCTCGCGAGGTCGCCGGCGGCCTGGACGAATGCCCTGATCGTCGTGTTCGCACGAGCGTTCGCGTCAAACGAAGCGCTCATGGCGCCACCGCCGAGCTCCGGGCACGCGGCCATCTCGACCGTGCTCACCCCGCCGTGTTGCCCCCCCATTCCTGCTGCGCAACCGATGAGAACGAAACCCACAAACGCCGTCCGATATACTTTGGCCATAATGATTCCAGCGCCGCACAGTACAAGGAGGGATTCGCCACGTCACTCTCGACTTCCCGCCGTTGCGTCACAGCGTCCAGCCCCCGTTCGTACACGAACCAGCCTTCGAGTCTAGTCGAGGGTCTCTTTGAACGTCGGCTGCAGCGCAGTGCAATAACGCATCCGCGCCACACGACTGCAGCGGGAACGGCGCCAACGCGTAAGATTCCAGTGACCGCGTGCTCCGGCAAGTGATGGCGAAGCAGAAAAATAACCTGCCTTTGCGCACCTACGTTCTCTGACCTTAGAAGCTCAGGCGAAGCACTAGGGCAGAACGCCCCACTTCTGAGTGGACAACAACTGAGTTGAGTATCGCGCTCGATTTGGTCATTGTATGTTCACGACGATGCCACGCTCGCCGAGTGTCGGCGGCGGGGGGATGCGACTGCGGAGGGGGGACCAATGCACGAGCTGGTAACGAGTTGCGCGCTGGAGATCGACATTCCGGGGCTTTTTCACTCGCTGTTCATGCGAATGGTGGAAGGGGTAGCGCTGCATCGAGTGGTTTGCGATGACGCGGGCACGCCCACCAACTATCGCGTCGTCGAGGTCAACGCTCAGTACGAGCGGATCGCCGGGCTGCGACGCAACCAGCTCATCGGCAAGTTGGCAGATGAAGCGTTTCGCCAACGCGAACCTCCCCATCTGGACGTCTACGGCAAGGTGGCTCTCAAAGGGCAGTCGACGCGCTTCGAGGAGTATTCGGCAGCGCTGGGGCGCCACTACGAGGTCAGCGTCGCTGCCATGGGCGCGGGATACTTCTCGACAGTGCTGACGGACGTCACCGAGCGCCGGTCGCAGGAGAGGGCCTTGCGCGAAGGGGAATCGTTTCTCGAACGATCGCAGATCGTCGGTCGGTTAGGGTCCTGTCGGCTCGAGGTAGCCTCCGGGGCCTGGGTGAGCTCGCGCAGTCTGGATGACCTCCTGGGTATTTCGCCGGACTTCAAGAAGGACGTCGCGGGTTGGATCGGCCTCGTACACCCCCACGACCAGGAGAGCATCAGCCGCTACTTGACCGAGGAGTGCATCGAGAAAGGTCAATCGTTCGATCGTCGCTATCGCATTCTGCGGCATAGCGATGGCGAGCTGCGCTGGGTGCATGCGCGCGCCGAGGTGGAGAAAGACGAGGCCGGTGTTGCGCGCCGCCTGATCGGCACGATTCAAGATGTCACGGAATTCGTGCAAAGAGAGCAGCTCTTGGCCAGCGAGTTCGAGGAGCTCGACCGGATCTTCAGCCTGACCCTGGACATGTTGAGCATCGCGACAACAGCCGGGCGATTGCTGCGCGTCAACGCAGCGTGGGAGCGCGTGCTCGGCTGGAGCGTGGCGGAGCTGGAGGGGTCGCAGTATCTCGACCTGATCCATCCGGATGACCTCTCCTCGACGCGACGAGCGACCGAAGACCTGGCGAGCGGGCGGGACCTGATCGACTTTACCAACCGCTACCGGTGCAAGGATGGGTCGTATCGGTTGCTCGAATGGCGCTCGGTACCGGCAGGCAACGTGATTTACGCCGGGGCTCGCGACGTCTCCGAACGCGAACGCAACCGGGCGAAGCGCCTGCGGCTCGAGCAACAGTCGCAACAGGCGCAAAAGCTCGAGTCGATAGGGCTGCTCGCCGGAGGCGTGGCCCACGACTTCAACAATTTGTTGACGGTGATCCTCGCCTGCACGGACGAACTGATGCGCAAACGCTCTCGGGATGAGAGGTTGATGGAGCTCCTGTCCGAGGTGGATCAAGCGGGTCGGCGCGCGGCCGAACTCACACGCCAACTCCTGGCGTTCAGTCGCCGGCAGGTACTGCAGCCCCGTGTTCTCGACCTGAATGAGGTCGTCGGAGGGGTGAGCAAGATGCTGCGCCGCATGTTGGGCGAACGAGTCGAGCTCGTCTGGAAGCCGAGCGAGGGGGTCGACTCCGTGTTCGCCGACCCCGGGCAACTGGAACAGATCATCGTGAACCTGGCGGTCAACGCGCGTGACGCGATGCCGAGGGGGGGTCAGCTCACCTTGGAGACGTTCAAGCGTCCAGCGGTGCCGGCCACTACGGAGTCCAGCCCAGCCCAGCGCCGAGACTGCGTCGTGCTGGCGGTACGCGACACCGGCGTCGGCATGGACGAGGTGACGCGCGCCCGCATTTTTGAGCCGTTCTTCACGACAAAGGGGGACCTCGGCACCGGTCTCGGCCTGTCGACCGTGTACGGCATCGTCAAACAAAGCGGAGGACACGTCTCAGTGGCGAGCCAGCCCGGCCAGGGCACGACGTTCGAGGTGTATTTGCCGGCCGCCACGGGCAGCACGTCACGCCCGGCGCGCGCCAGTGCTGGTAATGGCAAGCTCACCGGACACGAAACCGTCTTGCTCGTGGAAGACGAAATCGCCGTGCGGAGGATCTTGAAGAAGGTTCTACGCGGTGCCGGCTACCTGGTGATCGATGCCGCGAACGCGGAAGAGGCATTGCGCGCGAGCGCGGAACGCCCCGGCAATGTGGACGTGGTGCTCACCGATGTCGTGATGCCGGGGAAGACCGGACGAGAGCTCGTCGAGCGGCTGCTGCTCGAGCGTCCTTCGCTCAGGGTGATCTACATGTCCGGGTACACGCCGAACGCCGCCCTGGCTCTGGAGGGAGTCGAGGACAGCAGCGCATTTTTGCAAAAGCCGATTCGGCCCGTGCAACTCCTGGCCAAGCTCCGGGAAGTCCTGGATTGCCGGCGCCCGCTGACCTCGAGTCGTTTTCCTAGCAACTGACGCCCGCCGCTGACCGATGGGGCGAAGGCCGGCCCTCGAGGGCGCGGAGCCACTGCATCGCCGGGGCACACTTTCCATCGTCATGCGGCCCGTACCAGCGACCGACACCCGGCGTGCGCCCCTCCGCTACCTCCAACGGGCGGGAAGCGCTAATGTCTCGCGCCGACTCCGCTGAGGGCGGAAGTCGTTAGCTCGTCCCAAACGCCTATGAAGAATGCTCGTCGCACCACCATGAGCCTGAGAGGTCTCGGCCTCCTGCTCACGCTGACCCAATGCCAAATCGACGAGCGTGACGTCGCCGTCGCGCCGTTGCGGCCGGACGCCGGCGAAAACGCGGACGCGAGTACCGGTGGAAGCTCGGGAGAGGGCCCGAACGAGAACGACGGGACCGCACAGCTCGAGCTGAGCCATTCCAGTCTGGCGTTCGGCTCCGCGGTGGTTGGCTTTGCCGCATTCCGTCGCGTGGGCATCCAGAATGCTGGCGCCGTACCGCTGACAGGGCTGACAGCCAGCCTGACACCGAACGATGGGGACATCGCCATCGCCCAGAATCAATGCCCGACCGAGCTCGCTCCGGGGGATGGCTGCGATGTCCGGCTTCAGTTCCTGCCGACGAAACTGGGTGAGGTTGCCGCGGTGCTGGACGTGGTTGCTGCCGAGCAGCGCGGGGCGGTCACCCTCAGCGGCCTGGGACTTCAGGGCGGGGACCTGCTGCTCCAGCCTGTCGAGGGCAGCTCCGCCGACTTCGGGTCGGTGGCGTTCGGATCGTCGTCGGAAAGCGCGTTTCGCATCGACAATCCAGCGGGAGAAGCTTCTGGCATCCTGACCATCGATCTGGCGAACCCGGCTTTCGTGGTGCAAGCGCCCACTGCCGGGGAGTGCGAATTCGGCGTGACCTCACTGCTCGGCGGCTCGGGCTGCAATCTGCGGGTGATCTTCACGACCACGGAGCGCGGTTTGAACGAGGCCACCCTCACCGCCAGCTCCGGCAACATGGGGAGCGTCAGCCTCGGGCTGCGCGGGGAGGGTCTGGCATCGGCGGGGCTGGCGCTCGAGCCCGCAGCCGCACGAGACTTCGGCGGTGTCGTGCTCGGCAGCGCCGCCCGCGCTACGGTCAGCGTCGAAAACACCGGGGATGTGCCGCTAACGCTCAGCGACGCAGCGCTCGCGGAGGGCAGCGACCCAGCGTTTTCGATCGTGACCAGCAACTGCGGGCCGGGCACGGTGCTCGGGGGTCCGACGGGCACACCGACGTGTACGGTCGAGCTCGAGTTTCGGCCGACCGCGAGCGCGGTCGTCATGGGGGGCTTGGATATCTCGGCCGACGGCGTACCCACGCAATCCGTCACGCTGCTAGGGGAAGGTTTGTTGCCCGGCTCGCTGCTAGTCGCACCCGACACGGGCGGCTCTGCGGACTTCGGCGACGTGTTGCTCGGAGAAGCTGCCACCCGGCGGTTTCGCGTCAGCAACCCCGGCGCAGAACCTTCGGGCACGCTCGAGATCACCGGTAGTGGCGGCTTCGAACCGCTCGCGCCCGAGACCGGAGACTGCGTGCCAGGCACAACCACCCTGGTCGGGGGCGAAAGCTGCACGGTGAGCGTGGAACTGACAGCCCCTGCCCGCGGCGCATTGAGCGGCACCCTCACGATCAAGTCGGCCCTCGCGGGCAGCTCGAGCTTGACCCTGGCGGCGCGGGGGCTCCTGCCCGCCACGCTGGTGCTCGACCGTGATGAGGTGGATTTCGGGCGAGTCGTGCGCGGCACGAGCTCGCAGGCGACGCTCACGGTTCGAAACGAGGGGGACGTGGCGCTGCCCGTGCCGGTGCTTAGCCTCGGCACCGCCACGAGCGGCCAGGCAGCGGCCTTTACCTACCAGAGCGGCTGCAGCGCGCCACTGGCGGCAGGCGAAGAGTGCACCGTCACGTTGAGCTTCGCGCCGACGCAGGCGACCCCGTATTCGGTGACGTTGAACTTCGCGAGCAGCGATGGAGCGTCTGACAGCCTACTGCTCGTCGCGCGCGCCATCGAGCCGGGCAGCTTGGTGCTGCAGCCCGCCGTGGGCAGCTCCGCCAATTTTGGCGACGTGGCCATCAACACCACGGTCACCCGTCAGTTCGTGCTCACCAACCCCGGCGGCGAGTCGTCCGGGCGCATCACGGTCAGCACGAATGATGCGCGCTTCAGCCCCAACACCGGCGACTGCAACCCGGTGGGCAGCAGCGGCCTGACGGATGGCTCGAGCTGCACCTTCAGCGTGAGCTTTACGCCCAACTCCTCCGAGACGCTGAGCGCCAGCCTGAACGTCAGCTCGGTCGGCGCGGGCGACACGACATTGCCGCTCACCGGGCGCGGCCGCAATCCGGCGCGCCTCGGCGGCAGCAACGACTTCAACTTCAACACGGTGATTCGCGGTGAAAGTGCCACCGCTCGCTTGTGGACGGTCACCAATGACGGCGACCTGCCGACGGGGACGCTGACCACCACCGGCGGCAACACCGAGTTCACGATCACGACTAACAACTGCGCCGCGCGCAGCCTCGCCGGAGGCCAAACCTGCACGATGCTGGTCGGCTTTACCCCGCAGGGCAGCAACGCACGCAGCGGCACCATCACCGTCGCAGATGGCGCTAGCAGCGTGACGCTAACGGTGCGAGGTGTCGGCCAGCCCCTGCCAGCGGTCGGCTCGCCCTGCCTGGACAACCGCTGCGCCACCGGCGCGACCTGCGAGAATCACTCCAACGGGTTGTCGCTCGTGTGTTGCGGCCAGAACTGCACCGGCAACCAGCGCTGCTCCGAAGGTCAGAACTTCCTCGGCTGCGAGCTGCCCAGCGTCGGGCAGGGTCAAGGCTGCGGCGCCAACGTGCTCTGCAACGCTGGACTCGCCTGCAACGCGACCACGGACACGTGCTGCCTCTCCAGCTGCACGGGGGGCTGCCGCTTCTGCAACCTGAATGGCACCTGCGGCACCGTCGGCGACGGTCAGGCGGGAACCTGCACCGGAGGCCAGGTTTGTGCGCTGGGCGCGTGCGCCGAGTGCGCTCCCAACGCGCGGCGCTGCGATCCCAACAACAATCGCGTGCCGCAGCTGTGCTCCGCCGCCGGTGCTTGGCAAGGTCAGCCCATCTGTCAGTTCGTGTGCACGGGCGGAGGGTTCTGCAGCGACTGCACTCCTGGCACCCGGCGCTGCGAGCCCATCACCGGCAGGCCCCAGCTCTGCAGCCCTGCGGGGGCCTGGCAAAATCAGACCGCCTGCGCCGCCGGCTCGGCTTGCTCGGCGGGCGCCTGTGAGTGCACCGGCGCCTTCGAGGCCTGCGGCAACGAATGCGTGGCTCTGACCACGGATCCCGATCACTGCGGCGAGTGCAACCGCAGCTGCTTCCCGGCGCAGGGCGGCACGTGTGCCGCGTCGAGCTGCACGCCGACGCCGATCGCGACCGGTGAGGGCAACCCCAAAACCGTGTTCCTGAGCGGGACCCACGTTTTCTGGGAGAACGCGACAGGAAACGTGCTGCGGCGGGTGCTCAAGACGGGTGGGGCGACCACGACCATCGTGACCGGCACCGCCGGCATCGGCGGCGGCCTGGACTTTTCGCAGATCGCCAACAACCAGCTCTATTTCTTGCTTGCGACAAATGAGCCGGGCGCCACCGGATATCGGGTCATGCGCGCCAACCTCGACGGCTCGAGTATCACACCATTCTCACCTCTTTACTTGAACACCGTCGAGGGCAGCATCCGTGGCATCGCGACGTCGGATACGTTCGTGTTCCACACCATTACTGCCCCCTTTCCAGGCACCACGACAACGATCTTCCGCGCCCCCGTGCTCGCTCAAGGGACGCCCGGTCCCGGCGTCCAAACCACCCTCGGCACGCTCACGGGTGGAATTGGCGCGATGGCCGCCGCCGGCAACTGCCTCTACTACACGACCGTCGCAACCCCGACCCAGCTCCTGCGTCGATGCAGCACAGCCGCGCCGACGGTGCACCACACGGGAGCGCAGACCATCTCCTTCCTGTTCAAGGGTGCCATGGACGCCACGACGCTCTTCTTCCAAGAAGGCAGCAGCTTGGCCCGGATCGGGCTGACCCCGCCCAGCGAGGACGTGCCACTGACCACCGTGAACCCAGGCCTTCCCGCGGTGGATCCCTTCGACAACGGCGCGCTCTATTACTTCATTCGAACGGGCGCCTTTGGAGCTCCGGCGTGCACCGACCAATACACACTGTTCCGCGCGGGCACGAATATCGGCGCCGGCAATCCGGTCGCGATTTTGCCGCCGCCCCACCTCTGCCCCACCGGGGTAGCTGTGGATGCCACCGGCCTGTACTGGAGCAACCGCGAGGGCGGCACCGTGATGAAGCTCGGCAAGTAGCCGCGCCGTTCCTCGTCGCGCGCATCATCGATGACACCGAGATGCGGCGACGCAGTCGCTAGGCATTCTCTGAATTCGCGCGGCTGAGGAAGAACAGAGCGTGCATGAGCGTAGAGCGCCGGCTGGAGTGCGCGCGCCCAACGCCACCCGCCGTGCAGCGCCGCCGCGACCGATACGCACGCAAACACGCGATGCCGCAGCGCGACAGCGCGCGTGCGCGGGTTTCACGCAATCAACAGGCGGTTTCGTTTGACAACCCGAAGCCAGCACAATACACTCTCGGTGCAACACTTTGATCTGAGCAGAACACGCTGTCCGCTCCGAAGTAAGCCGGGGCGCTCGGCCCCCTCGCGGCGGGCCCCCCTCGGCGCGAGCGCACTCTGGCGCATTCGCGGTGCAGCAGTGCTTTTTCCTTGGCTTGCGCTCGTCACACACGAGCGCTTCGGTGCCATCGACTCGGCGGTGGCACCAACGGGCCCATGCGGCCTCGGAGGTCCCAAAGACATGTCGAAAGCCATCCTGACGTTCGTTGTTCATCACAAAGGTCAATTCATACGGCGCGAAACGCTGACGCGTTCGCTGGTCCGCATCGGGCGTGATCCCGGCAGCCATCTGCTGCTCGCTGATGACGCGGTGTCACCGCGGCACGCCGTCATCGAGGTAGCCGGGCCCGACGCGATCACGATCGTGGATCTGGCAGGAAAAATGCGTACCGCGGTGAACGGCGTGTGGGTCGAAGAGGCCCGCATCGGCGTGGGCGACCGCATCCTGCTCGGCCACAGCGAGCTCGTGCTGGAGCAGGTCGTGCTCGCGGGTGCTCCCCTGCCCCAACCGCCAGCTCAGAAGGCGGCGCCGGCGGCGCACGAGCCGTGGTCGCCGCCTGGCTTCTCTCTCGGCGCAGATCTGCGCGCGGAAGACGCGGAGCTGCCGCACGTACTCAGCGCGGAGGTCACGATCGCCTGGGGAGAGAACGTGTTGCACGTGGCACACCTCTCCGCAGAGCAGAGCTTCTACGTTGGAGACGATCCAGATCTTCCCAGCGATTTTCTGGTGCCGCGTGAGAAGCTCGGCGTGCCCCGGCTGCCGCTGGTGCTCGGGGGCGGCGCCGAGATCCGGCTGGTCATTCCCGCGCACGCGCAGGGCTTCATCGAAGGGAGCGAAGGGGTGCGTCTATCGCTAAAGGAGGCGCGCGCCTACGGTACGGCACTCGAGCAACTGCCGGGTGCCTGCGTGCTCGCGCTGGCTCTCGGTACACGCGCTCAACTCGAGTTTGGCGACATCGTTTTCAAGGTGGCCGCGGTGCTCGCGGGCAAGCCGTTCCCGCACGGCCTGGTGAGCGGGTTCGACACGAGCACGCTGGCCTATTTGGGTTTGTCGGCGCTGTCTATGGGCGGGTTCCTGTCGTCGATCGCATTTCTGGCGCCGCCGCTCGGGCTCTCCGACGAAGCAGACATAGATCCCGATCGGCTCTACCTCTTGCAGCACTATCTGGACACAGCAGCAGAGCGTGAGCGCGAGCTCTTGCCGAAGGAGCCAGGGCCAGATGCGGCGGACTCGGCACCGAGCGGAGCGCAGGCTGCCGGCGAGGAAGGCGCCATCGGCCGCCCGGATCCGATCCAGGCGCCCGGTCGCGTCGCGATCCGAGGTGAGGTCGAACGCGATCAGCAGCAGCTCTCGCGAGAAGCGGCCCACCATGACGCGACAACCGAATACATGATCGGGCTGTTGAACTCCGGCTTCGCCGGTGATCCCAATGCGCCCACCGCGCCGTGGGGCGCCGAGCTCGCGCAGGGTAGCGACGACCGGAGCGCACGCGGTGACCTGTGGAGCTCCGGTATCGGCGACATCATGGGTTTGAACGGCCTCGGCCTATCGGGTACAGGCCTGAGCGGCGGGGGCCGCAGCGATGGGATCGGCTTGAACGAGATCGGTACCATTGGAGGCGGCGACAAGGGCATCCTGAGCCGGCGTGGTCCGTCGACGCGCGGCCACGCCACGGGGGTGCCGCGCATCCGACCTGTGGACACGCAAGTCAGTGGCCGAATACCGCCGCAGACGATCCGGCGCATCGTGCAGCAGAATCACGCGCGCTTTCGCAGCTGCTACGAGAAGGGTTTGCTCGCGAACCCAACGCTCGAAGGCCGCGTGGGCGTGCGCTTCGTCATCAACCGTGACGGCGCCGTAGCAAACGTGAGTAACGCGGGCTCGGATCTGCCGGATCCGGCCGTGGTCAACTGCGTGACGCACGCCTTCTACGACATCGGCTTTCCAAAGCCGGAGGGCGGCATCGTGACGGTGGTGTACCCGCTCGTATTTCAGGCGGACTGAGCTGGTCGTCGGGAGCGCACCTTCTTCTTGGGTGCGCTCCCCGCCTTCTTGCTGGCGCTCGCAGCCGTCTTGGCTGCGCTCCCGGTGGGCCGCTTCGAGGTTTTCCGGCGCTGGCCCCCGCCCAGATTCGCTTCGTAGACGGCGATCCATTGCTCCGGCGTGACCCGCTGGGCGAGCTCCCCGATCAGCTCGAACGGGACCTGCTCGGGCTCGTGCAGGCGCAGGCAGGATTTGCCCAAATCGAGCTTCGCCTCCACTCGCTCGTTCCAGTTCTTGGTGAACCAGGCGAGTAGCGGGCCGCCGTACAGCCCCATGTGATAGAGCGCGACGTAGTTCTTCTGCGACGCCAGGCTGATGAACGGCAGGGGCTGCTCTGGATTGCAGTGGTACCCGTCCGGGTAGAGCGAATGCGGTACGACGTACGCGAGCATGCCGCCCTCCATCCGCTCCGAGAAGCCCTTGGGCAGGTTGCCCTTCAGCGCCTTGCGCAGCTTCTCGATGGCCCGTTTGCGATCGGGCGGTAGGCTTTCCAGATACTCTCGGGGTGTGGCCGCGGCAGAACGCATGCCTGGGAGATTACACGATCTGCGGGCGGCTCGGCAGCCTCGGGTCAGCCAGCCCGGGCCAGCGTGGTCCTCGAGCCGCGCGGGTCTGGAGTGAAGCTCATTCCGCGCTCGCCGCCGCGCACAGTCACGCGATCCCCCGATTCGAGCTCGCCGCGCAGAATGAGGTCCGACAGCGGCGCCTCGATGAGCTTGGCGATCGTGCGCCGCATTGGCCTCGCGCCGAGCGTCAAGTCGACGCCGCCCGACCCGAGCAAACACTCGACCGTCCCCGAGCCAAACCGCACCTCCACGCCGCGGGCATCGAAAACGCTGCGCGCGAGCTTGGCTAGCGACCGCTCGGCGATTTCCCGGATCTGGTCGCGTTCGAGAGGAGCAAACACCAATACATCGTCGATGCGATTGAACAGCTCCGGTGCCAGTGTCTCGCGCGCGCGCCGCACGAGCCGCTGCCCGTAATCCGAGGTCGCACCCGACTCGCCACGCTGAAAGCCGAGCTTGTTGGGGCTCGGGGCTTCGCTAGCGCCGAGATTCGAGGTCATTACGATCAGGGTGTGCGAGAAGTCGACGGTGCGCCCGCGGCCGTCCGTCATGCGCGCTTCGTCAAAAAGCGCCAGGAAGCTGGTCAGGACCTCGCTGTGGGCTTTTTCTAGCTCGTCGAGCAAGATGACTTGATAGGGGCGGCGCCTTACCGCCTCCGTCAATTGCCCGCCGGCGTCATGCCCGACATACCCGGGGGGCGCGCCGATCAAACGCGCGACGGCGTGCGCCTCGGAGTATTCCGACAGGTCGATGCGGGTCATCGCGTGCTCGGAAAAGAACAAGGCTTCGGCCAGGGCCTTGGCGGTCTCGGTCTTGCCAACACCGGTGGGTCCGAGCAGCAGAAACGTGCCGATGGGGCGCTTGCCGCCGAAGCCCACAGCGTTGCGCCGCACCGCACGCGCTATCGACGAAAGCGCGTCGCCGTGCCCCACTACGCGCGCCGCGAGGCTCTGTTCGAGTACCAGCATGCGATCGCCGTCGCGTTCCAACAGGCGTTCGCACGGCACTCCCGAGAGCTCCGACACCACCTCCGCGACCTGCTCTGGGCCGACCACGGAGAGCGCACGACGGCGAGCTCGGGCTCCCGCAGCATCGACGATCGAGACAGCCTTGTCCGGCAACGCGCGCCCGGAGACGTACTGAACCGACCACGAGATGGCCAGCGCCAGCGCCTCATCGCTGAGCTTGATCTGATGGTGCGCTTCGAACTTCGGCACCAGCGACGAGAGCATGAGAAATGCGTCCTCTCGGCTCGGTTCTTCGACCTCCACGACAGAGAACCGGCGCGAGAGCGCGGGGTCGGCCTCCACCACTCGGGCATACTCTTCGCGGGTGGTCGCCCCGATACAAGGCAGTTGGCCATGAGCCAACATCAACTTGAACTCGGAGGCGAGTTCGTCCCCACCCTCGCCCGAAAATACCTGCTGGAGATCGTCGAAGAACAATACGACACGGCCCGCGCCGTGCTCGAGCTCTTTGCGCAGACCCGCCATGCGCTGGGCGATGCCGCCGCGAACACCGGTGCCGAGCAAGAGAGCGCTCGCGCTGAGCTCGACGATGACGCGACCCTCCACGCCCCGTGGAGCTTCGGCGCGCGCTAGACGCCGGGCGAGGCCGTGCACGATGCGCGTCTTGCCCACGCCGGACGGGCCCACCAAGCACGGGCTGTTGGCGAAGCGCTGGCACAACACGTCCAGCACTTGCTCGACTTCGGCATCACGGCAAACCACCTCATCGAGCTCACCTCGCGAGGCCGCCAAGGTCAGATTCCGGCCCAGCCGCTCGAGCAGCGGGAACTTCTTGGCGGGCAGGGCAAACGTGGCATCGGCACTCTGCGACTGGGCCGCGTGGTTGCGCCGTGGGGCGGTGGCCGTGGACCGAGCGCCGGCGTCTGTCTGGGTGTTCGGCTGGGTCGCGTCCTGCGCGGAGGTCTTTGCGCTTCGTAGCAGCCGGTCGCGTTGGTCTTGAGGGGATACCAGCTCCGCACGGCGCCGGCTCGTCGCGCCGCGCGAGGTGCGACCGGGCGGCGCTTTCGGTGCGCCGGCTCGGGCGCTCGCGGTCGCACGCGGGCGAGCTCTCTGCGCCGCGCCCGGTAGCGGTTGTCTACCGAGGAGCCCGAGCGCCTGGTTCATCGCACACAGGCGCAGCCGCCCAACATCCACACCCGATTGGTCGAGGGCGCGATAGGCGGCGGTGCGGCGATCGCCGAGGAGCGCGACGAGCAGGTGCAACCCTTCGGCGTGGGGAGCGCGCATGCGGGTTGCGACTTCGCGGGCGGCCCGCAGCGCCAAGCGCAGGGGATCGCGTTCGTCGTCGGTGGCGGCGCGCGCGGCACGGAGCAGATCCTCCGCCCCGAGCCGCCTATCGTGCAGCAAGACCGCCGCGTTGCTCGATTGCCCGGCCATCGCCGCGAGCAGATGCGCGCTCGTGACGCGCTCCTTACGCCGCTCCGCCAGCTGCTCCGCTCGCTTCTGTAGGCCCAACAGTTCGGATTCTGCGCCGTTCTTATCCATCCTGGCCTTCCCTGATGCACATCAGGGAGGGGTCGGGGCCAACTTTTGGGTGGGCTCCGCCTCGCTTTCCGGGGGGGGCGACGGCAGCAAGCGCCGACCGCGCGCGAGGTCGTAGACGACGAGCCCGGCCGCGTCGATCGCCACGAGATTGCCCTCGGGCGACAAGTCGAGCTCGAAGCTCGGAGTCTCCGCCTTGCCGGGCAGCGGCGCCCCGAAGCGCAGCACTTTTCGCGCTGTGGCGCCAGACGTGTACACGTCGAGGCGAAGGTCGACGGCGGCCTCCCCCACCCGCTCGACCGAGAGCACCACGAGCTGTCGGCCGTGCGACGCGAGCGCGACCGGATATTCAGGGAGCTCCAGTCGCTCGAACGTCTCGCCGGCGCCCCGCGCCTGCACGAGATGGGCGTGATGCGGCGTGGCCACCCAGACTTGATCACGGTGCGGACCAAAAGCCAGGGCCCAGACGTGACCGGCGAGATCGGCCCGGGCAAACGCCTGTACGTTCCCGAATGCGTCGATCCGCGCGAGCCCCTGCGCCGTGCTGTAGATCACGGCCCCATCACCTTCGGCGAGCAGCGCCCGATGATCGAACCCGGCGAGTTCGATCGCATCGAGGGGCACCAGCGTCGAAGAGATCGAAGGGTATTCGAGATCGAAGCGGGACAGCTTGGGAATGCCCGCATAGTGCAACCAGAACTGCGCGCTGTTTTGCGAACTGGGGATCAAGGTCATCGGTCCGAGGCGGGGCGCGCGCACGAGCCGCTCCGCGCGCCGCTCGACACCGGACAGGCGAAACACGTGGTCACGGCCCGCGGCGATGAACCCGCCACCGGTCAACGCCGCAACGTTTCGGGTCTCCGGGACCTCGATGCGCGCCACCACGGCGAGGTCCGCGAGGCGCCGTACGATGAGCTCTCCACCCGCGAGCGCGGCCAAGCGGTAGCGCGAAAATGCCACGCGCTGGCTCGGCTGATCGCCAGGCACGAAGCGCGCGCGAGGATCGCGCGAGGCGCGCGCCTCGGGCGCCGCCGAGGATAGCCGCGCCGATTCGCCGCGTAGCGACTGTGTCGTTTCGGACGCGGCCGCGGGGGGCGCTGGCGTTGATGGGCGTCCGAGCGGGGTGTCCGCGGAACCCTCACGACAGGCGCAGCTCGCGGCGAGCGCCGCAAACGAGAGCGCCAGGGCATACCGAAACGCTGTCACGACCGGCAATAGTGTACTCCGTGAGGCTGAGCGGGCGGAGACCCGCACGGGCGACACGGACACTTTTTTGGCTCTGTCACCGGCGCGAGCCGACCCGTTTCGGCCCAGGCTACTCGGAATCTTCCTGATTACCCGTCGGGCACGAATCGATTAGCGCGGTGTCGTCGACATCTCCAACGTTCAGCCACCAGATGACCTTCGCAGCGCGCGAATCATCTTTGGGCAATCCGGTGGACCCGCTTCCGCCCATCGGCACCGCGTCATCGAAATTCGACGCGTAGGTGAGAATCAACGTCAGGCTATGGCAGCCGCGTAGGGGCTCAACCCAATCCATCGACACGCTGCGCGAGTCGTCTTCGAAGACTCCCGCCGCGACGATCGAGGTCAGCGCGGCCAGGCTCGTCGAAGTGCCCGGCACGAGATCCTCGTAGACGCGCGCCTCCAGATCGATATTCAGGTCTTCGGACTGAAACGGCACGTGGATCGGAAAAGGGATGGGGCCTTCGTACACCGAGCCAAGCGGCGGCAAGACGCGGCTCGACAACACGAACGGCGGGATCTGATCACGCGGAGCAAACGTCGGAGCGGCATCCAAACAGCCCAAGGGCAAAAGCGCCAACGTCGCGACGGTTAGCGCGCCCCCGGGCTCGCCCCTCTTCACAGGCCCCTCCGCGTGACGCCGATGTTGGGCCTCACCCCATCGGGACGCCAACGCAGGTATGCGTACAAGGGATCGCAGGCGAGCCGTACCAGATCGGCGGCCGCGGCCGACCTCTCGCACAGACGCGTCAGTCCGTCCGCACCGCGGCCCAAAGCGGGATCGAGGCTCTCCTCCGCCACAACGCGTCCGAGCGCCAAGCTCAAGTCGCCGGCTGCAAAGAGCCCGCCTCTGCGCGCCGCGCGCCGCGCAGACGCGATCGCGGACTCACGAGTCAGTTTGCCGTCACGACACCCGTCCGTCATCAGCCGCTGGGTGCGCGGGGGCATGCTCTCCCAGAGCAGCGCGGCCAGCCGTGCGGTGGACGTGAAGTTGGTCTGTGAGGTCGAGGGCGGGCCGAAGGCGCAATGCACAGCACGAAACAGCTCCTCGATCTGCTCGTAGGTGGCCGCGTTGACGATCGCGAATGCGGGCAATGTGCCAGCCAGCGCGGCGCCGAGATCGTAGCGGAGTTCGGCGCCGTCCTCGGTGGGTTCTCCGCGCACCAGCACCGAGGCTTCACCGAGCATCACCACGCCCACGCGACGCTCGCCAGGTTGGGCGAGGTGCCACAACGGGGTCGTCTCGAGAGCCAGCCGACGAGCGATTGCGCCATAGGCTCGCGCCATCTCAGTCGTGTCGTTGGCTCCGATCCGCTGCGCCGCCTTGATGTCGCGTACGGCCTCCCACTCGAGCACCCGCCGCGTGCTCTCCCAGATCACGTCGAAGGCGCGCGGCCAGGTCCCATCGGGCTCGTTGAACAGCAAACCGCGCAGCACGTCGCCGCGTTCGACCTGATACTCGAGCGGTGGCACCACTTGCGGCTGGCGCACCGGGCTGACAGCGCGTCGCGCGTGCGCGACGGCAGCCGCGTGTTGGGCATCCCCGGCGATCTCGGCGGCACGCTCCAGCCACTCCAACGCTCGTTCGCTCGGCTCCGCGCGCAGCCACGCCAGACACACCGCCAGCAAGTCCAGGCTTCGCGCCGGATCCCGGATCAGCCGCTGGCAGAGCTCGCGGGCCGACCTTGCGGGGGCGCCCCCGAGCTCTCCCCAGAGCGACATCTCCGCGTCCGATTTGGGGACGTATTCGTGTTTGACGGGGAGTCCGTCGGCGCGGGTAGGGCGCGCGATGACAGCGCGGTGGAAACCCGACGGTTCACGGGTTTGGGCCGGCATCGGGATGGCCCGAGGAGCCGCCGTCAAGCCTCCACCCGGTTGGGTCGCGCGGTGGCGCGGTTGCATGCGGCCGATGCCAATCTGGGTGCGACGCACCGGGCGTGTCTGCGGCTCCAGTTCTTCATTCGACGCTGCCGCGGGGTCCTCCAGCTCGGGCGGAGCCGGAACCGCCGCGCTCGGGCGCGAGGAAATAGGCGGCAGGGCGGCCTCGGATATCGGACGCACCGGCGGCGGGCGAGACGAGGCCACCCGGACCAGATCCTCGCGCAACCGCGCCGTAGCCAGACCGAGATCGGGATCGATGTCGGCGAGCTTGGCGTAGCGGTGGACCAGACCAAGCAGTCCAGCTTGCTTGGCGGTCTGGGCTGCCTCCAGGGCTACGCGGCTGGGCTTGCGCAGGGCACGCAAATCTCCGCCGCTGAGTGCGGCGTCGAAATGCGGGAGCGCGTCTCGCGGCGAGTTGCCGCGCGAAATTCGCTCGGCGAGACCGACCGAAATCAACGGCAGCGCGCCGAAGCGCTCGCGTAGCTCGAGCAGCCGGGCGAGCCCGGCGTCTCCGCCCATCACGACGTCGAGCGACTCTGCGAGCAGAAAAGCGCCGAGGTCCCGCTGATCGTCCGCCAGGCTCGCGAAGACACGCTCGAGCCGCTCCAGGCTGGCTCGAGCCTCCGGACGAGTGCTCGGACCGCGCCGGCGGTATTCCAAGTAGCTCGCCAGGATCTGGGCTTCCGCGTCGTCGGGCACGAGCAAAGCGGCCTGCACCGCACACTGGCAGGCACGCTCTTCGTCGCCCAGCCGGCGCCACAGATTGGCGGCTTCGAGCAGCGACTGGGCACGCTCTTCGATGGACTGCTCTTCGACCGCCGCGAGCTCCTCGAGCGCCCGCGCGAGCCGAGGCTCGTTTTCCCCATCCCGTTCCAGCCGCACGCTCAAGCGGGCGAGCCCGATCGTCCGCGGTAACGTCTGCGGTGCGGCGAGCACGCGCCGCGCCGACATGACTTCACCCGTGTCGAGATACAGGCGGCAGGCGCGCTCGGCGAGTTGCGCGGCCATCGGCCGAGTCGACGACAAGCCACTCGCCGTGAGCCAGGCATTCGCGGCAGCGCCGCGGTCACCCAGCGACTCGGCGACTTGGGCCAAGCGCTCCACCACCGTGCGATCGGCGGGCGCCTGCTCCACCAGCGCGGACAGCTCCTGGCGCGCTTCCGCGAGCCGATCCAAACGCACCTCCAGCAACTCGCTGCGCCACAACACGAGGCGCCGGCGCTCCCGAAAGGAAACGCCTAGCGAAAGGTGCCGCCCGATCAACTCGGCCAGGCCAGCCCAGTCCTCTCGTTCTTCACATTGCGCTTCGAGGCGGCTCAGCGCCTGCGTGTCTTCCGGATCGGCATCCAGCCAGCGCCGCAGAATTTCCCCGGCTCGATCCGGGTGACCGCGCTTCTTGGCGACCTCCCAGGCCTCGTTGTACCAGGTGCTGCGCTGCGCAGCGTCCGGGCCGAGCGCGATCAGTCGCTCGAGCAGCTCCTGGCGCCGGTCCTCGTCGCCGGAAGCGCGCGCGGCCGAGAGCGCCAATTCGAGCAGCGCCACATCGTCGGCGCTTTCGTTGGCAGCATCCTCCAACAACTTTAGCGCGCGCTGCGGCCGCCGCTGCTCGATCAGCCGCTCCCCGATCTCGAGTGTCGCGCGCTTGACGGTCTCGGCGTCCAGATCCGATTTGCGCGCGGCCGCCAGCGCCCGTTCCGCCAGCCCCAGATTGTCTGTCTCGCGGGCGAGCTCGAGCAGGCGCAGGATGCGTTCGGGCGGTAGCTCGGCATGCTGGAAAGCCTCTTCGAGCGCGCCGAGCTCGCCGTCTCGATCCGCCTCGGCAGCGCGCGCCTCAGCGCGCGCGAGCAGTTGCGACTGCTGAGCCGCCTCGGGAAACCGCTCGACGACGTGCGGCGGCAGTACCTCTTCGCGACTGCGGCGCACCAGCTGCTCGGCGCGAGCCGCCAGGCCGTCCGGGGGTTCCGAGGCGCGGTCCAGGCGCCGCACCAGGAAGCCCGCACACAGGCCCAACCGACCGGTACCGAGGGCCACCTCGTGAGCCAGCTCGAGCAAACCCAAGCTCCCGCGCTTCCCCGCGTCCGTGTGCTGGAGCACGCCGTCCAACCACGCGTTCGCCGCATCTGCTTCGGCAGCGAGCCGCGGCGCCTCGGACACCAACTCGACAAACTCGTCCGCCTCCGGATCGAGCGAGATAGCACCCGTAAGCGCGGTCAGCGCCAGCATCGGATCCGAAAAGGAATCGAGCGCCACGCGCGCCATCGCGATGGCCACACGCGCGCCGTCGATGGATTCGAGCTTGGGCAGCAGCTTGGTCACTGCACGGCTGAACCGCAGTAGACCCAGGGACCGCCCATCCGGTTGCTGCCGCGCGAGGTCGGTGAAGGCCCGCTCCAGCAGATCGATCACCTCTGTATCGGGTGACGCGAATAACGCTCGCAGCAGCACCTCCATGCGCTGCTGTGCGCCTTCCGCGGAGCCACCCGCGATCAGCGCCGCACGACGCAGCCACTGCGAACGCGCCTCCCCGTCAGTGTGGGACGCCGCCACCTCCTCGATGGCTCTCGAAGCCCGCTCGGTCTCCTTGCTTGTCTGCGCGAGCCGCAACATCAGCGCGAACGTCCCACCTTCGGAGGGGACCGCGCGAAATGCGGCGATAGCATGGGTCAGCGCCATGCTCGGCTCCCCTGCTCGCTCGAAGAAGCGCGCGGCTCGGTAGTGCAATGCGCGCTCACCGAAGAACCCCAAGCTGGCCCCTAGCGCGGCCCGATACGCGCTCTCCACGCTAGCGCTGTCGGTCGACCGCGCGCAATTCTCGACCACCTCGAGCGCCCACACGCTCGTTGGATCCGTGTCGAGCGCCAACAAACCGAGCTGCAGCGCCCGGCGCCGACTGCCTCGGCTCTCCGAAACGACGGCCGCGCCCGTGAGCAACGCGGCACCTTGCTCCGGAGCGTCGAGGTTCTCTGCGAGCCGGCACACTTCGTCGAGCGCACGCTCGAGGCCCAGCACCTCGACCAGATCTTGGGCGAAGTTAAACCAACCCTGCGTGCCGCCGAGCGCGGCGGCGCGCAGCCACACCTCGATGGCCTGCGTCTGGTCGCGCGCGAGGTCCCAGAGGGCGGCGCCGTATTGCCGCAACACCAACACCGCCGCTTCGCTTTCGTCCCCGCCCTGCTCGCACGCCGCGGCTCGCGCCTGCAGAAGGTGGAACTCGCCTTCGGGGGACAGCGGCTCTTGCACGGAGTCGAGCAACGCGAGCACCTGCTTGGGATCAGAGCCCGCGGCCAGAGCTCGAACCAGCACGGCACCAGCTCGATCGGCCTCGCCGCGCTCGAGGTGCAGCTCGGCCAGACGCCACAACCCGGCCTGTTCCGCGCCGGCTGGTTCGGCACCGAGCTCACGCTCGATCACCGCAATCTGCAGCTCGGCGTCGCCGCTTTGCTCGGCCACCAAGAGCACGGCGTGTTTCAGCGCGGGGGGTGTCGGACCAAACGCGTCGAGCACGCGCCAGGCCACTTCGCTCGCGCGGGCGGGATCGGATTCCGCGAGGCAGGTGAGCGCGTTCGCGAGCGGCTCGGCCCAGCCTTCGAGCGGGTGAGCTTGCGATACGGCCCAGCCCACCACATCCCCAAGACGCGCGGCATCTCCGACCCGAGCGGAGCCGCGGAGCAACTGCGTCGCGGCGGCGGTTTCGGCCGGCCTCAGGCTGAGCCAACGCCCCGTCCAGACCTGTGCCGCGTGGTGCTCTCCGAGCGCTTCCAGCGCGGACACCAGGCCGCGGCAGTGAGCCGAGCTCGGAAAAGTGAGCGCCATTGCTCGCTCGAAAGCGACCGCCGCAACACGGTCCTGCCGGCCTTCCGCCGCATCCGCGTAAGCAACGATCGGGCGCGTCAGATTGGGATCCGCGTGAGTGCCCACTTCGGCGGCGGCGAGCGCGGCAGGCAGCTCGCCGAGCGCAATCAGATCCGCGGCGGCAACGCTCGCGAGCCAGGCTCGGCGCGTCGGCCCCGCCAACGCCCCGAGCTTCAGGAGCCCCTCGGCACGCAAGCGCCGATTGCCGAGTTGCGCGCCGAGCGACATTTGCAGACTGGCAGCGGGCGCGGACCCACGCCCGTCATCGGCGGCCAGGACGGCCAATGATCCCTGCAGATTGCCCGCCTGCCGCTCCAGGCGCGAGAGCCCGAGCAAGGCGCGCAGCATCACGTTGGGATCGGCCGCGGCCACCAGATCGCGCGTCCACAGCCGCGACAGCCCTTCGGCATCGCGCGAGCGCGCGAGCAGGTTCTCGAGCAAACGCCTCCAGCGTAGCTCTTGCGGCCGGCGCACGCTCAACTCGCGCAGCACCGCCACGTATCGCTCGGCGCGATCGGGACGGCCGCGCAATGCCGCCGCGACCTGGCGCAGCAAGCTGACGCGTTCGTCACCGTCCTCGCCTTCGAGGCTTTGCTCGCTCTCTTCGAGCAACTGCGTAGCGAGCGCCGCTGGCTCTCCGAGGCGTTTGCGAGCTCCCCACAGCGCGACCGACTCCGGCTCGAATTCGAGTGCGCGTTTGACACACCAGAGCTCGAGCGCGGGATCATCCAAACGCTCGGCGGCGAGCCGCGCGAGCTCCCCGAGGCAGCTCGTAATGCCTCGCGCGGCACCGGGCTTCGTATCGAGCCCGACGCGGATCAATGCTTCGACGAGCGGCGTGTAGTCGCCGGTGCTGGTCGCGTGCCGGCGCAGCGCCGTGCGAGCTGGCTCACTCTCCGGATCAGCCACGACGGCGAGCATCCATGGCTCGAGCGCGCGTTCGGTGTTGCCAATGGGGCTTTCGAGCAGATTGCCGAGTGCGAGCCATGCGCGGCTGCGCAGCGCACCTTTGGCGGCCTCGGCAGCCAACTCGAGCCGCGCCGCCAGAAGCTCCCACAGGCCGAGCTTGAACAACAAGGTGTCGAGCAGCGCTTCCTTGGCATCCGGCGCCACTCGACCTTCGCCGATGGGCGGATATACACCCGGCTGCTCGAGCACGGACAAGAGCACGCGCGCGTCGACGCCTGCATCGAGGCGCGCGTCGAGCGCGGAGGCAAACGCCTCTTCATACGCACCCGCCGCCAGCGCCGAACGAAGGCGATCCAGATGCACGGTGCAGCCACGGTCGAGCTGACCATTGGCAATCAATGCGTCGGCGTGGCGCCGCCAGACCTCGTCAGAAAGGCCGCCCTGGCCGCGCGCACCGAGCGTGCGCACCAGCAACGCGGCCGCCTCGCGGTGTTCGGCGGAGGTGTCGAATGCGCGCAGCAGGTCCTGAAACGCGGCCGCCTCTTCATTTCGCGCCGCACGGCGCTCGGCGCCGCGCAGGTAGGCGTCGGCGGCCTGGGCTGCCGACGTGAAGCGCGGGGCCCAGCCGTACACCGTGGCTTGCAGCTCGTGCACCAGCGGGTCTTCCGGGTCGTACGCCGCAGCTTCGCGCAAGGCCGCGAGCGCCTGCTCAGCCTGCCCGAGCCGGGCCCAATACAGAGCGATGCGCATGGCCAGGCGCGCTCGATCGAGCCCTGGCGATTCGAGCAACGGCACCAGCATGCCGACCGCCAGGGCGGTCTGCCCGAGCTGGCAATGCCAGCCCGCGAGTTCGACCCGCAAGCTATCGTCACCGAGCAGCACCGCGCGGCGAGCCAGACGCACTGCGATGTCCAGCTCCGCACGCCGCTTCACTAAGGCGCGTGCCAGCGCCGCTGCGACCAGACGTTCACGTTCCACGTCGCGCTTGCGCTCGGCACGCCGGAGCTGCGCACGAAGAGCCGGGAGCTCCGCTCGCACATCGCGCCAGCGTCGGAGTGGAAGATCGGGACCGACGCCACGCGTCCGGGCGTGCGCGAGCCCCGACTCGGGCGCCTCACCCGCCTGAGCAACATCGGCCTCCTGGCTGGAAGCCGCCCCCGAAACTATTGCGACGCCAGGCGGGTACGCGCTCTGAAAACCATCACTCATCGGCGACGTAGCCTAGCTTGCCTGACCTGCAATAACCGGTCTAGCCTAGCACCACATGTGGCGGCCATTCGCTTTAGTCGGTAGGCCAGCAGCGTTCAGCGCGCTGGCATTGGTAAGCGTTCTACACACATCCATCACCGCACGGGCTCAGGCCCCCGGCGCCCCGCGCGCGCCAGCGGCGACATCACCGTCGGCGGCGCCTGCGGCCGGAGATGGCGTCGACGCAGTCACCCGGGAGCAAGCTCGCACGGCTTACACCGCCGGGAAAGACGCTTACGCAGCGCATGACTACGCCGCTGCCTCCGCGCACTTCGCACGCGCTGATGAACTCATTCCGGCAGTGCAGGCCAAATACTGGCGAGCCATGAGCCTCGACCAGCTGGGGGACGCCGCGGCAGCGTACGAAGCCTTCAGCCAAATTCTAGCCCATCCCGACAAAGCGCAGCTCGACGCCGAGGCCATCGCCACCGCGGAGGAGCGCGTGACGGCCCTGAGCAAAACGCCCGCCGACCTCTCTATCGCGACGAGCCCTGCGGGCGCCCATGTACGCATCAGCGGAGTGGACGTCGCGACGCTCACGCCCCTGACGCTGCGGCTCGCACCAGGGCGCCACATGCTCGAGGTCTCGCTGCCGGGCTACGAAACCCAACAAGTCGAAATTTCGGCCACCCCCGGCGCCAAATTGAACCCCAGCCTCACCTTGCTTCCGGCAGCGGTGGCACCGCCACCGCCAGATCCCTCGCTGTCGGCGCCCCCTACCTCAGCCCTGCCCGACGCTCCTCCGGAACGCAGCCGGATCCCGGGCTACGTCACGTTGGGGGTTGCGGGCGCGAGCGCCGTGGTCGGCGCCATCTTCGGCGTCCGGGCTCTCGGGGACGAGAAGGACTTCAATGACAACCCGAGCAGCGCCCGAGCCGATGACGTGGAGCGAAACGCGCTGATCGCCGACATGGCGTTTGGTGTCACGCTGACCCTGGGCATCACCGGGATCGTGCTGCTCGTCGCGGACGATCCGCCGCCCGACGTGGCGCGGCTCAACGCCGACCGTTCGGCGTTGGCGCGAAGGCCCGAGCGTGCGCGCCTCGAGCTCATGCCGTACGCGTCGCCGAAAGGCGCCGGCGCGGCCGCCTCGCTATCGTTCTGAGCGGCCCGGCCCGCTCTGACGGGCCG
>JAYWEH010000314.1:0-10489 GCA_043780025.1 Deltaproteobacteria bacterium
GTGCAGGTGTTCCTGCTCTTCGGGCAGTCGAACATGTGGGGTGTGCCTGCGCCGGAGGCTCGAGACCTCGAGATGAATGCACGCGTCGAGGTGCTGACGCTGGAGAGCTGCGGTCGGCACGGCGTCAATCAATGGGTGGTGGCGCAGCCGCCGCTTCACGGTTGTGTGGGGCAGCCGGGGGGTGGAGGAAATGGCCCAGGGCTCGGCCCGGGTGACTACTTCGGGAAGACACTGGCAGCGGCGTTTCCAGATGACACGATCCTACTCGTGCCCAATGCCATTCCCGGCGTCAGCATCGACGTGTTCCAGCCCGGGCAACAGGCGTACAACTCAATCGTCGCGCGTGCGCGGATGGCGCAGCAGCGGGGCGAAATCCGCGGCATGATCTTCCACCAGGGGGAGACCGACAGCGGCCAAGCCTCCTGGCCCACCCGCGTGCGCACGGTCGTGAACCAGCTGCGCTCCGATCTCGGTACCGGGGACGTGCCGTTCGTGGCGGGCGAGCTCCTGTACGGCGGCTGTTGCCAGGGTCACAACACCCTGATTGGCCAACTCCCGGGCTTGATCTCGAACACGTCAGTGGCGCCCGCGAACGGCTTTAGCGCGGTCACCAATGACGGCTTTGGCAACCTGCACTTCGACACGCCCGGGCAACAGGAGTTCGGGCGCCGCTACGGCAACCTGATGCTCGAAGCGCTAGAACCCTGATACCGGCACCGCGCCGCTTCAGGGTATTGCGAGCGGGATGAGCTGCTGATTGACGAGCACGACGCGCTCGTTCTTGACGGAATTCTGCACGATCGCGCGCAGCTCGTTGAAGTAGCGCAGATGCAGCTGGCGGATGCGCTCATAGTCGTCGTTCGAGATCACGAACAGGTTGAAGGAGAACAGCCCGTCGCCGAGGTGGCCTTCGCGCAAGCGGGCCAGCGCCACGCTGGCCCAGTGTTGTTTGAGGCGTTCGGCGTCTTTCGAGCGGCCGCCGGTGTCGACGGCCATGCTGCGCGACTGGCTCCAGCGTCCGCCTTTGCGCGTGACCTGCCGGCAAGCGGCGAGCTGCTCGAGCAGCCGCGCTTCTTCGGCACAGCTCAAGCCGACGGCGCTGCCCAGCACCCCCGCCTCGTGCTCCGGGAGCTCGGCGTAGGCATCGAGCTCGAGGGCGCGCAAGAGCGCGTGGCTCCAGGGCTCCTCGAACGCGATGCGGCGCTGTGCGGCGAGATCCGCCCACGCTCGTGCGACACTCGGCACCTTCGCCGGATCACAGAACACGGCAACGAACTCGACGAGCCGCGGACATAGCGCGTCCACTAGCGCCATCAGCTCCGGCAAGCGCGGCTCGGTTTGCCCCTTGAGCCAGCGCGCGACGGCCACACGGTGCTTGTTCATGCGCGCGGCGATGGACACCACGGTGGCGGTGCCGCGCAGCTGCTCGAACAGCGCGAGGACCACGGCGTCGAGCGGCGTGTCCGCGCCGAAGTGGCCCGCTGGACCCGCTGGCTCGTGAAAGAAGGCCCGCAGGCGGGCGCGCACGTCCACGCCGAGGCGTTCCACCAACTGGAAAAACTGTGCCGCGGTGGGCTGGCGCTTGCCGCGCTCCCACGTGCTCACGACATTCGTCTTGAAGCCGAAACGGCGGTTGAAGGCGGCCTGAGAGCGCTTGCCGCGAACGGCACGCACCATCTCTCGCGCCAGGAGCTCGTGATCCATCATGCAGATATGTACATTGTCAGGCTTTACTGCGCCATGGTTTGTTCGTTCCTGCACTGGACGGCGCGCCACCTGGCGACCAAAGTGAAGGAGTGCGGTTGGTCGCGAGACGTGCCGCCTTCACACTTGGAGAGCTTCATCATGTTTTCGTTTTCACGACCCCAGTCCGTCCATTTGCTTGGAACCCGCGCCTCGCTGACGGCGCTCTGCGCGCTGGTCCTTCTGGGCACGGCCGCCTGCGGCGCTCCGGATGAATCAACGCCGCTCGACAACGGTTCGGCGGAAGACCCCGGCTTGCCAAAGCCGCCAGCGGAGAACGACGTCACGCCGCCCGACGTTGTCGGCGAGCCTGTCAGCAACCCCGGCGACAATCCCACTGTGACCCCGCCGAATGAGCCCGAAGGGGGTGGGCAGACGGGCGGCATCGGCCAAGCCACGGTGACGATGGTCAGCCTCGCGCTCGATGAAGTGGGACCCGGCGGTTTCACGGCAGCTCAGTCGATCGCGGCATTTTCCGGCGAATTTGTCGCCGAGCTCGTCTACGAGTCGGGGGAGCGCACGGCCATCCATTTTCAGATCGCTGCCAACGGCGCTGACCTGGGCGCTGACCTGACCGTGCAGGTTGCGGGCGAACACCCGTACCTGTTCGAGACCTGGGAAGAGTTTCCAGAATCCAGCCGCCTGGTGTTGGGTGCCGACGTTCATTTCACCACCAGCGACGGCAAGTTCGACGAGACAGTGGCCACGGTGCTCTCCGTGCACTCGCTCAGCACGGCTCGCGTGTACTTCGAACTCGACCCGGCGGAGCTTCAGGGCAGCTACGTGGCTCCCTTCGACGCAGCTGCCGCGGGCGAAGAGGCGACGGCCGCCGCGAGGGTGCGGGTGTTGACCAACCTCGGGCGCCCCGGCAATGAGACAGCCGAGCCGGTGCAGACGAGCGGCGAGATGTTCGGGTCCTTTCCGACGCCGGAATTGTTGCCGGAGGTCGGTTCTGCTGACTCGCGGCTGGCTCGCTGGTGAGCCGTACCAAATCGAACCGTTGCACGCCGCCACAAACCGGGGAAAGCTCCGGTGTGGGCTAACCAGCGTGTCAGCCCGCGAACCAGGAACCGACAGGAAAGCGCAACGGACACATGGCGGCATTCAAGCTCAAACCAGGCATCGTCACCGGGACGGCACTCGACGAACTCTTCGCGTACTGCAAGGAGAGCGAGTGCGCTCTGCCCGCCGTCAACGTCATCGGCTCGGGTAGCGCCAACGCGGCGCTCGAAGCGGCGCGGCAGGCCAAGGCGCCCGTCATCATCCAGTATTCGCACGGCGGCGCGCAGTTCACCGCCGGCAAGCAGCTCGACAACAAGCAGCACCAGGCGTCGATCGCCGGCGGCATCGCCGGAGCGCTGCACGTGCGGACCCTGGCGGAGACGTACGGCGTGGCCGTCGTGCTGCACACCGATCACGCGGCCAAGAAGCTCCTGCCCTGGATCGACGGTTTGCTCGCGGCGAGCGAGAAGGCCTTCAAGGAGACGGGCGCGCCGCTCTACAGCTCGCACATGCTGGACCTCTCCGAGGAGCCCTTGCACGAGAACCTCGAGATATCTCGCAGCTACCTCACGCGCATGGCCAAGCTCGGGATGACGCTCGAAATCGAGCTCGGTGTCACGGGCGGCGAAGAAGACGGCGTCGACAACTCCGGCGTCGAAAACTCGAAGCTGTACACGCAGCCCTCCGAGGTGCTCGAGGCATACGACGCATTGAAGTCGGTCGGCTCGTTTACGGTCGCCGCGTCGTTCGGCAACACGCACGGCGTGTACTCACCCGGCAACGTGAAGCTCACGCCGGTCATCCTCAAGAACTCCCAGGACAAGATCGCACTCGACCGCAAGACGCCAAGCAAGAAGCCCGTGAATTTCGTGTTCCACGGGGGCTCTGGCTCGAGCCAGAGCGAGATCCGCGAGGCCGTGTCCTACGGCGTGATCAAGATGAACATCGACACGGACACGCAGTGGGCCTTCACTCGCCCGATCAAGCAGTACATGGACGAAAAGTCCGCGTACCTGAAGAGCCAGCTCGGCAACCCCGAAGGGCCCGACGCGCCGAACAAGAAGTACCTCGATCCGCGCGCCTGGCTGTCGCTCGGCGAAAAAGGCATGACGGCTCGCCTGGTGGAAGCGTTCAAGGACCTGAACTCGTTCGGCAAGTTCGAGCTCTGAAGCCAAGGGCTTCTAAAGCGACGGCAGCTCACTCGACGACGGCGGAGAACCCGACGTCGTCGACGTGCAGATCGACATCAGCAGGGGGGCCATCCACGATCACGCTCAGGCTCGAGAGCGTGCAAGACGGCAGCGTGAATTGTCCGCGCAGCTCGGCCCAATCGTCGTTGACGTCGCTGCCCGCCACCCAGACGTAGGACGTAGGGGCGTCGGTGCAACGAACCCTGACGTTGATTGAAGCTCGCGCGGCGCCCGACGGGATGCGCACCCATGCGCTCAGCTCGTAGCGTGTGGTGGAGTCGAGCAAAGACGTGATGTCCAGAAGCGGCCCGCTCGAGCTCAGCGTGCGGTCGCGCACGACGAGGCACTTGTCCCCGCCGTGAGGATTTTCCTCAGCATCGACGAGCGCGGTTCCGGAGGGACCGAATGTACTCCAGCCAGCATGACCCTCCTCGAAGCCCGCATTGGGGAGGAGATTGACGAGCACGACCCCCGAGTCGGCTTCTGCGACAGCACCGGCGCTGCCATTGCCCGCGTCAGTCGGCCCGTTGCCGGCGTCGGCCAACGTGCCGGCGGCACCGCCAAAGTCGTTGACCCCACCGCCCTGACTGGAAGCTCCGCCCTGCCCCGCCTCGCCGGCTCCACTGCCAGCCCAGCCCGCGTCTGGCGGCAGGGAGTCGACCCACTCGAAGCTTCCAGCGAAGCCGCTGCGCTCCTCGAGAGGGGTGCGGCCACCGCTGCAGCTCGACGCGAGCAACGCGAGGCTCGTAGCGACGAGCCACTGATTCGAGCTGAACTTAAACGAAACCCGCGCCACTGACGGAATGAACGGTGTGCAAACCGTTCCCTTGAGGGCGCAGGCATGTAGGCGAGCTGGGTTCCCTCTCGCACCGCGCGCGGAAACCGAGGAGACTCGGGCGCGTGACCCTGCACGAGCCCGCACGACATCCGTCCGAACCGAAAGAGCTCACACCGCCCCGACCGGCGCAGCCCCAATCCAAGCGTCCCAGGGCCTGGGTCCTCGGGTTGCTGGCCGCAATGGCCGCCTGCTCCCCGCAGCCCAGGACCAGCGCGATACCGAGCGCTGCCAGCGCTGCTGCTGCCGGCGCTGCCGAGGTCACGGCCGTGGCGGTGCCGCTCGACCCTGCGGTGGTCACCGGCGTACTCGACAACGGGCTCACGTATTTCTTGCGCCAGCACGAGTCAGAGGAGAAGCGCGTGCACCTGATGCTCGCCGTCAAGGCGGGGTCTCTTCACGAGGCGGACGATCAGCGGGGCCTCGCTCATTTCGTCGAGCACATGGCGTTCAACGGCACCCGGCGCTTTGAAAAGCAGGCGATGCTCGATCTGTTCGAGCGCAGCGGCGTGCGCTTCGGATCGCACGTCAACGCGACGACGCAATACGATCGCACGACGTACCAGGTGAGCGTTGCCACCGACGACCCGCAAATGCTCGCCACGGGGCTCAACGTGCTCGAAGACTGGGCCAGTGGGGTGAGCTTCGCTCCCGAAGAGGTGCAGAAGGAACGCCCCGTCGTGCTCGCGGAATGGAACAGTGCGCAAGGTGCCGCCCGCCGCGTCGGCGAACAACAACGCAAGCTCCTGCTCGCGGGTTCCAAATATGTGGAGCGCGAACCGATCGGGGACAGGGCGGTGCTGGAGAACGCTCCGGTGGAGCGCCTGGTGGACTTCTACCGACGCTGGTACCGGCCGGAACGGATGGCGCTGATTGTCGTGGGTGACATCGATCCGAAGTCGCTCGAGCCCGTGGTGGTAGCCCAGTTCTCGCGCCTCCAGGCGCCCGCTGGCGCGGCCGACAACCTGAGCTTTGCCATCCCCGTCAGCCCCGAGCCGCGCGCGGCGGTGATCAGCGATCCGGAGACGCCGGCATCCATAGTGCTCGCGCTCTACAAGGCCAAAGCGCGCTTGATCCACTTTGAAGAAGATCACCGCGCGCGCGTGGTCAACGAGATGGGGGTGCTCATGCTACGGCGCCGCCTGCACGAAGTCGCGCAGAGCCCGAAGGCGCCGTTCACGGCCGCATCGAGCGAGCTCAGCTCGGCTGTGTTTGGACAGCTGAACGTGGTGTCTGTGTCGGCGCGAGCCAAGGAGAAGCAGGTTCAAGCGAGCGCGAACGTGCTGCTACTCGAACTCGAGCGGGTCAGGCGTCACGGCTTTACCTCCGGTGAGCTCGAGCGCACAAAAGCGGACTATGCCCGCCTCCTCGAGCACTCCGTCGCGGCCCGCGCCACCGCCGAAGGCATGGCCCTCGCCCAGGCTCTGGCAAACCATTTCGTGACCGGAGATGCCCTGCCATCCCCCGAATACCTCCACACGCTGGGCACGCGCCTGCTGCCGGAAATCACCGTAGCAGAGGTCAGCCAGGGGGCCCTGCACTGGCTGACCGAGAGCGAACGACTGCTGATTGCCAGCGGTGCTTCGCGAGACGTCGTGCCGGAGCAGGCTGAATTATTGGCGGCGCTTTCCGGGGCGGAAAAGCTTCAGGTCACCCCCTATGTGGAGGCGAAGGGCGAGGTCGAGTTGCTCACTGCCCTGCCCGAGCCGGGCAGCATCGTCAAAGAAGAGAGTATCGGCGAGATCGGGGTGAAGGTGTGGACGTTGTCGAACGGGGCCCGCGTCGTGCTCAAACCCACCCCTTTCAAGGATGACGAGATCGTCGCACGCGCCATCAGCCCCGGCGGAACCTCGAGAGCGAGCGACGCGGAATTTCCCTCGGCGCGCTTCGCGAGCGAGCTCGTGGCGATCAGCGGGCTCGGTCAGCTCGATCGACCAGCGCTCAACCGGTTCCTGTCCGGCAAGGTGGTCAGGGCCAGGCCCTGGATCAGCGAGCTCGACGAGGGCATCGAAGCCAGCTCCACGCCCAAAGACGTGGAGACCTTGTTTCAGCTCATCCACCTCTACGCCACAGCGCCGCGACGGGATGAATCGGCGTTCGAGGCATTCCGCGCGGCAACCCGCGAAGACCTCCGGAACCGCGACCTCAACCCGGGCGTCGTCTTCTCCGATGCCACGATGAAGGAGCTGTGGAAGGGGCACGCGCGGCGTTCGCCCCCCGCTCTCCCGGCCATCGACGCGATCGACCTGAAAGTCGCCCTCGAATTCTATCAGCAGCGCTTCGCGGACATGAGCGACTTCCATTTCGTGTTGGTGGGCGAGATCGACGAAGCCACCTTCAAGCCGCTGGTCGAGCGCTATCTCGCCAGCCTGCCCGGAACAGGGCGCAAGGAGTCCCACAAGGACCTCGGCCTGCACCGCAAGCGGGGCGTCGCCAAGGTGCGCGTCCAGCAAGGCAAAGACGACAAGGCCACCGCGACGCTCATCTACCACGGCGAGACCCCATGGTCGGAGAACGCGCACACCGACCTGAACTCGCTCGTCGAGTACCTTCAGATCCGGGTGCGGGAGGTGCTGCGAGAGGAGCTCGGTGGGGTGTATACGCCACGCGTCGTCTACAGCTTCGAGCGCCTGCCCTACGAGAACTACACCGTGGCGGTCTACTTTGACTGCAAGCCTGGCGACGTCGACAAGCTGCGCTCCGCGCTCGACGGCGTGATCGCAGACGTAAAAAAGTCCGGGGTAGAGGACCGCTACCTGGAGAAGCTGCGCAGTCAAAGGACCCGCGAGCTCGAAGAGGCCTATCGCACAAACGGCTTCTGGCTAGCCCGCCTGGTCGACAAGTATCGGATGGGCGAAGATCCCAGAGACGTCCTCATCCTGCACGATCTGACCAAGCGGGTGACCAGCGACAACATCCGCGCCGCCGCCAGGAGATTCCTGCGCGGCGATCAATACCTGGATGCGTTGCTCACGCCGGCGCCGGCCCAATGACTCGCCTTCCGCTGGCGCCCGAGCGATGCGCCGGTGCTCAGAGCGTGGCTAGGATGTTGTTCAACGTCTTGCTCGGGGTCAGCGCTGCTCTGGCCTTGGCGTCATCGAAGTGATAATAGCCGCCGACGTCCACGGGCTTGCCTTGGACGGCGACGAGCTCGCGCACGATGGTTTCCTCCGCCGCCGCGAGCTTCTGAGCAATCGGGGTGAAGGTGCCCTTCAGCTCGGGATCCTTGGTTTGCGCGGCGAGCTCCTGTGCCCAGTACAGGGTCAGGTAGAAGTGGCTGCCGCGATTGTCGATGCCGCCGACCTTGCGGGACGGAGACTTGTCGTTCTCGAGGAACTTGCCATTCGCGGCGTCGAGCGTGTCGGCAAAGACCTTGGCCTTCGCGTGCTTGAACACGACCGCGAGATGCTCGAAGGAGGCTGCAAGGGCGAAGAACTCGCCGAGCGAATCCCAGCGCAGGTAACCTTCCTCGAGGAACTGCTCGACGTGTTTGGGCGCTGACCCGCCGGCGCCGGTCTCGAACAGGCCGCCGCCGTTCATGAGCGGCACGATCGAGAGCATCTTGGCGCTGGTGCCGACCTCGAGAATGGGGAACAGGTCCGTGAGGTAGTCGCGCAGCACGTTGCCCGTGACGGAGATGGTGTCCTTGCCGTCGCGCAGCCGCTCGAGGGTGAACTCGGTCGCCTGAGTGGGAGGCAACGTGCGGATGTCGAGGCCCTTTGTGTCGTGCTCGGCCAGGTACTTTTCCACCTTGGCGATCACCTGCGCGTCGTGAGCGCGCTTGCTGTCGAGCCAGAACACGGCGGGAGTGTCGCTCAGGCGTGCCCGATTGACGGCGAGCTTGACCCAATCCTGCACGGGGGCGTCCTTGGTCTGGCAGGCTCGCCAGATGTCGCCCTCTTCGACGCTGTGCTGGAGCAACACCTGGCCCGCGTCGTCCACCACACGGATGGTGCCCGGGCCGGGGCTCATGAACGTCTTGTCGTGCGAGCCGTATTCTTCCGCCGCCTGCGCCATCAAGCCCACGTTCGGCACGGAACCCATGGTGCGCGGATCGAAGGCGCCATGTTTCCGGCAAGACTCGAGCGTGGCCTCGTAGACGCCGGCGTAGGAGCTATCCGGGATCACCGCGAGCGTGTCCGCGAGCTTGCCCTGTGAGTCATAGACCTTGCCGCCGGCGCGGATCGCCGCGGGCATGGAGGCGTCGATGATCACGTCGCTCGGTACGTGCAGGTTGGTGATGCCGTTGTCCGAGTTGACGTAGGACAGGCCGGGGCCTGTGGCGTACGCCGCCTGAATGTCGGCCTCGATGGCGGAGCGCTGCGCCTCGGGAAGGCTCTGGAGCTTCTCCACGAGGTCGCCGAAGCCGTTGTTCAGATCGACGCCGAGCTGGGTGAACGTGGCGCCGTGTTTGGCGAACAGGTCCTTGAAGAAGACGCGCACGGCGTGGCCGAAGATCACCGGATCGGAGACCTTCATCATGGTGGCCTTGAGGTGCAGCGAAAGCAGCACGCCTTCCCGCTTGGCACGGGCGATTTGCTGCTCGTAGAAGCTCACGAGCGCGCGCTTGCGCATCACCGTGGCGTCGATGATCTCGCCCGCTTTGAGGCTCGTCTTGGGCTTGAGCACCTTGACCGCGCCATCGCTGCCGACGAATTCGATCTTCACGTCGGTGGCGGCCGATAGCGTGAGCGACTTCTCGTTGCTGAAGAAATCGTCCTCGGCCATCGTGGCCACCCGCGTCTTGGAGTCCGGCGACCACTTGCCCATCGAATGCGGGTGTTTGCGCGCGTAATCCTTGACCGCCTTGGGCGCCCGCCGGTCCGAGTTGCCTTCGCGCAGCACGGGGTTGACGGCGGAGCCTTTGACCTTGTCGTAACGGGCCTTGGCGTCCTTCTCCGCGTCCGTCTTGGGCACCTCGGGGTAGTCCGGCAACGCATAGCCGTGCGCCTGCAGCTCGGCGATCGCCTCTTTCAGCTGCGGCACCGAAGCGCTGATGTTCGGCAGCTTGATGATGTTCGCCTCGGGTTTCAGCGTGAGCGCCCCGAGCTCGGCGAGCGCGTCGTCTACGCGCTGTGAAGCCGGCAACAGCGACGAAAAGGCGCTGAGGATGCGCCCCGCGAGCGAGATGTCTCGGCTCTCTACGTTGATGCCGGAATGTTTCGCGAAGGCCTGAATGACCGGCAGCAACGAATAAGTGGCGAGCGCGGGGGCCTCGTCCGTTTTTGTGTAGATGATGGTTGGGGCTCCGGGGCCCCGACCGTCGACTGTATTTGGCTTGGCAGACATGGTGAAAACTCGCTTTGCGGGGGCCGAGCCTGCCACGTGCCGGGTGTCGAACAGAAACGTAAAAACGCCACGCCGGCGTTTCGAGCCCCCAAATGCTGGTTTTTTTGCCGGAGGGCTCGGAAGGGCGCCGGGGTCGCAGCGCTCGGCCGGCAGGCTCTCGCGGGGCTTGCCTGGTCGGTGGGGCCCAGGGCCGCCGCAAGGACGGCTGGACCGCTCGACGACCGCGCCCGCGCATGAATGCTCGTGGGCAGCGAGAGCGACTCGGCGCCGCACACTACTCGCGCGCGACTCAGCCCAGTTCGTGTACGTCGTGTACGAACCGCGGGCGCGATCGCAAAGACGCATCCCCAGTTGTGATGCGCCGAGCGAGCGCCACCACCCGCCCTCGGCCTTGCGCGCCCGTTACGTGGCGCTCCGGCGAGAGCCAGGC
>JAYWEH010000315.1:0-4411 GCA_043780025.1 Deltaproteobacteria bacterium
CTTTTCCACGGTCTTTCCTGCCGAGCCTGCACTGGAGCTGGCAGTGCTGGCTTTGTTCGGCTCCGGCTCGGGTACTTTGCCGGTTTCGCAAGCGCTGGAGGCGGCCGCGAATGCGGCGGCGACGACGAGCGCGCGCCAACTACCGATCGATCGTGAGACGGTGCGCGCCGACGCAGAAGAATTCGAGTTCGAATGGGCCATGTGGGTCTCGGGTGTGCCGATCCCGGGCCGCTCCGTCAAGTGTCCAAGTCGACTCTTTGACCTGGCTCTATACCGTGCGCTCGGGTCCAGCCCGCGTTGACCTCGAGCACGTGTTGGGCCGGGCACGGCACGCTGCGCGGCAACGTGTTGAGCGTGGGCACCTGTTCCAGGATACCGACGATCGTGCCGTCCGCCGCGATGAACAACATGTCGAGCGGGATACAGGTGTTGCGCATCCAGAACGAGCGCGGCTCTTCCCGCGACCAGGAAAACAGCATGCCGCGGTCGGCGCCGAGCGCTGTTCGGTACATCAGGCCGCGCGTGCGCGCCGCGTCGCTGGCGGCGAGCTCCACGCTGACGCTGGGGCTTCCTGGCGCTCCGCTGAAGCGGACTTGCCCCATCGGCAGGTGAGGTGGCGTTTCGGGATCGGCCGGGCAATTCATTGCCGGGGCGGCCGCGGGGGGCGGGGGCTCGCGGCGTGGCGTCACACAGGCCGCCCCGGAGCGGGCCGTTCCGTCGGCAGCGAGTGCGGGATCGGCGCTGCCGTCTTCGGCCACCGCTCCGGCGCGATCCAGCGCCGTCGAAGGCACTTGTGGCATGGGGGCCTCGGCGGAGCCCTGCCGTGTGCCACCCCAATCACACGCCCAGCAGAATGCCAAACCCAGGGGCCACAGCCTCCGGCTCAGTGCCAGTGAGTCGCGCGGGCAGCTCGCATGCTCCACGGCCGACGCTCTTAGCACGTCTCGGCAGGGCGGCCGCAGATCTTTGCGGGCTGGCGCACCGCGCGCGCAAAAGTATGCTGAGCCGATGCCGCGCGCGTTCACGACAATTCATGGGAGCGGGCGGGCGCCGTGGGGCTTTCGGATTGGAGCGCTCGCACTCGCGCTCGGCGCGCACGGGTGTGGCGGAGACGCTGGCTCCGAAATATCGACGCGCAGTTCGGCTGAGCCTTCGCCCACGGGTGCAGCGGGCGCTGCTGCCGACGCCGGTAGCGATCGACCGCTCGAGCCGCCCGTGGACCCCTTCGAGCCGCCGCCCGTGGACGACACGCCGTTCGAGGAGCCCGGGTGCCCTCCCATCACCGCGCCGCCTCCAGACCTCAACGCCTGTAACCCATTGGCAACCCCTTCCGGCTGCGCCGAAGGCGAAGCCTGTTTCCCGTTCGTCAGCTATCCGAGTGGCCCCTGCGAAGTCGAGCTGTTTGGCTCGGTCTGCCGTCTCGCGGGCAGTGGCACCCAGGGCCAGTCGTGCGCCAACGACGGCTGTGCTGCAGACCACGTGTGCGTGAGCACGGGGCGCGGCACCCAGTGCACTCGTCTGTGCCGGCTCGGCGAGGGCACTCAAAACGTCTGCGACCCGGGCCTCTTGTGTTTGCCGATCGACATCGAAGGGTATGGGGGCTGCCTGTGACCGTTCCCCAGCCGAGCGCACGCCGCCGCGTGCGCCAGCGCCCGGCTCGGAGCCGCGCGGTTTGGCTCGGTGCCTTGGCGGCGGCCGCGTCCGTGGCCTGCGGTAGCCGCGCCGATCCCCAGATCGTTCGGCTGCCTCCCACGCTCCAGGTGACCGGCGGTGACGTCGAGTGCCTGGTGGACGAAGACTGCGACACTGGCGACCTGTGCACGCCGCGGCGCTGCGAACAGACCCGCTGCGTGGACTTCCCCGTCTTCTGTGAAGACGGTGACCCCTGCACCGAGGATACGTGTGAGTCAGAGACGGGCGCGTGCGTTTCCGAGCCACTCACCATCGACGGCGACGGCGACGGCTTTCGCCGGCCACTGCCCGGCTTTCTACCGGCCGAGGACGGCGCCTGCGGAGACGACTGCAACGACACCAACGTCCAAGCCGCTCCTGGCGGCCTCGAGCGTTGTGACGGCGTGGACAACGATTGCGACGGCGTCGTCGACAACGGCGCGTTGTTTTCTCCCAGCCAGGCGGAGCCGATCGTGCTCTCCGGCGCGGCCGATCAGGGCACCGCGGGCGGCCTCACCTTCAGCGAAAGCGCGTTCACCTACGGCGCGGTGTTCACGCAGCGAATCGGCGCGTCGCAGACGACCTTCACCAGTATCGAACCGCCACAGGGCAGGTTAGGCGAGGCCATCCAGGTCGCCGAAGTGAACAATGACACGTTTGCGGGCCCCATCGTGGGCCGTGGCCGGGTGTTCGCGACAGCCTGGGAAGATCGCCGGGACGAAGACTACGAGATCTATTTCAACCGACTGAACACGTCCGGCGAGAAGCTCGGCCCCGACCTGCGCATCACGAACGCCGAAGGCTTCTCGCTGCGGCCGACGTTGCTGGAGATCCAGTCGGGTCGCGGTGACGAATACCGTCTGGCCTGGGAGGACGAGCGCGAAGGGGGCGGCGGTCGCATCTACGGGCAGATCCTGGACGCGAACGGCAAAGCTGTCGGCGGCAACCAGGCGCTGACGCCGCCGGGTTTCGATCCTTCCGCGCCGCAGCTGGTGCCGGGTCAAACGCGGCTCGGGTTATTGTTCAACCGGGGCCTGCAGTCGACAGGAACGGCTGGGCGCGGCCTGGCATTTCGCAGCTTCGACTACGACTTCGAGAATCCAACGGACGTGGTGACGTTCGCGCAGCGCAGTCCGGCTGAAGCCTCAATCGTTGCCAACGGCGGCAATTTCGTGCTGGCCTGGCACATCGTGGAGGACGGGGCGCAGCCGAGCACGCAGATCTGGGGTAGCGTGATCAGCGAGACCGGCGAGGAGCTGATCAGCGAGAAGCCGCTCACGGAGGCGGCCGAGTTCGCACGCTACAACAGCCTGGTACCGCTCGGCGATCGCTTGCTCCTTCTGTGGTCGGAGTACCGTGACGGCCGCTACAACATCTACACGCGCGAGCTGACGCCAGATCTGGAGCCCCTCGGCGAAGCGCGCGCCGTCACGACCTCGGAGCGCGACGCTTATGGTCCATTGGCGGCGTTCGGGCCTCAAGGTGAAATCGGAGTGATGTACACGGGGGTGCAGCCGACGAGCGGGCGCCTGCACGTGTTCTTCACGAGCATCTCGTGTCAGAGCGACACGGGGTTGGGGCGCAGGTAGGGGAGCTCGCTCTCGTCCGCGCGGGGCGGACCGCCGAGGCAAGGTCACCCAGGATCTCCGCGATGAGTCGGCTTTCGGGGTACTGATTGCGCTGTGCGCAACAATGGATGGGCTGCGTGCTAGGATACGCCGATGTCGGGGAACTCCAGCCTGATCCTCGCGATAGCACTTGCTGCTGCCCTACTCTCGTGCGCCGAATGTGAGCGAAGCGGATGCAGTGCGCTCACGCGAGTAGCGCTTCCGCAGGGCGCGAGCATTGCTGGGGTGGTGGCGGAAGCAAGCGATGTCGTCAGCAACGATTGTCAGGAGTGCCCTTTCGGCGACGCGACCATAGAAGTTTGGCGCACTGATTCGCCCATCGTGGACGAGTCCGCGGCGATCGCTCTGACGGGCGAACGAGCAGCGGACAGCATTGAGCCCGTGTCAGGCCAGTATCGTCTGGTCTTGGATCCCGGTGAGCACCTGCTCTGCGTGCGGCCGAGTTGCATCGCGGTAACGGTATTCAACGACACGACCTCGACCGTGAACATCAAACGCCGGGACGGTCTCACCGGGTTTTTCGTGGGCTCGTCGGAGCGCACGGCGCTCGAAGAAGACTTCGGGTTCGAGGTGGGTTTCTAGCGGAGCACGATTGAGGTCGAAAGGATGTCGCCTCAGTGCACCTCCTGCGTGGACGCGGGCGTGGGCGCTGGCGTCTTGTTTCCTCGCCCGCCACGGCCGGCGTAGAGAGAGGGGGTGATGTCGTGGGCGTCACCGTGTTTGGCGCGCAAGTATTGGACGGCGCGGCGTGCGTCCTCGTAGGCGTCAGCGAACAAAGTGTAAATCTTGGCGCGAGTCCGAGCGGCCTCGCTGACGCCGACCGGTGCCTGTTCGCTCAGCCCGACCTCGGCCAGCAGCTCCAGGGCCAGGTTGCTAGCGCGATTCAGGTCCGACAGCGTCAATGGTGTCTTGTTCTCGATGCTCGACCAATGTTCCTTGAACAGAGGCACGAGCATGAAGATGTCGGAGGCGATTGCCCTATATGCCGTCGTTGTCCTGCAGCCAGCGAGCCGCGATTCATCCAGAAGCCCAGTGAGCGCCAGGGCCTGCGCGCACGCCAACAAGCGATCTCGCGTCGCCGCGACTCGTGCAGCGAGCTCCGCCCTGTTGCT
>JAYWEH010000316.1:0-4399 GCA_043780025.1 Deltaproteobacteria bacterium
GCTACGCACGTCTGATTGAGGGAATGGCGCAAGGCGTCGATGTTCGCTTTGGAACGGTGGTCACGCGCATTCGGTGGGGTGTAAAGGGCGTGCGCGTCGAGACGAGCGCAGGAGACTTTTCGGCACCGCGCGCTGTCATCACCGTTCCTCTTGGAGTGCTCAAAGCCGGGTCGATCGCCTTCGAGCCGGCGCTGCCCCCAGAAAAGCAGCACGCAATCGACGCCCTGCACATGCAGCCGGGAATGAAGGTGCTGCTCGGCTTCCGCGAGCGCTTCTGGCCGAAGGATCTCGGGTTCCTGCTCTGCGGCGAGAGCGTGCCCGTCTTCTGGACGCCGCGCGTCGGCGAACCGGTACTCACGGCATTTGTGATGGGGCCGCGCGCGGCCAGACTTGCTGCAGGGGGCTCTGAGGCGGCGATCGACAGATGTCTCACCGCGCTCGATTCGGTGTTCGGGGGAGAAGCGCGTCGAAAGCTCGTCCGCGGCGACGTCGCTGACTGGACGAGCGATCCGTTCACGATGGGCGGTTATTCGAGCGTGCCGGTCGGCAAACGAGATCAGCCGGCGCTGTTGACGCGCCCTGTTGGAGCCATGCACTTCGCGGGCGAAGCCGCGGTGCTAGCCGGTGGTACGGGGCTCGTCGGTGCCGCCATCACCTCGGGTGAGCGCGCGGCGAGCGAGATCATCGCCGCTGGTATGCTGCAATCGACCTGAAGCCCGCCCACTGACCCTCGAGCTCTCGCTCGTGATAGCCAGGGAGCTTGCGCTGGGCGCGGAGGCGGTTCCGCTGGAAATCCGGGACCGTCCTAGCCGCTGCGCTCATGTACTCCAGCGCCCACGGCCCTCCCGACCGCAACGCCAGCGAGCGGCACGACCTCGGCACAGCCCTGTCGAGTTCAATCACTTGCTGGACAGCAATCGTCTTGCACAGTTCTCGAGACCTGGGAATTTAGCCATCGGCCAGACGCCTGCTGCTAGATTCAAGTGCATGCGGCGCCGAAGCCGCTCAGGATCGCCCAACACAGCCAAGCTGTGTCGAACTCTGAGCGTTTCGCCGACCACGAGCAAGCTATCTTGCTTGCCGCAAGTCTGTGTGTTAGATACTGAGCCATATGGTTCAGTGTTCGGGGCCACGCCTAGATGCCTCGTTCGCAGCGCTCTCGGACGCCACCCGACGCGGCGTTCTTTTGCAGCTCGGACGTGCAGACGCTTCGATCACTGAACTGGCCGCGAAGTTCCACATGACCCTCACGGGTATGAAGAAGCACGTCGGCGTCTTGGAGCAGACCGGGCTCGTCACCACGGAGAAGGTCGGGCGCGTGCGGACGTGCAAGCTCGGCCCCCGCCGACTGGAGGAGGAGACGCTATGGATCGAGAGTTACCGCCAGCTCTGGGACGCCCGCTTCGACGAGTTGGACAAGGTTATCGAGGCTTTGAAACTGAAGGAGAAGGTCAATGGACGCAAGAAGAGAAAGTGAGCCCACCCCCATGAAAAACCGCACGACGGTGGAACGGACGTCCGAGCGTGAGTTCGTCGTCACGCGAACCTTTGACGGCCCGGCGCGCCTCGTGTTCGAGGCGTGGACCAAGCCCGATCTGCTGAAGCTGTGGTGGGTACCGAAGTCCACAGGCATGTCGATGCTTTCCTGCGAAGCGGATGTTCGTGTCGGGGGCACGTACCGCTTCGTGTTCAGCCACCCTGCCTACCCAGAGCCTATGGCCTTCTTCGGCAGATACATCGAAGTGACACCGCACTCGCGCCTCGTCTGGACCAATGAGGAAGGTGCTGGCGGTGAGGCCGTCACCACGGTGACCTTCGAGGAAAAGGCTGGCAAGACGCTGTTGGTCCTGCACGAGGTCCATCCCTCGAAGGAAGCTGTCGACGATGCAATCGGCTTCGGGGAGGGGCTGCGCGAGACGTTCGAAGAACTGGACGAGCTCCTCGTCACCTGGGGATCATCTCGATGACCGCAGCCCTCACAGGTCGAGGTGGCGCGTGCGTGTGGCGTGGTTCAGCTTGTCCAGGGCTTCGGCGCAGATCTGTCGCACACGCTCGCGCGTCAGCGTGAGCGATTGGCCGATCTCTTCCAGAGTGCGCTCGTCTTCGCCATCCAGGCCGAAGCGCAGGTTGAGGACGTGCCGCTCTCGAGGGGTGAGCTCATCGAGCAAGGCCCGCAGCTCCACCCGGCTCTCTCTCTCGGCGACCTGCTCAGTCGGGGATTTCGTCTCGGTGTCCGCGATCACGTCCCCAATGGTGGAGTCGCTGTCGCTCGAGCGCGGCATATCGAGGCTAATGGGCTCGGTCGACGCGCGCATCAGATCCGAGATGCTCTGCTGTGACATGCCGGTCGCCTCGGCTAGCTCTTGGTCCGACGGCTCGCGCCCGAGCGTGTGTGACAGGCGGCGCGAGGCGCGCCCCAACGCGTAGCGGTTCGCCAGTTGCTGCACGGGCAAGCGAATGGTGCGCGCCTGCGTCGCCAGCGCGTGTCGCACGCCCTGCCGCACCCACCAGACCGCGTACGAGCCGAACGGCTTGCCCCGGCGCAGATCAAATTTTTCGATCCCGCGCAGCAGGCCGATTCTGGCGTCCTGCATCAGGTCCTCGGGGCTCAGGCCCAGGCCCTGATATCGCCGAGCCATTTTGGCGACCAGGCCCTGATACTTCGCGACCAGGCCGTCGATGCTCGACGCGATCTCGCGATCCAGCCGGCGCACGCGCGCGACCAGCTCGCCAGGCAGCCCCGACGCGTCACGCGCCCGCACGCGAGCGATCCAGCTCGCTTTCAGCAACTGCTCCACGGTGTCCCACTGCAGTCTGACAGAGGCAGCCGCTGAGCGGCTGGCGCCTAGCGCGCTCTCGAAGGCGCTCGGCGGCCCGGAGCGAGCCAGCCGCGCCACGCCCGCGAACGGCCAAGCGTGGCCGTGCTCTCGATGCAGCCGCTCGAGGTCAGCGCGCAACGCATCGAAGCGCCGCCGCGCCTCCTCGGGACCGAGCTCCGGCTCGTCCACGATCGACCCGATCTGCGCCTCCCCTTTGTCGAGCTCAGTCGCGATCGCGTCCAGCACGCTGCTGGTGACGGGCTCGAGCAGCGCCAGACACAACAGATCGGCGCGGCGCTCGTGAATCCGAGTCAACACCCCGATCGCTTCTTCCGAATGGGCATACTTCGCCAGCGCGAGCGGCGCCTCGGCGCTGGCCACCCGAGCGGCCGCCATCGGAACCACCCTGCGCGCCCGAGCAGGTCCAGAGGCGACCATTTGTACGCGCGCCCGAGCGCGGAGCGCCGGGGCCGGAACGGGTCGGACCTCCGACGCAGGCGCCCACTCGGCCGCGCCCACTGGAGGGCGAATAGAGACGAGCCGGTCGGTCGTTGTCGGCACCCGCCGCCTCAGCACGACGACCTCGGTCACGGGAGAAAGAGACGATGGGACGACAGATGCTTTCATGAAGAGCCTCAACAGTCCTCGGAAAGGTCGCTCAGCGGCGCACGGCGCACATCGTCGGCGCGATCCGACGGATCACGAGCCCAATGCGGCGCCCCGAACACGGCGCCTCGATGCGGCATGCGTTCAGCGGTCGCGGCGATGCCAGGCTCGAGGCGTTCCCACCTGGGCGAGTACCTCGATTAGTGCCGGGGGGCGTTTAGCGGACTGCGCGCGCCTTTGCAACGTAACGTGACAACTCTAAAGCACAATTCGTAGCGCGCCGCGCTGGGGATAAGCTGTGGCTACAGGAACCTCATCGTCGCGATCTAGCTTCTTCGCCAAAGAACTCGATGAGCAACGGCGACACGGCATCAGGGGCGGCTTGATGGGTTTGGCCCGTGATTGTCTTGCGCTGTGCGTCCGGAAGGAGCTCTGCGATGCGGTCCGGCGTCGGGTGAATGAAGTCCCTGCTCTTCATCATCGTTAGCGAGACGAACAAGTTGAGCATTGCTCGGCAAATACGCTGTGATCAATGCGCTGTATTTCCGTCGTCACCCGGTCGGATCGATCAGCCTCTGCACCTCCGGCTCCGCCTTGGCAAACTCCCGGATCCGAGGAAACACCTCGCCCCGCGTATCTTGTCGGCCCGACAGAGCGAGCTGCAGGGCCTTTTCCAAGGTTCCTTCGGCTGCCTCGCTCGACCGGGTCACGCCCCGGAGCGACGGGTCGCACTGACCCTCGAGCTTTCCAGCGACGATGTGCTGAGCAAAGGCAGCGTGACCGACGGTGGGCGGCCAGAACACGTCCAGTTCATACGCCTTGCGCCGCGCCTCCAGGATCGTTTTGGTCTGCAGCCTCGCGAAAGACATGCCGAGGATGTAGATGGCGCGCAGAAGCTGGTTTTCGCCGTTGCCGCTCTGCCCCGTGGGATCTTCGGCCGCGTAGGCGCCGTGGAAGAGCGCGGTGTCGAACAG
>JAYWEH010000317.1:0-10449 GCA_043780025.1 Deltaproteobacteria bacterium
TGCGCCATCGATTGTGAAGACAGCTGGAGCGCGGTGGAAAATGCCTGCCCCGCGGCGCTCCCGGCGCTGGACGCAATGCTCGAGTGTTACTTGGCGAGCGCTGGAGTCACGACCCCGAGTTGCCAGTACCTGTTCCACCCGAGCGTTACCCAAACGGTCGCGGAATGCCCTGAGGTGGGGGTACTACCGGCCCCACTCGGTGCGAGCGGGGTGATGAGCGGGACCAATTGTTCGGAACTGGCTCCCGACGCCAACACGTGCTCGTTCGAAATGACGAGCACGCTCACACTGGAGACGTTGCGGGTCGACTGCGACCGCGCACCCGGCGGTGAGCGCTGGAGCTGCGCCTGTTTTGCTGGCGACTCGCCCGCTTTCGCCGAGCTCGAGATGGACGGCGAGCCCGACCTCACCTGGTACACCCAATGTTTCTCCGAAACGTTCATGGGTTGCTTCAACGCCGGCCGAGCCATCGCCGAGTGCCCCAGCCTCGTCAACGAGTGAGTTGCAAACTCCACTTGCGGTGGCACACGCTGGTGCCACCGCCGTCAACCCAGGCTCTTCATCGCCTCCACATCGTCGGCAAAACGTTCCCGGGCGCGTTTCAAGAGGGGCCTCGGCAGTTGCGCATATCCAACGCCACCCAGCAGCACAGCCAGCGCCAGAAACCCGAGCGCAACCAACACCGCCACGAGCGCCGTACCGCCGAGGGCGATGATGAGCGTATACCCCAACATGCAGATGAGCACGACGGCAAGAGCCAGCCCAACGATCCACAGAATGGCAGAGTTCTTCACGCGCCCGAGGTCGTGGGCGAGGTCTTCCTGCGCCAGGCTGAGCTCGAGCCCCGCGAGCTTCTTCCCGTCGGCAAAGGATGCCTTCAGCAGCTGCGGCACGGACTCGTTCTGGAGAAACATACCCGATTGCGACGTGGGGTCGCCGGTGTGATTTCGTTTGGCCGGAGGCCTGTTGGCGTGCCGGGCTTGCTCAGCATCTTTTCCGGTGTCGTCAGGCTCGTGCGTGTCGAGGGGTACAGCGTTGGAGGTAGGCTCGGGGCGACGCCCTCGGGCCGCAGCGTGAACCTGGGTAAACTCTGCACCGAGAAACAGGATCTGCGCCGAGTAGTACACCCAGATGATCAAAGCCACCAGCGAGCCCGCGGCACCGAACGGCGACACCGTCGCGCTGCGCCCCACGTACCAGCTGAGAGCAACCCGGCCAGCGCTGAAGAGAATCGCGGTAACGAAGCCACCCAGCCACACTTCACGCCAGGAGATCTTCACGTCGGGGACGATCTTGAAGGTCAATGCAAACAGCACGGTTGTCACGGCGATGCCGATGAGGATGTTCAACATTTGCCAGAGCGCTGGCAAGGGAATGAGCTGGCCGAGCCGGTGGGTCAAGGCGACGACGGCCGCGCTGACGACGAGTGACACGAGCAACAGAAACGCGACGCCCATCACCATCGAGAAGGACCAAAAGCGGTCACGCAGAAATCCCCAAACCCCTCGCCCCGGCTTGGGTTTGACCTCCCAGATGCGGTTCAACGCACTTTGTAGCTCGCCAAACACGCCGGAGGCGCCAAACAGCAACACCACCACGCCGACGACCGTGCCGATGATGCCACTCTCTGGGGTGCGTGCGTTGGCGACCATCGCCTCAATCGCCTGACCCGCTTGGGGGCCCACGACCGTGGAAATTTCACCGCTGATTTGCCCCCGCGCAGCCTCCGCACCAAACACCATTCCCGCGACCGCGACGGCGATCACCAACAGTGGTGCGATGGACAGCAACGTGTAGAGCGCCAGCGAAGCCGCCAGGCGGGACGCCTCGTCGTCGACCCATTCGCTCCCCGTCTTCTTCAGCAGGTCCGCGGCGGAGCGCAGCCACCCCCGCTTCGACTCTGGTCTCGAACGCGCGCGATCCATTTCAGAGCTCACGAGCCATGCAAATGCAGGAGCGATGCCAACGCTGACTCGGCAGGGACCCCTCCATTTCTGAATGGAACACGGCCGAGCGAGTCGATAAGGAGCCACGGCTCAGCATGAGCGACAATCATGCCGCGGCAGAAAGCCTCAACTCACGTTGAAGGGCCCGCGTCAACCGCTTCTCCGCGCAACCCGTGCGAAACCCCGCTCGACGGGGTGCGATCTTCAGGATCGTGCGCGTGCACTTTTATGGCTGCGCCGCAGCGCTTTGCCAGCGCTCGAGCGGTGTGCAAACGTGTGCGAAAGCGATGTCTCGAAATGAGCTCTTCTCTGACGCCCCCTCCTCTGCCGCAGGCTTCCGCGCTCTCCGGCGCCCTCGCTTCATTCCGAGCCCGGCTCGCTGGCTTTCAGCCATGGTCGTGGTGAGCGCTTGCGCACCGGCTTCCGACGCTGACGGCTCACCTGACTTCGACAACAGCGCACTGCCGAACTTCCCGGGCAACAACGGCGGCAGCCCCAGCAACCCGGCGGCACCTAATGGCGGCAGCAACGCCGGGTATGTTTCACCGGGCAACACCAATGGCGGGAGCGAGAACAATCAAACTGGCGGCACGCCGATCAACAACGGCACCGGCAGTAGCCCCTCGTCGGGAACGGGCGGCTCGACCGCCGCGGGCACGGCGGGCACAAACTCGGTACCGCCCAACAATTCGGGCGGCGGGGGCGGTCAGGGCACCACTCCGCCCCTGACTCCACCCCCCGAGCCGCCGGGTGACGCGTTTTTTTTCGACGATTTCGAGGCCGGCACCGTCGGCCAGCAGCCGGGGCAATGGGCTCGCTGGATAAACTACAGCGACAATGCCGGCAACACGGCGGCCGATACCCAGTTCGCGCTCGTCGACGATCAGGACAGCTTCGCCGGCGACAAGTCGGTCCACTTCCGCGTGCGTGAGGGCAACATGCCCGCCATGTTGACGCTCGCGCTGCCCGCTCAGAGCAACACGATCTACCTCAGAGCCTACGTCAAGACCTCGATCCAGGTGGGCGGGGTCGCCGCCGATCAGGTCAGCAACCACGAGACGATGTTAGGTCTGCGCGGCACGCACAACGACGGTAACTTCGAGATCCGCTTCGGCGGCGCCAAGGGCGCGCTCGGCTTCAACATCGTTGGCCCCGGGCGCAATGACGCGGTGGCCCCCCCGCAGGCGCTGTGGGGTTCACAGCCGTCACTGTCGGCCAACAACTGGCACTGCGTCGAATTGGCGTTCCTCAATCAGAACGCGGCGAGCCCCGTCGCGCGCTCGTCGGTGAACGGCACCGTCGTGCGCAACACCGCTGCCATCGGCGACTGGCACGTGGGTCTCACACAACAGTGGCTCGACGGCATGTTCGTCGAAGCGATCATCGGCTGGCAAAGCTTCAGCCCGGCCCCTGCCAACGACGTCTGGATGGACGACGTGGTGCTCAGCAACAGCCCCATCGGCTGCGAATGAGCGCCTAGGCCTCTGGTTCACGAGTTTGCGCAGCCGGAGGCGAACGGAAGCTCGCGCTTGCGATAAACTCCGCCATGGCAGTGGGTCTCTGCCGCCCAGGGGGCCTACGTGCGAGCCCCTAACGATACAGTCGCAGGGCGGTGGGCTTTGAGTTAGCGCAGGATCATTCAGCGGCTATTGCTTCGAACCGCTCGTCCATCCAGACTCGTTCCTCGATCCAAGCGATGCGATCGGCGAGCCTTCGCTCGAGCTTCGTGATCATACAGAGCTGCAGGTCGTCGTCCGGCATGCGTTCGCCGAGCTCCGCTAGCGCAGATAGTCCTACCTGGGTTTCGTGGCGCAAACGTCTCAAGCGTTCGAGCTCAGCGTGGGCGTCGTTCGTCATGGTCGTTTTCCTTTGGTCCGTTGAGGCGGGCGGGCGCGGAAAAGCTCGTGGGCGGGAGCGCCACGGCGCCCACCCTGAACGCGGCGAAATGCGACGTTTTTCGACGCTGAGGAAAGATTCCGCACGCATGGGCAATACACAGCAAGAACCGTTCCGGAGCGTATGAGCCTACGCACTGGCGCATTTTTGCCATGGTGTTGCCCGCCACCTGGCGCGAACGTTGCCGGGTCGATCAGGATCCGATTTGAAACGCTCCCAGATGGTTGAGGCCGCTCTTGGCCAACCAGAACGCGCCGCCGCGGCGTGCCCTGCGTGTATTCGCGCAAGTCATATCCGTATTTGGCGTGGATGGCTTCGAGCAGCAGGCGGACCTCGATGGCCGCGGCATCAGGCTCAGACGTCATCGGTGCTCGGCGCGCGAACCACTCCATTGGCAGCGGTATCGCCGGTGCTCAGGAGGGCGTTTAGCTTGGCAAGCAAGCGCTCCGGGTCGATCGGCTTGGGTAAGTAGTCGCTGGCCCCGACTTCGAGGCAGCGGTCCCTGTCACCCTTCATGGCTTTGGCCGTCAGCGCGATGATTCCCATCTTTGCCGGAAGTCGCCGGACGTTGCCGTGGACGTGGGCGGCGCAGTGCGTTGGCCGTGCGCGGTGCTCTGTATGTGGAGTGCCACCCTGTCGCCGCACGGCGAAAAGCTCGGGGGTCTGGATGCCATCTTGGCGAGGCATTGGCGCAAGCCGGAAGATCCCGGCGTTTTTCAGGCGTGGCATCGGTCTTGCTGTTCTCCCGGACATGATGCGCTCGAATCTCAAAGCAGCGCAGCGCCGGCGAGCGCGCGGTGTCACGCTGATTGAAGTCCTGGTTGTCGTTGCCATCATGGCGCTCATTGCGGGCAGTGTCGGAGTCGCCGTCTTCAAGCACTGGAGCGACGCTCAAATTCAGACCACGGCCACGAATGCGCGGTCGATTCGCAAGGCCGTCGAGGCCTGGTGGCTCAATCACGACGCAGCAGTTTGCCCAGGGGTCGACGAGCTGGTCGCGTCCGGCGTGGTCGACAGAGACAGCCCTCGACTCGACGCCTGGGGCGAGTCCTGGCGCGTGGAATGCTCCGAAGGTCAAGTGTCCGTCCTATCCGCCGGACGCGACCGCCGGCACGGCACAGACGATGACATCCGAATCCCTCCGGTGTAGCGATGGGAACTACGAGCTCAGCAGCGTCAACGTTTGGCAACCTTCCGGGCCTGCTGTGGTCGCCACTAGCGAGTCGTGGCGGTACATGACCCACGCTTGCTGGCGATACACCGAACGTCACATTTGCGCTATCGCGGGCCGACCGGCTTGGCACGGCCCGCTTTTCCTCGATGCCGCTCAGCGGATATCCAGACCCACGACCAGCGCCGCACCGCTCGTCAGAATCTCGCCAACGGCGACACTGACATTCCCGATACCGGTAAAGGCAACGGCATTCGCCAGCTCCAGGTCATCCATCTCATCCACGACGCCGGCGACTGCGCCGTTGATGGCCGAGGTCAATGTCGCTGCGCTGACGGTGGCAGCACCGACGCTGACAGACCCCGTCAGATTCGAGACGCTGGCGCTGCGCGTCGTGAAGATCAGATCAGAGCCTGCGTCCACTCCAAGTGCACCCTTCACATTGAGGGTGGCGCTGACGCTGCTCGTGACTCCCGCCGAGGTCGAGGCGATCCGAATGGGCAGCGACAGCTTTACCGTATTCGCAGGGTCGCCGGCACCTGCGCCTGTGACGCCGATCGAACCGCTCGGCTCGACGCTGAAGTGACGAGAGACGTTCAGGATCGAATAGTTGAACGTCGAGCAGAACACGCCCTGTTTACCCGCGAGGTAAGCTGTGTCGCTGATCAGGTGGAAGGGCAACTCGACCTCCAGATCATTGTCCGTGAGCGAAACATTGGCCGGAGCGCCCTCGAGACTGAAAGCGCGCGTACGGAGGTCATCCGCGCAAGGGTCCACGGCTGCGCTCGAGCTCACCTCCACGTCCCAGAGTGAAGTAAGCGTGTTTTCCGCGGTACTGCTCTGCAGGGATTCCAGCCCGACACTGAAGTCTGCGCTGAAGCCATCGGTGCTAAACCCACCTGCGATGTGGTGGAGGCTACTGGAAGCTTCGTTCACCACGTCAACCATCTCGTCCACGAAGTCGTCGTCCGTTAGCGCGTACTCATTGACGGCTTCGCTCAAGCAATCGGCTTGACCGCTGCATGTGAAGTCGAACAGGTCATACAACCCGAAGCCCAACGTGAGCACGATGTCCAGGATCCAGGAGTTGGTGCCCCATTCGAAATCGTCCACGCTGAAGCTGACCGCATCGACCGCGTCGACTGTGACCGCATTTCCCACGGTGTCGAGCGTGACATCGAGCGAACCGTCGAAGTCACTCACGGTGAACGCCGCGGTGTAATTCATGGGTGTCGAAAAGCACCACCATGGCCCGTTGAAATGGGTGGCTGTCCATTGGACCTCGGCGTGCACTTCACCGCTCGGCAAATTGAAGTCGCTCTTCACCTTGCGGCCCGACGCAAAGCCGCCCGTCACCGACGTGCTCCCAAAGGGCAGCTCCGTGTAGACGTTCTTCAAGACGAGCTTGTAATGCGTGCAATTGCCATCGGCCGCGTAGAGCGTCTTGGTGGTGAGAATGTCAAAGTGATCGAGCCCCGCTTCGTCTCCTAGCGGCGGAACCAGTTCGGTGCCGATGGCGTCGAGTCCGTCGTTGATGCGGATGGCCGCCAAGCGTTGGTTGGTCGGGCCGGTGTAGATCTCCGCCGCGTTGACGTCCATGGCGATCATTTCCCCGCGGGGGATCGGCGACTGCTCCAACTTATCGGCATACTCCGCGGGCGATGGCACAGAAACCGCGCCGTTCCAGGGGCCGACAGCAACCCCATGCGGCGACGAGCTTTGCACGGCCTTCGTGTCAGCGCGCACGTTGTCGATGTCTCGCTGTGACAGCAGAGGTGCATTCGAAGGAGGCGCGGGGGCGGCAGAGGCCGCGGCGGCTACGAGAGTGAAGCTACTGGCAAGGATGATCTGACGCATGACTGAGGCTCCATGTGAGGTGGGTTACATGGAGCCTTTGCGCCGGACTCTTCGAAAGCTGACGAAATTGAGGGACGCCGGCGGCTCGAACGGAGCTTCACTTTTCGCTGCGACAATCGTGCGACGTCACGTCTGCAGCCTCCGACAGGCCGAGCGTGCATGGGCCGTCGCGACGTCCTTCAGTGGAACCGGCGTACTAAAAGCCAACGCGCACGTCGAAGAACGGCAACAGGTGCACGCGCTGCCCGACGGGGTACTCGGCTTCTGAAACGCGGATGCCGAGTGAAACCGCCGCGCGCTCGCCGAAGCGATACTCGAGTGACAGCGCCTGTTCCAGCGCAAACGCCGTGCCGATGTCGGGCAGAGACGGCATCAGGTAGCCCCGAAACTCGACGTCGAGGTGGAGGCCCGCGAGGAGCGGGCTTTCGAGGTTCAGCGCGGCCCGCGGCACGAGGGGCGCGTAGATGGGCGCGAAGCGTGGATAGAGGAACGGGAAGTCGAGCAGCGGCAGCTCCTCGTTCGTGAAGCTTCCATGTGGCGCGACCGCGAGACCGAGCGCAAGACTCGCGAGCGCGTTCGGAGCGAGCTCCAGGCTGGCGACGGCGTCGGCCTCGAGCATGAGTGCGATCGGAGGGTCGCTCGTTTTCGGCAGGAGGCCACCGCTGCCTTCACGCGACACGAGACCGAAGAAGATGCTGGGGTAGCTCAGGCGACCACGTGCCGCGAGAGCGAGCCGTCCGTGCTCGAAGTAGCGAAACTTGACCTCAGCGTGCGGTAGCACGAAGAACCATATGGGGTGGAGCGAAAGCTCGACGCGGTCGGTGAGGCCGTAGCGCGAGCTCTGAAGCAGGCCAAACTCCACGCGACCCTTGGGCAGCGTCAGCGCGCTCGGGCCTCCCCAGCCGGGAGCTTTCGCAAAGCTCGATTCGTCGGCCAGCGATAGCGTCGGAACGCTCGCACAGAGCGTCAGAACCGCGCACGACCGAAGCAACGCGCGCCTCACGGGAGGACGAGCTCCACACTCACCGGAGCGTGATCGGAGAGCGGCATCGTGTCCGTCCCACCCCTCGTCTCGTCTTGATGCACGAGCCCGGAGCCCTCCACCACGCTCGCGTTGGTGAAGATATAGTCGAGCTTGCGATTCCAGAAGCCGCTCTTGTCGGTGGTATGGCTGAAGTAGCGCGCGTTGTCGGCGTGGTAGTCGGCGAGCGGGATCTCCGGCGCGTAGCGATCGTAAAGGGGGATGAGCACGTCCGTCTCGGCGCGATAGTCGTCTGCGACGTAGTCTTCGGTACACGCCGAGTCGGGGAAGTCAAACTGCTTGTCGGAGTCGGGCGGCAGCGTATTGAGGTCACCCGCGCCGATCACGGTGCGCCCTTCGTCGTCGAGCCGATCGAGCTCGGCTCGAAAGCGGTCGATGTGCTGGAGCTTGGTGCCGTCTACTGCGTACGCCTCCGCGTGGGTGGCGACAACGAACACGGCCGGCCGCTCTTCGAGCACGAGCCGGGCGTGGAGCACGTTGCGTTTGAGGTAAAAATAGCGCTCGATTCCGGACTGATCGCTCCGGAGCGAGAGCGCGATGCGCTCGGCATCGGCGAGTGGGAACTTTGACAAGATGCCGTTGCCGGAGTCGACCGCGCCGACGCCGTCGCTCGGAACGAAGTCAGCCTTCCACTGCGAAGCGTATACGCCATAGTCGAGCGCCGTATGGTCGAGCAGCCACTGCATCTGATCGACGTAGGCCGCGCGCTTGGAGTTCACGTCGACCTCCTGCACCACCAGCAGATCCGGATCGTAGTCGTTGATCTTCTGCGCGAGAGCTTCGAGATTTGCGATCACTTCGGCCTTCGACATCAGCACCCGGTCGCCAAAACAATCGAAGAAGAAGTCGATGCGTCCGCCTCCGAACTTCAGATTGTAGTTCATGACGCGCAACGGCCCAAGGAGCGTAGCGCCAGCAGGTTGACGTGACGCCCGATAGTACTCCGCGCTTTCCAGGTCTTCGAAGCCGGTATGGAACGGATCGCAGCTGGCGAGGGCGCACGACACGAGCGCGAAACGCCAGACGCTGAGCTCGCTCCGGCGTCTGCTCCGCGCTCGCTTCATGCGGGCCAGGTTACCTCATCTCGCCTTCAATGTCAGCCATCCCAAGGGTCCTTCGCTGGCCCTTGGACGAGCTCACTTAGCCGATGCAGCTCGCTCATCGAGCTAGCGCGAACAATTGTGCGTCTGGATCCCCCGTCCCCGTGACGATGCCGCGCACGATTTGAGCCGCCAACATCGAAAACGTGATCCCGTTCCCGCCGTACCCTAACACTGCGAGCGTGCGGCGGCGGCCAGGTACCTGCCCGATCGACGGCGTTCCCGTATCGCTCGCTCCGAAGCTCCCCGTCCATTGAAAGGCTGCGGTCGCATCGACGCTCGGAAGCAGTGCCTCGAGCTTCATTTCCAGCGCCCGTACCTTTCGCGGCAACAAAGCATCTCGCCTCGTGTCGTCCTCAAATGGCTCGTCTTCGCCGCCACAGATGATGCGCCCATCCGGCGTCGTGCGCAGGTACAGGTAGGTCTCCGACGCCTCCCAGATCATGCACTCCGTTGGCCATAAGTTCGACCGCTGCGGCTTGGTCGCAATGGCCCAGGTGGATGCGATGCGGTGACCCTTCGCTGGGATGCCCTTCGCGAGCTCGTAGCCCGTTGCGTAGACGACGTGACGCGCGCGAATCTCGTGACCTGCCCTCGTCGTGGCAATGATCTGGCGTGGGCTCTCGTCGACGTCAACGATGTCAACCGGTGCGAAGACATGTACCCCTCGCGCCTGCGCCGCGCGAAGGTAACCCGCGGCGAGCTTGCGTGGATCGGCGACCATGTTTTCGAATCCAAGCAGCGCCGCCTGCCGACGAATCCCGTAGCGTTCGCGCAGATCTCGCGTGGACAGGAACGCCACTTCGAAGCCTGCGCGGCGCCTTGCCTTTGCCTCGCGTGCAAGACCCACAGCGTCGAGCAAATCGCCGGAAAGATAGAGGCCATCGCGCCGCCGCACGTCGGCATCGATACCGAGCCACGCGGTTCGATCCCGCAGCGCGTCGAGAGCGAGGCGAGAGCGGCGCCAAATTCTCTCAGCATCTGGAACGCCAATGGAGCGCGACAGAACGGTGAGAGGCGTATCGATTTCATACTGGAGGAGCGCAGTGCTCGCACAGGTAGAGCCGGCCATCGGACTACGTCGGTCGACGACCACGACACGAAGACCAGCAGCACTCAGACTCTCGGCAACGAGCGCTCCACTGATGCCCGCGCCAATGACGAGGACATCCGTCGATAGATTACTCAGAAGGCGCGCGTGTCGCACGCCCGGCTTCCGGGTGGCGGACCATACCGACAGCCCAGCGCGTAGATCCTTGCGTCGTGTGAGCATGATGACCGCAGCCGACACTTATCAATAGCTACGAAATCTGGGGCGAGGGCCGAAATCAGCCACTCACACATCTTGCGGGGATCTAATTGCAGGCCGAACCGGTGCCGTCCCGGCAGACGAGACGCCTCACCCGCGATGCCGATCGATCGCTTCCGCACGGCCCA
>JAYWEH010000318.1:0-24050 GCA_043780025.1 Deltaproteobacteria bacterium
CTCCGGCTCGGGCGGCGGCTGCCGCCGAGCTATCGAGAGTTCTTAGGCTTCAGCGACGGTTGGTCATCGTTCTTCGAGAGTGCGGATCTGCTCGGTACCGGAGAGATCGGGCGCTACCCCAGCACGGTGCTTCGCCACGACTCGCGCCAACTGCCGACTCACCTGTTGGCGTTCGGAGCGGATCGCAATGGGACGTCGCTGTTCGCCTTCGACACGAGCGTGAGGTCCGTCGACGGCGAGCTGCCGGTCATCGCGTGGGTGGGCGGGCTCGGTTTGGACTGCCGGTGTTTCACCAGTTTTTTGGCAATGGCCCTGCAAATCTGTCGAGCGGAATTGGCCGCGCTGAAGGCCGTCGCCGTCGCGCCGAGCGGTCTGCGCCGGCGTCCGGGGCTCGACATTCATCCGGTGGAAACCACCGATGTTTTCGACCCTGCGTCAACGCACGCTTCGAGTCGCGATACCGCTCGAGTGCTCCCGAATGGTACTCATCGTACGCTCAGCAAAGTGGGTTAATTCCCCACCTCGGATTACGTTCGGCGCGCTCGGACTGGACGGACGACCTCTTGACGCCTCGCATTAGGCCTGCTCTGTTTGCGCATCGCGCGGAGGGAGACCTGCACTGCAGGGCAGCCGTGCGAACATGCTCAACACTCGAGAGAGGCCGCTTGACCACATCGCTCGTCGAACACGACACGCTCGATCCCTCGGACATCGCCGCGCCCAATTCGGGCATCTCGGCGACCGATCCGGGCGCCACCTATTCCACATCGCCGCATTCCGCAGCGCCGGGCGAAGTGGACGAAGCCGCGCCCGATAGCGCTCCGCCGAGCGACGCCTCACTGCCCGTTGGGGACGAAACACGGCGCACGATCAAGCGCTATTCGAACCGCAAACTCTACGACACGCGGCAGAGTCGCTACGTCACGCTGCTGCAGATCGCGGAGATGGTCCGAGCGGGCGAAGACGTTCAGATCATCGACAACGCCAGCAAGGAAGACAAAACCGACGTCACGCTGGCGTTGATCATTTCCGAAGAGCTCAAAACGCGGCCCCGGGCCATCCCGCTCGCCACGCTGAAGGCGCTGATTCGGCACCGCGGTGGCAAGCTGTTGACGCAGCTCCGCGAGAGCCCGATCGGGCGCCTGATGCCGAGAGAAGACGGCGCCAACGGCGCCCTCGATTCGGATCTCGTTGCAGAGCCGCCGCTTGGGGCCGCGGTAGATGGTCGAACCAGCTCGGAGGAATCACAGGTGTCGAAGGAACAGCCCGGCGGCCTACGCCGAACGCTCGAACAGTGGCAACACACGATCGATGACCGCATTCGCGCGGTCGTGCCCCATTTTTCCACGATACAGGAACTTCAGGGCGAGCTGCAGCAGCTGTCCAAGCGCTTGGAAGAGTTGGAGAAGCGCGTCGGTCCGCCCCGGGAATAAGGTGAGGGGCGGCGGGTTGGGTAAACATGACCGGTGAATCCGACCGGAGCCCAGCCCGAGCCGACCGAGATGCGGACGAGGCGGGTGGCTCCTTCTCAGGCGACGACCTAGGCCGGTTCGAGGCGGAATTCCTTCCGAATCTGCCTGCGCTCATGGCCATGGCAACGCGTTTGACGGGCAGGCGCGCCGAAGCCGAGGACCTGGTCCAGGATACACTGCTCAAGGCCTATCGCTCGCGGGAGCAATACCGGGCCGGCACCAATCCGCGGGCCTGGTTGCTCGCGATTCTGCGCAACACCTTTCTCAATTCGCACCGCCGGCGCAGTCTGGAGCGGCGAGTCTTCGACGGCCCCGACGCCGAGGCGCTCGCGCCGGGCTGGATTGGAGCGTGCAGCTTGCGCGCGATGCGGGACCCCCAAACTGGCACCCTGCAGAGCGCGCTCGAGAAGCCGTTGCAGGACGCGATTGACGAACTGCCGCCTGAATTCAAGATGACCGTGGTGCTCGCGGACGTCGAGGAGCTGAGCTACCGCGAAATCGCCGAGAGCCTGGGTTGCCCGATCGGCACGGTCATGTCGAGATTGCACCGAGGGCGCCGTTGGCTCCGCACCCGTCTCGTCGATCAGGCGGTGGCACTCGGGTTGATCGAACCCACGGCGACTGACAATCAGGAATCGGGGGGCACTCAGCGATCGGCCGGAAAAGGCGCGGAACCCCCGTCGGCGCTCGCGGCCACGACGCCCGTCAACCTGGGCGAGTACCGACAGAAAAAAGGAGCCCGCTGATGGCGTGTGAGCGATTGCGCGCACTCCGGGAGACGTTCCTGGATGGGGAACTACCTTCCGTCGAGATGCTCGAGCTGCAGGTGCACGTGGACGGCTGCGCGGAATGTTCTGAAGCGGTATCCTTCAGCCTCGCCGTACGCAAGAGCACCGCGCAGCTCGTGCAGGGCGGCAGTGTGGTGAGCGAGGCATTTCGCGCCCGGTTGAGCAAGGCTTTGCGGGCGGCAGATCGTGAAGAGCGATCACGTCCGCTGCCCTCTCCGTGGCGCAGCCGGCGCTTCGCGGATGTTCGCCGGCTCGGCTTGGCCGCGTTGTCGAGCGCCGCCGTCATGGCCCTTTGGATGCAACAGCGCCATGACTCAGCGGACGCCGTCGCGCGCAAGACAGCGCAAGACAGCGTTCCGGCCGTCGAAGCGAGCCTCGGGCCCGATGAATACCTCGAGCGCTTGATCGACTATCACACCGCGCCACCGCCACCGCAGGTGACCGAACCCACGCTCCTGTCCGCTCTGGAGCGCGATGTCGGAGTTCGCATGCGCCTGCCGAGCCTGACGGAGTACGGCGCAGAGTGGCAGTGGGCCAGCGTGGTCCGAGTCCGCGGCGACCAGCGGCCCGCAGCTTATCTGCGCTTTCGCACTGCGGATTCGCGCAACGTGACCTTGTACGTCTACAATCCCCAGCGCCTGCCGCTGCACGCGGTGTTGACGCGGCGTATGTTCCGCGAGGAGCCTCTCTACGCCGATTACCGGCGAGGTTTTTCGATCGCGGCGCAGCTGCGCGATGGGGTGGGTTACGCAGTGGCCACCGATATGAGCGCACCGCTCAGCGCCGAGCTGGTGCGCGCGATTTCGACCAGCGCCGTAGCGCACTGAGGTAAAGTGCGCGGGTGCGCTTCCTATTTGTGATGGACCCGTTCGGGGGCATGCTCCCCGACAAGGATACGAGCTTCGCTTTCATGCGCGCCGCGCTCGGCCGCGGCCATGAGGTATTGCACTGCGGCCCCGAGCAGCTCTTCACCGAGGGGCCCCGCGTCGGCGCGCTGGCACGACACCTGAAGGTGAGCGACAGCGCGCCCCACGTGAGTGCGGGGGAACCTCGACGCGAAGCGCTCGCGGACCTCGACGCGGTGTTCATCCGCAAGGATCCTCCGTTCGATTCGGCGTACCTGCACATGACGCAGATGTTGGATCTGGTCAAAGAGCACACGCTCGTGCTCAACGACCCCGCAGCGCTGCGCGACGCCAACGAGAAGCTATACGCACTGCGCTTTACCCAGTTCATGCCGCCGACGCTGGTGAGCGCCGACGAGGGGCAGCTGACCGAGTTCGTGTCCAAAGTGGGCGGGCGCGCGGTGATCAAGCCGCTGGACGGCGCTGGTGGTAGCGGCGTGGCCATGCTCGGGGAGAATGATTTGAACCTACGCCCGCTGATCGGGTTGCTCACCGCCGAGGGCCGGCGTCCGGCGATGGTCCAGGAGTTTCAGCCGAGCGTGGTCGAGGGCGACAAGCGCGTGCTGTTGCTCGACGGGGAGGTGCTCGGGACGATCCGGCGCGTGCCGCGCGCGGGCGACATCCGCGCGAACATCCACGTCGGTGGCCGGGTTCAGGCGGCAGAGCTCACGCCGGCCGAGAGCGACATGGTGGCGGAGCTCGGTCAGCATCTGCGAGCCGTCGGGCTGTGGTTCGTGGGGCTCGATCTGATCAACGGCAAGCTGATCGAGATCAACGTGACGAGCCCGACCGGCATCCAAGAGTTGGGCCGGCTGACACAGAGCAGGCCTGAAGAGCGCGTCATCGAATGGGTCGAACGCCGCGCCAGCTAGTACGCCGGTTCCAATGAAGCGATGGGAATTTCGAATGCCCCGGCTGGGGGCGAGGGCATTCGCAGGTTTCTTGCCAGATTCGTGGGCCTGTCGTCAGACTCGCGCGCGTGGACGGCAAACTCTCGTGTGAAATCTGCGGGGCTGAGAGCGAGTGTCGGCGCCGCGATCTCGGCACCCGCGTGGTCACGTTGTGCGGCGCGCATGGCGAGCTCTTGGAGCACGCCGCGACGCTCGAGGAGCTGCGCCAACTGTTACGGGAAGCGGACGGGCGCAGGTCGCTCCTCGGCCGCCGCGCGGGCGACGAGAGACGCGAATTCCCACCTCGCCCGGAAGGGCGCCGCCACGACACCGGACGCCGCACGTCCGATCAAAGCTGAACCGGCAGAGAACGCCACCCAGCTCCTTGGACCCACCCGCTGGCTCTTGCTCGGAAGGAAAGCCGCTAGCGTTGCCCGGGAGAGACCCGCGGGCCCTGCCCATGAGACTGTTCAGTGCGAGGCGGTCGTCTGCAGCACGTAGCGGAGCAAGCGATCGACATTGGCAAAATCGAAAGGCTTTTCGACCCGGCTGTTGACCACCTCGTCGAGAAACGTCTCGGCCTCAGCGGTAAAGGCGCCGCCGGTCATGAACACGATCTTGCGCTCGAGCCCCGGGGACGCGGCCTTCACGGCGTGAAACAGCTCGATGCCGGACATGCCCGGCATCATCAGATCGCACAGGACGACATCGAAGGCTTCGCTCGAGAGCATTTCGAGCGCCTTGCGCCCGCCCGGAGCGAACTCCACCGAATACTCCTGCTCGAGCAGCATGCGCAGGCCCTCGCCAACGGCCTCTTCGTCGTCGACGACCAAGACGCGATGCCGGCGACCTGGCGCTTCGACCGCGCTCGCCAAACCTTTGGGAGGCGAGCGCCTACCGATGATTCCAGGCCTGCTTGTCACTCAAATCGTCCCCGTCTCGTGCCCATTCGAAAGTGGGCTCACGGCCGCACTTGCTTTACCCTATTCACCTAACGGATCTGCCCAACGAAATTTTGCAGACCTTCTGTCACCCAATATGTCTGTCCGGCAACTCTCGCAATTCCGGGCGTGCTCGCCCGGCACAACTTGTCCGGAAAGCTTGTCCGGGAAAGCCGCCGGAGATCGTCCCGTAATCACTGTCCGCTGCGCTGTTGCGCCCGCAGCCGTTACCGGCTGCCGTCGTAACCCGCTACCCTGCTACATTCAGAAGCATACTTGAAGCCGGCGCCCTCATCCAACAGTTCGTGGGGCTGTTTTCGCGGGTGCTTACTCGGGCAAGGCCGCGGGCCGGGAATGACCCCGGATGCGTCACTCGCGTCAGGGTGCTGCGGCCGAAATGATCTCGGTGGGGGGCTCGAGCAGCACGGCGTCATCTCCTCGAGCGGCCACTCGATCACCCTGACGATCCCGCACCTCGACCAATACCTCGAGCGCGACGTTAGCAGGCTCAGCCGTGCGCACACCAAAGTCGAATCCCACGAGGCCGGGTACCACCGCAGGCTGATAAGGCACGAGCAACGGGCTATTGTAGCTGCGATTGCGCACGTTGAACGCGTGGTTGACGAGGGTCGAGCGGGGATCCTCCTCCTCCGCGTCCACCGGCGCCGCGTCCGCGAGGATCTTGAACACGGTCGCAAAATCGAGCGCCAGCTCGTCCATGTCATCGAACGTGAACGTGCCGACGACGCGTGACTCCCGCCCCTCGGCTTCGGCCCCAACCCCGGGCAGCAGGAACAGCATGTCGATCCCCGAGAGATCGCGGATGGCTTCTTCCTCGGTCACGGTGATGGCCGGCTCATACCGACCAAACTCGTTCCAGGGGTCGAGCATGACCCACACGGTCAGATCGCGATCGTCCAGATTGCTCAGGGTCCAGGTCACCTGGACTTCGATGTCGTCGCGCGAGACCCAGGGACGCCTTTCAAATGGATCCGCTGCGCCGGACAGACCCGCGAGCTCGTCGGCTCGCGGCGCGATGATCGGCAGCATCACCTCCGACTTGGCCTCGTAGATGGTGAGCTCCCCGTCGTCATAGACCGGACCCACCGCGTCGGTCAGCGCGACCGAGATGGGATCGAGCCGGCGAGTCTCTTCGTCAGCACAACCCGCGCCAGCGAGTGCGCACGCACCCAGCCCGCTCGACCAGAGTCTATTACGCCTCGTTCGCTGATGCATCATCGTGGATCGCTCCGTGCCGAGGTGAGGCCCGAGTCAGCAGGTCACTGTTTGCCGGGCTTGAATACCAACGGCCAGTTTGCGCTCGTGGGTTTGTCGGCAGCCGGAAAGCTGAGCCGATTGAACATGCGCAGCACGCAGCTCTCGACGCGCGCGCTGCCGAGGGATGAGTTCGCGATGCGCGCGGCGACGCTGCCCTGCGCGCTGACCGTGAAGCTGATGGTGATGCCCCCTTGCAGCTTCGGATCGCGAGCAGCCGCGCTCTCGTAGCAGGCGCGGAAGGCACCGGAGCGCGCGCGCACCACGCGCGAGATCTGATCAGGGCTCAGGCCTTGGCCCGACGCCGGAGCTGCAGCCGCCCCGAGCCGGCGCTCGCCCCCTCGACCTATACCGTCACCACCGGTGCCGGTGCCAGAGCCGGCTCGGCCGCGGCCGTTGCCCGCCACACCGGCGCCCGACCCGAAGCCGGTATCCAGCGTGCCGGATCCAAAAAGTGCCGTGCCGTCTTGCCCACCGCCACCGCCGGAGGCGCGCAAACCGAAGCCACCGGATTGGCCACCGAGCACCAGCCCTGTGGAGCTCAGGCCACCGAGCGCTTCTGATACGGAGCTCAGCGTACCGAGCGTCTCCATGACCTCTTTGCCGACGGCGCCTTGCATCACCTCGGTGAGAGCACTGGATACGCCAGGCGCACCGGGTCCCGGCGCGGGACGCTGGCTGTTGTCTGCCTTGGGCCCGGGCGGACGCTTCGAGCTACCCGCGAGCAGCTTCGGTTCCTTGGTCTTTGCCCCGGCTGCACCGCCCTCTTCGGCGCCCGGAGCGGGATCGGGGGGTGGGGGGCTGAAACGATATTGCACCGAGAGCTCCTCGGGGCTCGTCAGCTCGAGCGGCTTCGCCAGTTCCTGCTTGGGAAACAGCATGAACAGCAACATCATGCTGCCGCCGATGGTCAAGAGCGCGAAGGCAAACGCCAGCACCAGACCCAGGTCGATGCGCAAGCGCCCCTTCGGCACGGGCGCAGGATGAGCAAACTGAAAGAAGACCGAGAGCGAGCCATACTGCAGGACGCCGTAATCCCCCGCGACGATGGGTACGGGCGCCCCGCTCTTGCTCAGCGAGAGCGCGTCTTCGTCACGGCCGCGAAGGCGCAGCGATCCACCGGTGGCGCCGCGAGCATCGAGCTCCCAACCGCGACCGACAGCGCGAATCGGCAGATCCACGATCGAGCTCTGGTCGGGTCTGGCGACCAGGGCCTCGGGGCCGTCCCCCACCTGGAATGACTGACCCGGTGCGAGGTCCCGGGACGAAAGCACGTAGGTCCCCCAGACCGCGGCCGTGCGCAGCACGAGGGGGCTCGAGGGCTCGAATCTCGTTTGCTGGTTCATCGAAAGGGATCACCCTCACGGCCTGACCCGATGTGCCCCGAAATGGGCAGCGGGGAGGACGAGATTCTTGGGTCTCTCGATGCTGATTCGGCACAAGTCGCAGGCAACTGAAGCAGATTCAGCTCGGCGCGTGCGTCGAGCGAGTATCACTTCAGCGCCGGTTGGTGGCGCGTGTCCGACAACTCCAGCAGAAACGAACGGTGGCCGAGAGGCTCGGGCTCGAACTCCGCACGGACGCGGCGCAGGAAATAGAGGATTTGCGGGGAGCGCAGGCGGCCTTCGACCTCCTGAGCGCCGAAGGTGTAGGTCTTGACGCCCTTCTCCACCTCCTCGGTCTTCAACAAGGAGGCCTTCTCGGCCTCGCTCGCCTCGACGCGCACCTCCGAGCCACGCGCCCCAGGAGTTCCGTTTGGGCTCGCCCCGGTACCGCTCGAGCCCAGCTTGGCCTCAGGCTTGGGCTGCGCTTTGGGCGCTGCCTTGGCCGGGGTGGCCTTGGCTCGCGAAGAGTGTGTTGGGGCGGCGCGAGAGCGGGCCGGTGCCGCCTCGGCCGAGCCGGCCAGCATGAGCAAGCCGAGCATCAGCACGAGGCGGCCCGATCCCGGGCGTCGGGTCCCCATCCGCATTGGTCTCGGTCACCAGACGGCCGCTCGCGCGAAGGGGTTTAGGGGCTCGTAGCGCTGAACGAAGTTTTAGTGTAAAGGCTGCGAAACCGCAGGTACTGCAGCAGGCCCGCCAGCCCGGACTCGCTAGAACCTGCCGGAAGCCACCCGGACGGCGACTGTCTATCGTGCTGGTCGAAATTGGTTTGCGAATTCCGAGGACGGCGACTAGGTTCGCGTCCCCCTAAGGATCCCCCGATGACCAGCGCAATTTTTAGAACCGGTGGGCAGCAATACCGTGTCTCCGAAGGAGACCTGCTGCGCATCGCCAGCCTCACCGGTGACGTCGGCGAAGCCGTCGTCTTCGATGAAGTGCTCGTACTCGGCGGCGATAGCGTGAGCATCGGCCAGCCCCTGGTGGCAGGCGCCAAGGTAACGGCGGAGATCGTCCAACACGGGCGCGGCGAAAAGCTCGTCGTGTTCAAGTTCCGTCGCCGCAAGCGTTACAAGCGGAAGATGGGGCACCGCCAGAATTTCACGGCGGTGAAGATCACTTCGATCTCGGCCTGAGCAGGAGACGTCATGGCACACAAAAAAGGCGGCGGCTCTACACGCAACGGTCGCGGCTCAAACGCTCAGTTTCGCGGCGTCAAAGTCTACGGCGGTGAGCAGATCAACGCCGGTTCGATCCTGGTGCGCCAGGTCGGCATGACGCTCGCTCCAGGCCGCAATGTCGGGCTGGGCAAGGACTTCACGCTCTTCGCGTTGGTTGACGGCACAGTTCGTTATGAACACGTCAATCGCTCGAAGAAGCGCGTCTCGGTGTATCCCGCTTCGGCGTAATCCGCCGCTGTTGATCGCACCGAAAAAAAAAGTCCGGTGTCCCCCGCCTGGGATGCACCGGACCGGTGCGGACCCAATAGCGTGTGGTTGCGACGTCAGTGAGTTCGTGGGCGGACCGCTGTCGAGAGTGGCTCATGCGGCGTCGTCGCCTATTGCTTGCTCTCTCGGTAGTCGGGCTCGGCCTCATCGAGCTCGCGCTGCATTTTCATTTTTCGAGAGCAGCTCCGGACGCCGAGGCCTGGCGGGCGCTCGAGCCCGCCGTGGAAAAATCGTGTCGGCCCGACACGTTGATCGTCGTGGCACCCGAGTGGGCCGAGCCCAACGCGCGGTTCGCCTTCGGGGACAACCTGATGCCGCTCGCGCACGTCGCGCGGGCTGATGCTTCGCGCTTCGAAGCCGCGCTCGAGATCAGCATCCTCGGGCAACACTCGCCCGAGCTAGCCGCATGGAAGCTCCTGAGCGAAGAGCGACACGGTGCGTTCCTGCTCAGGCGCTTGAGCAATCCGCGCGTCGAGCCCGTGCGCTACGATTTCGTGGCGCAGCTCTCACCTCCCCACGCGACGGTCTCCGTCTCGCGACAGGACGCGAGCGATGACTGCCGCTTCGTGACCAACGCCAAGGTCGAGAACGGTGACCTGCACGGGCACCCCACATTTCCGAAGCACCGCTTCGTTTGCCCGGGCGAAGGCAACTGGCTCTTCGCGGGCGTGACGGTGATCGAAGACCAACACTACCGGCCGCGCCAGTGCATCTGGGCGCACCCCGCCAAGAAGGGCGCGCTCACACTGCGCTTCGACGCCGTGCCGCTCGGCTCGAAGATCCGCGGCTACGGCGCGCTACCGTATTGGCTCGAGCGGGACAGCAAGGGCTCAGCGGTCGAGCTCAGCGTGAAGGTCGGGGGGGAAACCGTCGGAATTTTTTCCCACCGCGATGGCGAGGGCTGGAAGCCTTTCGAGTTCGACACGACACGTTTCAGCGGCCAGACCGCGGCGGTCACGTTCGAGGTGCGCTCCAAACGCACGGCCCGGCGCGAGTTCTGCTTTCAGGCCGACGTGCGCTAGCCGACTCAGGCGTTGAGCTCGACCCGCATCAGCTTGCGGCCGATGGCGACGTAGTCACCCTGGCCAAGCTGCGTCTCCGTCTTGATGCGCAGGTAGGTGCCGTTCAGCGTATCGTGATCGGTGAGGCGAAACTTGCTGCCGACGGACTCGACCGTGCAGTGGCGCGGGGACACGTACGCGTCATGCGGGAAGTTCAAATCGCATTCTTCGCGCCCCACGCTGAGCGCGTTGCCGCGAGCACATACCGTCATGCCGAGCGCGCCGCCGATCAACAGCTGGCTGATGCGAAACGTGGAGGTAAACTTCGGCGACGAGTAGAAGTAGGTGCCCTCCTGGTCAGCACCATCCGACGCGATCGGAGCCAGGTCGATCCGAAACACTTCCTCGCCCGCCATGAAGAAGTCGCCTGCGCCCACTTCCACGCTGCCCCTCACGCGGTAGTAGACACCGTTGAGTGAATCTTCGTCCCGGATCACGAGGTGGCGGTCCCGGTAGAAGAAATTCGCGTGCCGCGGTGAGATGAACTCGTCGTCCGGAAACTCGAGCTGACCTGTGCGGCCGAGGATGTGCTGCTCCGCCTTGAGGTGGTAGCTCAGCCCGTCCATGCCGTCGCCACGAATCAGAATCAGCCGGGCCTTGTCCGGGTTCTGCATGTCGCTGAAGTACCGAGTCTGCGCCCCCACCACGTCCTCAGGCACCGGTGCGCCGCAGCGCCCGCAAAACTTATGACCGTTGGCGACGCCGGTCATGCACGACCGGCAAATGTAGTGCTTAGCCTGATCCATCGCGTTTATCCTCGTGGCAGCGTCTCGCCCAGCGGGCTCTGCTGGGAACCTCCGGGGCACTCGCCACGGAGCGGCACCGAAGTGTACGGCCTCTCCCGGACAATGGCCTCAAAATTGCCGACTCTTTTTCGGATCCGGGCCCTCTATTGAATCCAGCTCAGCCGGGACTCCACGTGCGTGAAGCCGAGACGGCTGACCAGGCGAAACACCACGGTCTCGGAACAGCTCGCCCGCGGCACCCCGCCGAAATCGCGGGAGTCGAACGGGAAGTGCCGGTTGTCGCTGATGAGGTACAAATTGCCCGCGTCGACCTCCGTCTTCACCGACAAGGGCTTGAGGTCGTCCGACGGCATCAGCGCCCGCTCGTGGTGGACGCCGCCGAGCGTCTCGATGTCACAGCGCAGCTCGACGGCATCCCCCGAACGGGGATGGTCGACTGTGATCTGGCCTTGCTTGCACGATCGCTCCGAGCGCATGCGGGCGCCGTTGACCTCGATGTCGCCGTGGTCGTTGATGGTCACCTGGTCGCCCGCCTCGCCGGCGATGCGCCCGATCACGATCTCTCCCGGCTCTTCAGGGTCCGGGCACAACACGAGGTCACCAAAGCCGGCGGGCGTGAGCCGCCACAAGATCACCCAGTCCCCGGCGCCCAGCGTGGGTGCGACGGAAGCAGCCAGATCGGAGTCGTTCGTGGGGACCTGCCACCAGCGCAGCGCCGTCAGTCGCGCGAAGCCGACGAGAACGCCCAGGAAGAGCACCAGCCAGACCAGGTTGCGAGCGAGGTTGAAGGGCATGCGGTAGCTCGAACAACTGCCAATACGGTCAGACATCGCTCCGATCTGAGCCGGCCGGAGGCAAAACCGCCCTTCAGCGTCCAGTGATCTTTAGTTCAGTGTTTCATTGCATAGCGAGGGACCTGGTAGCTCGCCGCACACCAATGCGCAAAATGACGGCAAATCGACGCTTTTTTCTTGTTCGCGGCGAACGTGACGCCGATACTGCACGTCGTTCGCGAGCTGACCATGTTGGCGGCTCGTACGATGCACGCCCCGATACTCGGGTTTTGGATCTAGAGCCACACGGCAGCACGGAGGAAGGATGGACAGCCCAGTAGCCATTGCTTCGCGCCGTTCCCGCCGGCTGATGCTCGATTCAGGTCGCGTCTAAGACGACGGCAGGTTCGGGCAGAGAGCCCCGGGGTCGCCGCGAAGCGTGTCGGCAACCAAGCGCATTGCCCATGGCGCGATTTGTCGCGGCGTGTAGTCATGGCAGCCACGCCGCCAGATTCCTGGTAGCAGGTTCTGGCAATCGGCATGGCGAGAGCGCCATCGCGAGGATACGTGGCGGTCGTCAGAGGCGCTGCCCGCACCCTCCGAAGAGACAGCCGAAGAGATCAGTCGAAAAAGTCAGCCGAAGAGACACTCATGAGTTCACGACCCATCAAAATCGTTTCACTGCCCGGCGACGGGATCGGACCCGAGGTTTGCCGAGAGGCCCTGCGCGTACTCGCGATAGCTTGCGCCCAGGCCGGGCGCGGGCTCGAGGTGATCGAGCTGCCGATCGGCGGCGTAGCACTCGACGCGGGTGACGAGGCGTTGCCCGAACGCACAAAGATCGCGGCCCAGCAGGCTGACGCCGTGTTGCTCGGTGCGGTAGGGCTGCCGAAATACGACGGCCAACCCGGAAACCGGCGACCGGAAAAGGGCTTGCTCGATCTGCGCAAGGCCCTCGGCGTGTACGCCAACCTGAGACCCGTGCGCTCGATTCCGGCCCTGGCCGAGCTCTCGCCCTTGAAGGCCGACAGGCTCGAGGGTGTCGACCTGATCGTCGTCCGCGAGCTGCTCTCCGACGTCTACTTCGGAGAGCCGCGCGGCATCGAGGGCGATCGCGCCTACAACACCATGAGCTACACCAAAGCCGAGGTGCGGCGCGTCGGTAAGATCGCGTTCGAGCTGGCACGCCGCCGCAAAAAGCACGTCTTCTCGATCGACAAGGCCAACGTGCTCGAGGTGTCGCAGCTGTGGCGCGCCACTATCGTCGAGCTGCACCGTGAACAATATTCCGACATACGCCTCGAGCACCAATACGTCGATTCGGCGGCGATGGACCTCGTACGCGTGCCGAAGAAGTTCGACGTGATCGTAACGGGTAACCTGTTCGGCGACATCCTCACGGACGAAGCTGCGGTATTGGCCGGCTCCATCGGCCTGTTGCCGAGTGCGAGCCTGGGCGACGGCCCCGGCCTGTTCGAGCCCATTCACGGCTCGGCGCCGGACATCGCCGGACAAAACATCGCCAATCCCATCGGCGCCATCGGTTCCGTGGCGTCGCTGCTCGATTCTATCGGACTGTCCGCGCAAGCCAGGGCGGTCGACAAGGCCATCGACAAAGTTTTGAACGCGGGTCATCGGACGCGCGACCTCGGCGGACAAGTCTCCACCGACCAAATGGGAAGCTACATATGCAAAGCCCTCGAATCGTCATAGCCAAGACCACCGACGCTCCGGCGCCGAGCTCGCGCCGCTCGCCCAGCGGCGCCGCCGGCGCCCCGGTGGGCAACCCCGCGGGAAACAGCGCCGATACCCTGATCGAGGCGCCGCGCCTGCGCGGAGCGCGCATCATCGTGGAATCCCTGATCAAAGAGGGCGTCGACCTGATCTTTGGTTACCCGGGTGGTGCCATCCTGCACGTGTACGACGAGCTGTACAAAGTGCAGGACCGGCTGCGTCACGTGCTGGTGCGCCACGAGCAAGGCGCGGTGCACGCTGCCGAAGGTTATGCGATGGCCACCGGCAAGGTGGGTGTGGCCATGGTCACGAGCGGCCCCGGTGCCACCAACGTCGTCACCGGGCTGGCCAACGCGTTGATGGACTCCACGCCGATCGTGGTGATCAGCGGGCAGGTCAACACAACGCTGATCGGCAACGATGCGTTTCAAGAGGCGGACGTGGTCGGCATCACCCGGCCGTGCACGAAGTACAATTACCTCGTCAAACGCGTCGAAGACCTCGCGCCCACGATCAAGGAAGCGTTCTACCTGGCACGCAGCGGCCGCCCCGGCCCGGTCTTGATCGACATTCCCAAAGACGTCACCGCCTGGGAATGCCCCTTCGTGTACCCCGAGAAGGTCGAGCTGGCGTCGTACAAGCCCACCATCAAGGGCCACCCGCTGCAGGTGAAAAAAGCCGTCGACCTGATACTGCAGAGCGAACGCGCGGTGCTCTATGTCGGCGGCGGCGTGGTCAATTCCGGCGCGCAGCGCGAAGTGTACGAGCTCAGCCGACGGCTGAATCTGCCGGTCACGCCGACGTTGATGGGGCTCGGTGCATATCCGCCGAAAGATCCGCGTTCGCTCGGTATGTTGGGCATGCACGGCACCTACACCGCCAACATGGCCATGGCCAAAGCCGAGCTGATCATCAACATCGGCGCCCGCTTCGACGACCGCGTGACGGGGCGGCTCGACAAGTTCGCGCTCAACGCCAAGAAGATTCACGTCGATATCGATCCCGCCAGCGTGAACAAGACCGTCAACGTCGACGTGCCCATCGTCGGAGACGCCAAACACGTGCTCCAGCAGATGCTCGACATGTTGCCCGACAGCGAGCCGCCAGCGCGCACTGCATGGTGGGCTGAGCTGCACAAGATGCAGGCCCGCTACCCGCTCCGCTACAAGGACCGCACCGACTGCATCATGCCGCAGCGATTCTTCGAAGAGCTCGCGAGCCTGACCCAGGGTCGCTTCATCTGCTCCACCGACGTGGGCCAACACCAGATGTGGGCCGCGCAATACTATCCGGTGGACGACGGGCGCAAGTGGCTCACCTCCGGCGGCCTCGGCACCATGGGCTTCGGTCTGCCCGCGGCGGTGGGCGCGGCTCTGGGCGGCACCAAAGAATCAGTCTTGTGCGTGACCGGTGACGGCTCATTCCAGATGTGCATCCAGGAGCTCGCCACCTGCGTGCAAGAGAACCTGGACCTGAAGATCCTGATCATGAACAACCGCTTCCTCGGCATGGTGCGGCAATGGCAGGAGCTCTTGTATGACCGCCGCTACAGCGAAGTCGGCCTCAAGTATTTCCCCGATTTCGTCAAAATTGCCGAGGCCTACGGCGCCACCGGCCTGCGCGCAGAGAAGCCCGAAGAGCTGCGGGCCGTGCTCGAGAAGGGGCTCAGCACGCCCGGTACGGTGCTGATGGACATCATCGTGCACAAGGAGACCAACGTGTACCCGATGATCCCGGGCGGCGCGGCACACTACGAAATCCTGCTCGGGCCAGACGACGAAGAGAACCCCGAACCGCGGGAGCTGGCGTAATGAACAGCAATCCACCCAGCACACGCCACATGCTCAGCATCCTGGTCGAGGATCGCTACGGGGAGCTGGCGCGCATCGTCGGCCTGTTCAGCGGGCGCGGCTACAACATCGACAGTCTGGCCGTCAACCAGAGCCTGGAACCCGGCATGAGCCGGGTCGTGCTGACGACGCGCGGCGAGCCGCACGTGGTCGAGCAAATCCTGAAGCAGGTGAACAAGCTGGTGCGCGTGCACAAGGTGCGGCACCTGGTGGGCGACGGGCACCTGGAGCGCGAGCTGTGCGTGGCCACGGTGCGCGCGGCCAACGCGAAGGCGCGCGAGGAGCTCGAGCGCGTGCTAAAGCTGACGGGCGCTCGGATCCTGGCGTTTTCGGCGACGGCGTTCACGGTGGAAGCGACGGGGACGAGCGGCGACATCAATCAGTTCCTCGAGCTTTTGCGCCCGCTCGGCGTGCGCGACATGGTGCGTTCGGCGCCCATCGCGCTGAGCCGCGCTGGGGCCGAAACCGAAGCCGCGCCCGCCGAGAGCGCGGCGCAGTAGCAGCGACATTCAAGCGGCACCCGACCGGATCGGGCGCCGCGAGGATGCTGGGAGATCGAGCTCGGCGGTCGAGTTGGTTGCTACCTTTCAGGCCAGCGCGTAAGAGCTCACCACGGCGACGCCCGGCTTGGCCGCGAGCGCTGCTTCGATCAGCGCCCGCGCGATGTTCTGCGCGGGGTTGATGCGCCAGCGCAACGGCAAGACAGGCGCGAGCGCCGAGAGCACGACCGTCATCGCGCGCTCGCCGGCGCGAAATTCCCGGCGCTCACCGCCGATCAAGCCGGGCCGCACGTGCGTCAGCGAAGTGAAGCCGACCTGCGCCAGGTCTCGCTCCAGCTCGCCTTTTACACGATTGTAGAAGATGCTCGAAGCCGGGTCGGAGCCGAGGGCCGAGTTGAGCGCGTAGGTGGGAGTGCCATGGCGCCGCGCCAGCCGCGCAACCTCTAGCGGGTACTCGTAGTCGACGCGGCGAAAGGCCTCCCGAGAACCCGCGGCTTTGATGGTCGTACCGAGCGTGCAGATCACGGCATCGGCTTTCCACCAGGGGGCGTCGCCTGGCAGCGCGTCAAAGCTCACCTCCGGAGCCAATAGCTTCGCGTGGTCGGGCAGCGGGCGCCGGGTCGGCGCTACGAGCTCCGCGACGCGATTGTCCGCCAGCGCCAGCGACAGCACGTGGCTGCCCACTAGCCCGGACGCTCCAACGAGTAGCAGCTTCATGCGCCACCCCATCCTCGCATGAGCCCGGCCCCGAGCGGGGCAATGTGGAAGGTCTCGGCGCGCGCAGCGACTTACATCAATTGCCCCGTTGCGACACATCGCCTGGCTGCAATGATGCGCACCCGGGCAGAGCCACTGCATCGACCGTGCCATGCCCTTGATGCGTGTCATCGAGCTTTGGGGGGGACCGCGGGCGCCCCGCGTTACCACGCGGTGACGGTCCGCCGGGGGGCGCCGTGGCTGTTACCTGGAATTCCCTGGCACCGTTGGTCGCGCGAGTTCGGTGAACGATGTTCGTGAATGGACGGAGTGCGCTGCTGGTCCTGGACAGCACAGGGAGCGATGAACCGTTCACGACTGAACGGTTCGGTGTTGCTGCCGACGCGCGCGACCTGAAACAGGCACGTCCTCGAACCCCGGAGTCACGCTGGACTGCGCTTGCTCGCGCTCTCCGAGGCGCGGCATGGCAATTGCTAGCTGCAAGACGTTCTATCGCAACGCCTGAGGAGACGACTCATGAATGACGCAACCTTCACAACTTCTTCGGACGGCAATCGGCATGCTCTGCATCCCTCGAGGTCCGGGCGCCGCCGGGCGAATGCCTCCTGGCTTGTCGCTGTAGCAACGCTCGCACTCGGAGCCTGCGCTGGTGCTGACGACGCCTCGACGGACGAGCTCTTTCTCGGCGAGCACGAGGAGGCACTCACCGCCGATCGAAGAACCGCCGCGGAGGCTTCCTCGGTCGTCGCGGGCGAAAGCACGGCCAGTGTATGGCTGACATTCTGAGTGAGAGGGCCAGCGCGTTTGAAAGATAACCGCCTCGTTGCGTTGCGCGCCCAATGGCAAGGGGGGCGCGCAGGCGCCCCGAGGTAGCGAAGCCGGACAGGCCCGGCAGATCGAGGCCCTTTCCCGCGAGGTGATCCTCCGCGCAGGCGTTGGGGGTAGGAAGGGTATGCGAGCATGGCAGTGCGGCCGAGAAATAACTGCGACGCGACGACCACGAGCACGCTGAGCGCGATGGCCCCGGTAGACCGCCGACGTTGTACAGCCCGAGCGACGACATCGCGAGCAACAGAGCGCAAAACAACACCGCCCGACGCCGGTACATGAGCCCAGCCGAGCGGCTCGCCCACACGGTCGAGAGGTAAGCGCCGAACATGAGCAGGAAGCCCGGGTCCGTGAGCCGCTCGGGCACGCGCCGCGCTATCGACAGCACCAGCACGAGGACCACGATGAAGCTGAGGCGCAGGCTCCAGCGCATGACGGATTCCAGGACCGGTTGCCGCCAATCGATCTGGAGCCTCCTCTCCCACCATTGCGGCCAGCATAGCCGAGCGCCGCACAGTCTCTCGCAGACGCGCTTCGAGCGCCTAACGCCAGCCCTCCAGCATGGTTGATGATTTTACGCGCTCATTGGGTCAGTCAGCGTGGCCGCGCGCTGACTTCTCGCAGCCAGGCGTCAATCATGCGACGCGCGATGCTGGGTTTGGGAGGAATTTGCGGCAGCGTGTCGGGCAAACCAACCCGCATCCACGATCTCGGTGCCATCCACCGTGATCTCGCCTCCAGCGTAGTCCGCGCTGAAGCCCACCATCAATGAATGCGGGAACGGCCAGGGTTGGCTGCCGAAGTAGCGCACGTTCCGCACCGAAATACCGACCTCTTCAAAGACCTCGCGCTCCAGCGTTTGCTCGAGCGACTCACCCGGTTCGACGAAGCCCGCCAGCGTGCTGTAGAACCCTGAAGTGAAGCGCGCCGAGCGCGCGAGCAGCGCCTGCTCACCGCGCCGCACGAGCACGATGATGGCGGGTGCGATGCGCGGGGTAAACCACGATCATGCGCCCGATTCAATCGCTCGAGAGCCCGCCGCGGCCGACTCCGGCGCCGCGGCCGGGCGCCTCACGCAGCTGTAGCGCTTTGCACCTGCCGATGGCAAAAAGATGTCGCGTGGGACACCGGCCTTCGTCGCAACTGCCGGCGCCCAGCCGCGACCTAGCAGGGGCAAGGCCGCTCTCGTCCGAGCGCGGTTCTCGCGCTCGGTCCGAGAGGCCTGGGCGCCGACGCACCTTGGCGGCACTGATCGACTACATGGACCTCTTCGGCGGGGGCTACGAGGTCGAACTCCGCGAAGCGCTGGAAGCCACCTGTGAGGAGCTCGATCTCCAGCTCTTGCTCACCTATGGGCGGATGCTGTCCCCGCCAGGCGATTCGTTCGCGGCGCACAACGCGGTCTACGAGCTCGTGCGGCCCGGGCTCGCCGATGGGTTGGTGGCCATCTCCCCCGGCCTCGCCGCGCGCACCGGCGAAAAAGGTCTCGCGCGCCTGTTCGCGAGCTCTGGCATCGCGGCCCGCGTGAGCGCCGGCTTCATCGTCGCGGGCACTCCCAGCGTCGTGATCGATCACCGGGCGGGCATGGAAGCGCTCTTGTCGCATTTGCTCGGTCACCACGGTTGCCGCCGTGTCGCGTTCATCGCAGGGCCGTCGGGCAACCCTGACGCAGAGGCCCGCTTCGAAGTGTACCAGCGCATACTGGAACGGTACTCCGTCGCGTTTGACGCACGCCTCGTCGCGAGCGGAGATTTCGTGCGCCGGTCTGGCGACATGGCCATGGAGGAGCTGCTCGGGCGTGGCCCGCCGCCAGAAGCCGTGGTCGTGGCCAATGACGGTATGGCGCTCGGGGCGATCTCGGCATTGCACCGGCACGGCCTGCACGTGCCCGACGACGTGCTCGTGACCGGCTTCGACGATCTCGCCATGGCGCGCCTCGGTGATCCTCCGCTGACGACCGTTGCCCAGCCCCTCGCGGCCATGATGGACACCGCGGTGCGGATGGTGCACGCGCAGCTTTCCGGCAAGCCTGTCGAAGCCGTCGTGCGATTGCCGGCCGAGCTGATGGTGAGGGACTCGTGCGGCTGCCGCGGCGCCTCCCGGGCCAAGGCCGCTTCCTCGCGCCGCGAGCGCCCGAAAGATGCAAGGGCCTTTCTCGAGGACCAGCGGGATCGCATCCTCTGCGCGCTCAGTCCGGCGCCACGCTTCGGAAAACCGAGCCCCGCGGCACACGTCAGCGCGCTACTCTCCGCGCTCGGCGACGAGCTCGACGGGCAAGGGCCTCGCTTCGTGGGTGCGGTAAAAACCGCTCTTTCGCTGCTGGGAGGCGACCACGAGCAGCGCCAATCGCTCCAGGTCACGCTGCGCCAGCTGCGCGAGGAGCTGCGGCCGATCCTCTCCACGCCACTGGAAGATCTGTTTCACGATGCCAGCGCCGTGGTCGCCCTCACCGACGCGCGCATCGGGGTTCAGCAGCGGCTCGAGATTGATCAGGCCTACTCGCTCTTGATGGAGAAGGGCGAGGAGTTCTCCAACGCCCTCGACCTGCCTGGCCTTTCGCAGGGGCTCTGCCGATCGCTGCCGGCGTTGGGCATGAACACCGCCTTCATCTCCTTGTATCCCCATCACGATACCACGCGCCTCAACGCGCTGGTCTGCCTCGTCGATGGCGCCTCCGTCACTCCGGCCCAGAACGAGTTCTCGAGCCAGTCGCTGATTCCGCCGGGGGTGCTCTCGGAGGCACGGCGGCGCACCTGGCTGGTGCTGCCGCTAGTCTTGAAGACGCGCTGCATCGGCATCGCGGTGTTCGAGCATACCCCGGGCTGCAACGGTTATGTGGTGGTGCGCGATCGCATCAGCGTCGCGCTGGGGGGTATCGAGCTGCATCAGGCCATCCTGGAGAGTACCACGCTGCACGCCCGCAAGATCCAGGAGCAGCAGCGGCTCGCCAACGAGGACCGCATTCGCTCACTGAATGCGCTGGCCGGTGGCGTCGCGCACGATTTGAACAATTCGCTCGGCCCGCTGGTGGCGTTACCCGACGTGATGCTGGAAGAGCTGGAGCGGCTGGAGCAGCGCAGCAGCGAGCCGCTCGGGGCGTTGCGCTCCGATCTGTCAAGCATCAAGAGCTCTGGTTTGCGCGCCGCACAGACGATCAAAGACCTGCTGGCACTGAGCCGACAGAGCCGCGCCGTCAAAGAGATTCTGGATCTCAATCAGTCGCTTTCCAACCTGCTCGCAGATCCCACGCAGCACGATAGCTGGTCGAACGAGGACGTGGAGTGGAAGGTCGAGCTCCAGCCAAAGCCGCTCTGGATCTCGGCGTCAGAGACACACCTCTGGCGCGCATTGGAGAACCTGGCCCGCAACGCGCTGGAGGCGATGGACCGCCAGGGCACGTTGATCATCCGTACACACGAACGCCAGGTGGACGCGGCCCTCGCACGGCGCGAGGGTGTGCGCGAGGGCCGTTATGCGGTGCTCGAGGTGTGCGATACCGGCAAGGGCATCAACCCGACGGATCTGGGGCGCATCTTCGAGCCCTTTTTCAGCAGTAAGCCCTTGAGCGAAACCAGCGGCAGCGGGCTCGGTCTATCCATCGTCGGAAGCGTGGTCAAGGACCACTCCGGCTTCGTCCACGTCCACAGCATCGTTGGCCAGGGCACGACGTTCACCTTGCATTTCCCGCTGGAGAGCGCCGCACCCAAGCGGCGCGACAGCAAGCGCCTGTTGATGCGCGGCAGCGGCCGCATCCTGGTGGTCGATGACGATCCGATCCAACTCCGCACCGCCGTGCGCCTGCTCGAACACTTCGGCTACGAAGCCACGGCGGTAAACAGCGGCGCTCGCGCTTACAGCTACTTCTCGCGAGCGGACGATAGCGGCAAGGCGGGGCCCCCTTTCGATCTGCTGATCCTGGACATGTTGCTCAACGAGGCCGAAGACGGCCTGGAGCTCTACGCCCGGATCCAAAGCGTGTTCCCGGAGCAGAAGGCCATCATCATCAGCGGCCATGCGCCACCCGAACGCGCGGAGCTGGCGATCGCCGAGGGCTTGTCCTGGCTGCCCAAGCCTTATACGGCCAGCGCTCTAGCCGCGGCCGTGCGCGACGCGCTGGGTTCGGAGCGCGAAAATGCCACGCGCTGAGGGGAAGCAGCGCACAGCTCTAGGGCTGGAGACGCTGCAGCTGGAATCCGGCCCTCGCCTCGGCAGATTCGACGCGGCGCTGAGTTAGCGCAGCGGGCGGCTCAGCCTGCTTGAAAGTCGCCAAGATACCGTGGCGCACTGGCCTGGCGCGGCCGCTCACACGGGCTTGCGTTAAGGCATGCCCCCTGGCGAAAGCGAATAGCCCGCTCCATGTTGGACGGACAGCAACATTGTAGCGGAGGTGAGAGATGGCTGCATCCAGTCCTGGCGCACCGAATGTCAACGCCACCGGTATGGATCCCGAGGCAGAGTGGAGCCCGCTCGAACAACCGAGTGGTGCACCCGGTGTCGCGTGGAGCCAAACGCCGCGCAAGAGCGACTGGGACAGTCCGCACCGCCTCGTCGTGTTCGGAGGGATCGGTCTCGCTGCGCTGGCCGCTCTGGCGGTGATTGCCGGCACCGTGCGAACCTTTTCGCACCCCAAGAGCGCGGCGCGTTGCACCACCGCGGCCGATTGTAACGCACTCGGCATAGAGCATCAGCTGGGCGCCGCGAGCTCGGCGCCGGATCCGATTGTGTCCGCGCATTTCTTCCAGCGCGCTTGCGCCTGGGGCAGCGCCGAAGGCTGCAACAACTTGGGCGTAGCCCACCAGACAGGCAACGGCGTGGAGCAAGACTACTACAAAGCCCGCGGCGCCTTTGAGCGCGCCTGTAACGGCGGGTCCGCCGAGGGCTGCAACCAGCTCGGCGCGCTGTATGAGCACGGGCAGGGAGTAGCGCAAAACTTCGGCGATGCACGGCGCTGGTACAGCGCGGCGTGCACCCAGGGCGCAGCGCTCGGCTGCTCGAATCTGGGCGTCTTGTACGTGACCGGGCGCGGCGTGGTGGCCAATCGCGACGAAGCGCTGCGCCTTTTTGATCGCGCCTGCAACTCCGGCAGCTATGTCGGCTGTCAGAACTTGCTGAACGCGACACCGGCGCCGTAGGCACCGGAAAAAGCAAGGACCCTCGCCCCGATTCAATGCGTGTGGGCGTTCTAGAATCCCGATTTCCGCGTCTTCTTGCGCGACGCCGACTTGCCACGTTTGGGGTACAGGGTGAGGAGCGTAATGGCGTCGTCGAAATCGCGCGGGCGTCCAGCCATCACCTTGAAGGTGATCAACGCTTCGACGCCAGCCATCGGGGCTGCCCTTGCCGTAACGCGTGGGCACCCGCGCGGCCAGGGCTTCGCGCTCGAACGCGGTCCACCCGAACGATAGATCCAGATGGACCTGCGTTGGTTCATGGCGAGTCAGCAGGACGAGGTTCGTCGCCGCAAACGCCTCCGCGTCCTCAATGCGCATTGCGATGCGGTGCCTCTGGAGCACGTCAATCAGCGTGGCGACCGACACCGCGTCGCCCTGAATTACCACATCGATGTCGGTGGTCATTCGCTGCACGCCGTGGGCTATCACGGCAAATCCCACCGATCACCATCCAGGGCGCTCCGGCTTCGGACAGCGCCCTGCTCAATGCGGTGAGCGCGTCCTCGATCCGCGTCGTATTAGGGCCGCGCGCCACGGGCACGATTCTGGATGCAGACCCAGCGACGCCGAACTTCTTCGATTGCGCGCTGGCTCACCGCGTCACGTGGACCGGGCCATCTCCCCATCGCCTCGAGTGCCGAAAGCGCTGACAACGATTGAGCCACTGCCCGCTCCGGCTGCGGCCCCTCGGCGGCCTGCAGTGTGCGCTGCAGCCGTGCCGACGCGCGCTGACCTGCTAACCAGCGTTGTACTGCGGCTCGTTCGTCTTGCATGGACGGGCAGTATGGCCCCATCCTGTCTCTCCGCAAATCTCTAGCGCGGCTCCCGGGTCAGCGCGCGCGCAGCCAGCCCTTGCTCTCCATCAGCCGCGCGGTGTCATGGAAATCGTCCACGCGGACCACCTCGACCGGGCAGGCGCCGCCGGCCCAGGCCGCCACGAAATCACTGACGGCAGCGTCATTCCCGCCGGGAAACAACGCGTCCCCGACGTAGGTCACCTGCTCGACACCCTCCGCCAGCAAGCTGCGTACCGCAAAGCTCTTGTCTCGCCCGCGCACCACGAGATCAAACGACGTCTGGCCGCCCAGCGTCAGCGCGAGATCATTGCCCGGCAAGATCGCGTCGATCTCCTGGCGCAACACCGGCAGCAACCGCTCGCGGTAACCCGTCCGCTGATCGTGCGCCACAAACTGATCTCGACTGACGCGAGCCGCGTCCGACAACGCGCCTTTCTGTCGACCCGAAGGGGCCAGATTGATCATCGCGCCCCGATCCACGATGCGTTCGCCGAGCACCTCGACCGAGCGCGGCAATCCAAACCGCTCGTCATCGAGCAGCCGCCCGAGTAACGACAGGAGATCCTCGAACGGCCGATCCCCGAGGTGTTGCCGCAACGAGAACTCATCCATGGGATCCACCGCGAGCTCGCGCAGCGAACGGCAGCGGTACCGGCTCGCGCCATTGCACACGAACGCGTCGAACTCGCCCCGGTAACCGTAGCCGTGCAGCGGTGAAAAAAACTGACTCATCAAGAGCGCGCAATCGCTACCCGCGGCCAGCGCAAACGGGATT